>PMYY01000094.1 GCA_003170655.1 Nitrospiraceae bacterium
GCGACGTGCGAATAGAGGCCATCCGAACAAAGCACTATGCGGTCGCCCTTAAAAACAGTAACACTCTCCACATCTACTCGTATTACCGGTTCATGCCCGACGCTGCGTGTCAGGACAGAGCGGTTCTCGCTTGTCCTGGCATCCTGNNTAATCTCTGCCTTGCGGACTAGGTATACGCGAGAATCGCCGACATTGCCCACCACGATTTCGTTGTTGCGAAGCACGACAATGGCCAAAGTCGTCGCCATACGGGACTTGCCGTGGTCCTCCATGCCTTTGTCGTATACCGCAAGATTGGCCGAGTTGAACATTTGAGTAAGCAACTGCTGCGGGGTCTGCTCGCCGGGTGCCTCGCGAAAAGTCTTCAGAGCAGTTTCCACAGCCAGTCGGCTCGCTACTTCTCCATAATTAAGCCCGCCCACGCCGTCAGCCAACACAGCCACCGCGCCGAGCCTGCGCTTCTCTTCCAGTGATTGCGGCTGCCAGGAGCCTAAATAATCCTCATTATTCTCCCGCGCCGGTCCGGGTGATGAAAGTTCAGAGTAGGTCAGTTCCATAGTTAGAGCACTTTACCATTTATTTTGTGAAATTGAAAGCATGCGGTGCAAAAAGGATGGCCACCCCTGAGGGTGACCATCTTAATTTGAAACTGATGCACAGTCCGGCCTGTTTATGATTTCGAAGGACTGCTGAGTAAGATGTCCTTCCCTTTAGCCTTGCTGCTTTTCATAAAGTAAACAGCGCCGTAAATGCCCCAGATTGCACATACGCCCAGCGCTATGTACGGTTCCTTCCAGCTCATGCCAGCAACTGTGAACGGCCCGACAAGGTAGAAGATCATGATTACAAGGTTGGCCAGCAAACCGAGAATCGGTATAACCACATGTTTGATGGTATTGAAAGAATGATGCTCCTTGAAAGCCACCATAGCAATCCAGCATGTGATCATATAGAGCAGAAATGTGCCGAAATTGCTTATCAGTGTTACTATGAGCAGCGAGTTGGGAAGTATCGTATACATCTCAGGAGAGAAGATGCCGATGCTGTACCAGAAGTTATGTTTGTCCAGAGCCGCAGGCGCCGAAGCCTGGCCACCCATATAAGCTGTAACTGTTACGATTCCGATAATCGCCGAGATCACGGCCAAAGTCCAGATGGCACGGTGAGGCGACAGGTTCTTGCCGTGCATGAGACCGAAATGGGATGGTACTTCTTCATCGCGTCCCATCGCGTAGGTAACGCGGGCACCGGTGTTGAGACAGGAGAGCGTCGTGCCGATAAGGGCCAGAAAGACCGTGAAAGCCTGGACCAGCATGAATGCCTTGCCTGCCTCATAGCTGCCGAACAACCATGTGCCGACTATAACCATCATATCGCCTATCGGCGCGCCTGAAGCGCCTGCCATAGGCATGGTATAGCCGTTATGGAGCAAATAGCCGGCAGCAAAGTACTCTATCAGGTAGCAAAATGCACCTTGGATTGCGAGCGAAAGAAGTACTGCTTTTGGAATGTCTTTTGTCGGATGCTTTGCCTCTTGTCCCATCGAGGTGACCGACTCGAACCCGACCAGGATCAGGATCGCTATGGCCGCTTGGATAAAGATGAAATTGAAGCCATGCGGAGATACGACCGAACCTGCCGTCGAATGGTAGTTGAACACATCGTTCCCCTTGTCATCCTTCGTCACTGCTCCGTCAGTATAATCGACCGTGAACGGGGCGGCGAGTTTCATGTCTGTTACAGGCTTGCCGTCCTTATCCGCAGGTACCGGCATAGCTGTCTTTTCATCCATCATATCCGCCATCTGGTATACAGGCTTTCCGTCCTTGTCCATCGTCGGCTTGCCGTCGGCATCAAGCGCAGGAGTCGGATTGCCCTTGTCGTCCTTCACCACATCTTGGGCAACCTGGTAACTGACTGCGATACCGTTGGAGAGATGGTAGCCTACAGTTCCCTGGGGGTGCTGAGTACGATACCCGATTGCTATTACTGCGAAGACCAGCAGTGCCGAAATCTGTATTATATTGATTGCTACATTGACTGCAGTCGTGCCGGTGACGCCGCGAAATGCAATATACGCCACGCCGAAAGCAAAGACCATGCAGAAGAGCCACATGAAGATCGGACTGTTGTAGGTGCCGCTGAAGGTGTCCGGAAAGAACTGGTTCATCAGAAAGCCGGCGAGAAGAGCTGTCACGCCGACCATGACACCGGGATAAACCCAGTAATATAAGTGGCTCGCCCATCCAGTAATAAACTTAGCGATGCGGGCGAACTTGTAAGCATGCGTTTTTGAAAGATACGCCTGCTCCGCATACAAATATGAAGAGCCTGGACCTGGATAAAGTTTCGCCAGCTCAGAGTAGCTGATTGCAGTGGCGAAGCAGAGCAGAAGCGCAAAGAGAATTCCGATCCATATGTCAGATCCGGCCGTCGGCGCGCCGTATAGTGCCTGCATCTGAAAGGTTAACCACAGGAACGCGCCGGGGGCGATCAGCGCCATCGCGTTCATTGTCAGACCGGTCAGGCCCAATGTTCCTCTGGTGACAGGTTGTTGTTCTTTTGCCATAGCGATACTCCTTTTTTTATGAGTAACTTGATTGATACTGTTTTTAGAAGCTCAATGTCGTTCCGAGGCCATACACAAAAGTCTGGTCAATGTGGCCTGCCGGATTTGCGTGGTTGACCTGGGTGGCATCATGATGCGCCGTGCCTGAAAGCGGGAACCATTCCTGTACAAACGGCTGAACTACAACGTTCTTAGCTACGGGTATGGTTAGACCGACCTTTACATTGCCGTCATGAAGGGCGCTATACTTTTCCCCTGAATCATCCACATGGTAATAACCGAACCCTGCGCCCAGATCGACTGTGACATCGCCGGTAGACAGCTTGTAGACAGGCAGGGACTGTGAGAACGAAAGATTGACATAGGTGCCGGGATGCGCGTCAATGTCGCGATAGATCGAGAGCGTTGGGTGTGCAATCATGTCGTAGGTGCCGCTTACATAAATTTCCTGTGTCTGCTGCGTGTAATTCGTGCCGTAGTAAATATAACCGCCTGTGAGGGCCAGCTTGTCGATATTATAGGTGTAGCTGAGGGTGAGGTCCGTTTCATTCCAGCTCTTCTGTCCGTTGCCGGTGAAGGCCTGGGTCGTATGCTGATCGGTATCCATGTTGCCCCATACGTTCAGCGAGAACCCTTTATAGTTAATGGTTACTGAAGGCTCCAATATCACGCTCTTTGAGCCCAGTTCCGCGCCCCTGAAAATATACCTGTTCAAACCTGTAAGAGAAACGCTGCCGGTCACGTCCGGTGCCGGAGCTGCTGGAGCGGCCGGAGCCGCTGCTGCTGCCGGAGCCGCTTCTGCTACCGGAGCGGGCGTTGCTGCAGGTGCCGGCTCTTCAGCGTATACGTTAATCACGAGACATACTGCAAAGATTGCTGTAAGTAATGCTATAATGCGCTTCATTTCTAAAGTCCCCCATTAAGATTTTTTTTCGGACTCAAGTCCGATTCATTCCTCATCTGGTGCTGCATGTCTATAATTCTTTGCCTTCCCCCTCTCTCTCGAATATTTTTCTTATGCCCAGTTTTTTGATCTTGTAACCTATCATCCTCTCGGTTATGCCGAGCCTACGCGCCGCCCTGGCCATAACCCAGTTGCTTTCCCTAAGGGCATTTACGATCTCTTCGCGCTCCAGCTCTTTTATCTTGTCTTTCAAAGTATTCATTGCATGCCTCCGGGCCTGGATATGTATCCACTAGCGAAAAATATGCCAGCCCCTATCCCATTGATAATCCGCGTTATTTAAACTTGGAATAACTAACAATATTGTCATCATGCAACAAAGTTGTCACATCTTACAAAAGGGTCAGGCAAAGCAACAATATTGTAGAGGTTACCGGGAGATCATATTGACTGTATTTGATGAACTATTTTATACAAAAGAATCGGGATATCACTGACTGGATTTTACTTGATGAGAGTGTAACCTGGAATTAGGAAGTGGGACGCAGAAACGGGTCTCTGATCAACCGTTGACCTAATAGTTTTTTACGGCAGCTTCCATCCGAAACGCAGATTACAATTGAAGTCCATTTATTTTAACGGTTGCCTTTTCGCGTCCGGGCTTTTTATTGAATGTCTCAACTCAGACCTCTCTATTCCATTTCTTACACTCCCATCTCGAACATCTTTCTTATGCCAAGTTTTTTGATCTTATACCCGATCATCCTTTCGGTTATGCCGAGCATCCTTGCAGCCCTTGCCATAACCCAATTGCTGGCTTTAAGGGCGTTTACGATCTCTTCCTTCTCCATCTCACGTATCTTGTCTTTCAGTGAATTCATCGGAACACCTCCGGAATCATATTAATAATTCTCCATTTATTAGTGCTGTATATTTGCGCTAAAGCACAAGGGTACCGCTATGGACCCTTGTGCTTTAGAACAGAAATGCGACATTTTCTAAGGGCAAATGCTAAATCTCTATATGCATATGACACTTCTTCGTGCATGTCCGCGAGCATGCCTCACAGCCGATACAGTTCTCCGGATTGGCTACCGACATGACTTTGTTGCCCATGTCGTCACCGAACTCATCCTCGCCTTCAAAGGGCTTCTCGATGAGTTCGAGGACATCTCTGCTGCAGGCTTTATAGCATCGGCCACATCCGATACATTTATGGATATCGATGGACTCAATGAATTTAGGCACCCAAACTTCGCCGCCCCTGGTATACCCTACTATGTTTGCCATATATAGTTTCCTCCTTTCTCTGTCCCCGCAAAGCCCCATCCTTAGGCTATTGCTTCTCCTCCGACTTCTCCGGTCCTGACCCTCACCGCGCCATCGATCGGACTTACGAATATCTTGCCATCTCCGGGCTTGCCAGTTTTGTTGATCTTCACGATCTCCTTGACTATCTTGGTCACGACATCGTCCGGGACCACTATCGTAAGGAGACGCTTCGGCACATACATCGCGACTTTGGGCCNNCTTTGGCACATACATCGCGACTTTCGGCAGTGTATGCTCAAGCGCATAGCTCGACGGCGTCGGCCTCAACTTGACTGCTGTACAGAAGCTGTCGGGCATCTCCGAATCCATCTCTGCGCACATGGCACCCCTCTGTTTTCCCCTTCCCTCGACACTTTGTATCGTGAGAGATGGATATCCGAGCTGTTCGAGCACAGTCTTTGTCTCGGGGAGCTTATCCCTCCTGATGATCGCCGTGATCTCTTTCATAACCCCACCTCTCCTGTCCTGATGGTGTAAGCATTATCGACCGGGCTCACGAATATCTTACCGTCACCGATGAAACCCGACCGCGCCTTGTCCTGGATGACCTGGATGACCCTGTCGACGTCCGCATCATCGATGACCGTCATAATTAGGGTCTTCGGGAGCTCATCATAATGGACCGGCCCGACCTGCAGGCCCTTCTGTTTTCCTCTTCCAAATACCGGCAGCTTGGTGAGCGAGGGAAACCCTGCGCCTTCAAGCGCCAGTACAACCTCTTGCTCTTTCTCAGGTCTGATGAAAGCCCTTATCATTTTCATATTTTGTTCCTCCTGTTTATTTGCGCTGCTCATGCAGGGGCACCTTTGCCTTAGGCGGATGCTTCCCGGTTTTTTCTATTAGGCGGCCACAAAAGACCGCCCCCTGTGTTATCTTTACGTTCAATTCCATTGACCGCATTGAAACGATGGTCAATTTGAATTCATATTCAATGCTTTTTTCAGCCATGGCGGCGGAGTGCCTTTCACCGTATCGAGAAGTCTTTTCATAGAGTCCTCGATAGTGACTGACTCCTTAACCTTCACAGGCATAATCCCTTTCTTTATAAGCCTTGCCGCCGACGGCCCTCCGATTTCGGTAAGGTAGATGATCTTGCAGTCTGCCAGTTTATCCACCTTTGACTGCACCCTGTCATCGTGCAGTTCGCCCAGACCCCTGGTTTCGACGATCGCAGAGTCCAGCCCGTCCGCGAATTTCCTCAGTTCGAGGAAACTATAATTTTCATGAGTCAGTTCGTATACTGCGAACATACCCGCTCTGCCGAAATGTTCGTCAACATTGATACCGTCAGTTGTTGCAAAAGCTACCTTCATCGTGCACCTCCTTCAGCCCTTTCAGTGGGCCGTTATCAATAAATTACCTATTTCGTTGATTGCATTAAGTGTTCCAGCGTATCCGATGGTAACCTTTGCCGTAATCCCCAGAATCTTATATACGGGAAACCCCGCCTGATACAGGGGAACTTTCAACCTCTTCGCCGTCTCCTGGGCGTGGGAGTTCGATATCAGGATATCCATCCCATCGCCGACAGATTGCAGATCACCCACGATCACCTCTTCAGCGACAATATATGCAGCGGACGGCGCAGAATGGGGAATCACTGCCTGTACTACCTCCACGCCCATCTCATCGAGCACCCTTGAAAGCGCTATCGAAAGGTCCGGGTCCAGGGCGAGTGTCGCTCTTTTACCGCTGTAATAGAAATGAGCGTCCCTCATTCCATCGACGAGTATGCTCCTTTTCCGTTCATATCTCGCAAGCATCGGCCTGCCGCTCAGCATCGAAAGCGCCTCCATGAACAAATCCGTGGCCCCAACTCCGGCAATGCTCTCGAAAACCCGGTATTCTATCCCGAACTTTTCTTTCATCTTTATAGCAGGAAGCTCCATGCTGGCGCCGATGACGATATTAAATTCGGAATTGGCCGCATCCTTCAGGTCGTCAAAAGTAGTTCCCCCGAGGGCCAGAGCAGACAGACCTTTCCGGCTTCCGTCAAGGGCCGCAAGATCGGGTATCATAATCGGCCTGAGACCGAAAGACTCTATCATCTCTCTGAGCTCAGTGAAATCCGCGGGAGTCAGGTGCGGGCCTGCCAGCACATTGACCTGCCCCGTTTTCAAATGTGTCTTTCCCTCTTTGATGATCACTGCAACAATGGCTTCAACAGCCCTGGCGTAGCCGGTTTCCAGCCCGCCTGCATAATCGGGTGTGGAGACATGAACCATAGCGGTTTTGCCTTTTTCGCCGATCATCTTAAGTGCGCCGCCGACATCATCCCCTTTGACCTCTGATAGGCCTGTCGTGAGAATGCCGATAATATCCGGGCTATTCTTTTCTATCAGACTTTCGACGGTCTTTATAATATTCTCCTCGCTGCCCATCACCACATTTTCGACAAACAGCTTCGAACTCACCATCGCAATGGGTTCCCGGAAGTGGCCTGTCAAAAGGACCTTGCCGAGGAAGTTGCACCCCTGAGCGCCATGAATTATGGGCACCGCCCGGTGTATGCCCTGGAAGGCCAAAGCAGCGCCGATAGCCTGAGAATGCTTAAGGGGATTGACCACAACATCGCTCGTCGGCTTTTTAACTTCTCCTTTCACCGCGGGCGCGTCGTGATAATTCCTGCCCTTCCCATAAAATTTGATCGCATTACTCAAATCGTCGGCGATATTGACAAGCCCATCATAGCCCGCATAGGGCCTGTGCCTCTCCTGGTTGACATCTATAAATGGATACCCCTCTTTCACGCCGAGATACTTATTCCTGCCGCCAGCCACGAGCATATCGGCATTATTTTCTTTCAGCAGCCTGAGAAGGTTTTTCGGCGTAACGTCCTCAACGAGGGGCGCGTCCGGGCCGAGTATCGCCTTCATCTTTTCCTCATCCTCGAAGGTGCTTTTCTTGGTGCCGACCGCTACGATCTCGATCCCCAGATCGAGAAGGGCGGAAATGAACGACCAGCTTTTTACTCCTCCGGTATAGAGCACCGCCTTCTTGCCGCTGAGATGGCGATATGGCGCCAGTCGCTCTTCAAGACGCAGTTCTTCTTCTGCAATGACCTCTTCAATCCTGTCGGCTATATTTGACACGGGATTCTGCTTTCCGAAGTTTTCGCCGATGGCCCTCAGGGCCTTGGACATCTCGGTCTTGCCAAAGAAAGAGACTTCTGTATACGGTATCCCATACAACCGCTCCATCTCTTTCGCTACATTGATAAGTGCACGGCTGCAGACCATGACATTGAGCCTAGCCCGATGAGCATACGTTATCTCCTCGAATGTGGAGTCTCCTGTAATCCTAGAAAGTACCCTGATGCCGGCCTTTTTCAGCACCGGTTCAACGGGCCAGAGATCACCCGCGATGTTATATTCTCCGATGAGATTGACATCATATTCCGTTTCGACCTTTACCTCGCCAGTGCCGATAACGTGCTCCAGAAGGACTTCTCCGGCTATCCGGTTGCCCAGGTTCTTGGGTCCGACAAAGCCCGGAGCGTTCACCGGGATTACCCTTATGGCGATTTCATTCTCGGCCCTTTTGCAGACGGCTTCAATGTTTTCACCGATCAGGCCGCTCACGCAGGTTGCATGAACGAATATGGCCTTTGGATGTACGGTTTCGTTTGTCTTGATGATCGCGCGATAGAGTTTCTCTTCAGACCCGTAAACAATATCGAGTTCAGTCATGTCTGTAGTAAAACCCCATTTATGGAGCTCACCCTTTGAAGAAAGTGTGCCTCTGCCCTCCCACGAGTTGCCGCAACACGAGATAGGTCCGTGGACAATATGGGCCGCGTCGGCGATAGGCTGGAGTACGATCATCGCACCGTCAAAAGCGCATGATTCTCCGCCCCGCGCCCGGCAAAGCTTTTCGCTCTTTTCGGTCTCGCAGCCGCTCTGCATCAATTTGTCCACGTTTGTAAACATGATATTCTCCCTTAGTTCCAGGGCACGACAACCGGGCCCCTATACGTTATCTGATGACATCGAAGCTCGTCGTATTGATCGTTGCACGATCGAGTTCTTCCAGCACCGTATTCACAATAGATGTCACGATGTTCAGCGCGCCCTGATAGCCAATAATCGGGTACCTGTGCAGGTGGTGCCGGTCGAAAAGCGGGAAGCCGTACCTTATGAGCGGCGTACCTGTATCGCGCCATAGGAACTTGGCGTATGAGTTGCCGATCAGAAGGTCCACCGGATCGGTAAACATCAGAGATCTCAGGTGCCACAAGTCCTTGTTTATGTAAACCTTGCCGCTTGCGCCGTAAGGGCTTGAGGCCAGGAGCGTCTCCATATCTTCAAGGAAGTTCTTGTCGCCATTCGTGCATATTATATGGACCGGCTCGCCACCCATTTCCATGAGGATGCTGACCATGCCCAGAAGCAGGTCCGGATCTCCCACCAATGCAAAGCGCTTACCATGGACATATGTATGAGAGTCGACCATCGCATCGACCACCCTGCCGCGCTCGTCCTCGAGTTCCTGAGGTACGCGCTTGCCAGTGATTTTGCTAAGCTCCTCAAGAAGCGCATCCGTATTCCTGACGCCGACCGGTATCTTCACCACTGTCTTCTGGTTCCACTCCTTGCTGATGAATTCCATTGTCTTGAGAGTCGAATATTTCTGCAACGCCACAGTAGCCATGGCATTTGCCGAATCCATCGTATCCTCGATAGTAGTGAGGCCACGGTAGATCTTTGCCTGACCGGTGTTGGGAGCATCGAAGGAATCGCTGACATCCGAAAGCACGGTATGCTTTACGTCCATCATGTCCAGCATGCGCTTTATCTCCCGGTAATTGCCGGTATAAGCATCAAAGCCTGCGATTACATTGACCTTGCCGTTCGGTTCGCTTTTTTTACCAGAAGTAAGTGATTTGAGGATGCTCCTCAGCATGTTGTCGTATCCTGTAATATGTGACCCGACAAAGCTCGGAGTATTGGCATAAGGCGTCAGCAGCTCAGCCGGAACGACACCCTTTTCCTTTGCGCCCTTTGTGTAAGCGTTCAGATCGTCTCCGATAACCTCGGCGATGCAGCTCGTGAAGATCGCCATCATCTTGGGCTTATAGAGTGCATAGGCGTTTTCGAGGCCCTCGGTCATGTTGTTAAGGCCGCCGAAAACCGCAGCGTCTTCCGTCATCGAAGACGAGACCGCCTGCACCGGCTCCTTGAAGTGGCGGTTCAGATGGCTGCGAAAATAAGCGACACAGCCCTGGGCGCCCTGACAGAAGGGGAGAGTATCTTCAAATCCCAGCGCGCAATANNTCGGACGTCGGGCAGCACTCGAACTCTTTCTTTCTTTCGAACTGTGCCTGGTACTCAGGCTCCTGGAACAGTTCACTGTGGTCTTTTATTTTCAGCTTTATCATGATATCCTCCGTTCTTCCCGTTGTAATCCTATTTCTTCCGTCTGATCAGGTCCCACGTCGGGCTGTTCACGGTCGCATCCATGTCGCGCGCAAAGACCCCGAACCCGTCGAAGCCGTGATAAGGCCCCGAGTAATCCCACGAATGCATCTGGCGGAATGGGACCCCCATCTTGTGATATGTATATTTTTCCTTGATGCCTGCCCCTACAAGATCCGGCTTCATTCTGTGGGTGAACTCTTCGAGCTCATACTCGGTTGCATCATCAATTATCAGCGCGCCCTCTTTCATGACCTCGTATGTGCGTTTGTAATCGTCATTGTGGCCGAACTCGTAACCGCTGGCGACTACTTCCATACCCAGATCTTCGTAAGCCCCGATTGTATGACGCGGGCGGAGACCTCCAACATAAAGCATTACCGTCTTGCCCTCGAGACGCGGACGATATTTCTCGATTACCGCATCCATCTTCGGTTTATATTTCTCAATCATCGCTTCGGCCTTCTCTTTTATCGTGTCATCAAATTGTGCAGCTATCTTTCTGATGCTCTCGTAAATCTTGGTCGGGCCGAAGAAGTTGAATTCAAGCCACGGAGTCCCATAAGTCTCTTCCATATGACGGCAGATGTAGTTCATCGACCTGTAGCAGTGGATTAAATTCAGCTTGGATTTGTGCGCGATCCCCATCTCGTTTACCGACGCATCTCCGGTCCACTGGGCGATGACACGAAGACCCATCTCCTCCAGCATCTTGCGCGAGGACCAAGCGTCTCCTCCGATGTTGTAATCGCCGATGAGAGCGACATCATAAGGAGTGGTGGTTTCAAGCTTCCCTTTTCCCAGTATGTGATCCCTGATCGTATCGTTTGCAATGTGATGGCCAAGTGACTGACTGACGCCTCGGAAACCTTCACACCTAACCGGGACGATCGGCATGTTGAAGTCCTTGACCTTTTTCTTCGCTACAGCCTCGATGTCATCTCCGATGAGACCGACCGGACATTCCGAAAGAATACCTATGCCCTTGGCAAGAGGAAACAACCCTTTAAGTTCGTCGAGTGCTGCATCAAGATGTTTGTCCCCGCCGTATACAATGTCCTTCTCCTGAAAGTCGGTAGTGATGTGCATAGTACCGAAGGTGTCGATACCTGTCTGTCCGTTGTAATAGTTGCGCCGCGCCCACCAGCTGTATTGTCCGCAGCCGATCGGGCCGTGGCTGATCGTGATCTGGTCCTTGACCGGACCCCAGACAACACCTTTTGCACCTGCAAAAGCGCAGCCGCGGACCGTCATGACGCCGGGACGGGACTTTACGTTCGATTTCACCTGGCATGAAGCGCACTGCCCGGACGGGTCGTTCGGCGCTATGTGCTTTGCACGGTCCTTTTTGGTCTTTTCTGGGTAGACTTCCAGCACTTCATCTATCATTTTTTTGGTATCTTCAATTGCCCTGCTCATATATTTCCTCCTTCCTTATGACCTTTCTTAAGCCAGCGCCTCTTCGCTCTCCATGATGCCGAAGTCCATCAAAAGCTTCTCCAACTCGTCCATGGTTATCGGCGTGGGGATTACGAAGTTTGTATTGTCGGCGATCTTCTTTGCGAGTACGCGGTATTGCTCAGCCTGTGCGTGCTGTGGAGAATACTCGATCACAGTCTTTCTCCTGAGTTCTGCGCGCTGCACCTCGTTGTCTCTGGGCACGAAATGAATCAGTTGAGTACCGAGTTTGCTGGCGAGTTCAGAGATGAGTTCAAACTCCTTGTCGGTCTCTCTGCTGTTACATATAAGGCCTCCAAGCCTCACGCCGCCGCTTTGCGCATATTTGAGAACACCGCGGGATATATTATTTGCGGCATACATAGCCATCATTTCGCCCGAGGTGACAATGTAAATCTCCTTGGCCTTGCCTTCCCTGATCGGCATCGCGAAGCCACCGCAAACCACGTCGCCGAGCACGTCATAAAATACAAAGTCAGTATCCGTCTGATATGCGCCGTTTTCTTCAAGGAAGTTGATGGCTGTGATCACCCCGCGGCCTGCGCATCCCACACCGGGTTCCGGACCGCCGGACTCGGCACATCTGATTCCTCTGTACCCGGTAAGCAGCACTTCTTCGATCTGAAGGTCCTCCACTGTGCCGCGCTCACGCGCCAGGTCCATAACCGTATTCTGGCACTTCCTATTAAGAATGAGGCGGGTCGAGTCCGCCTTGGGATCACACCCGACGATCATGCACTTGTGCCCGGCCTCTGCAAGACCTGCCACTAGATTTTGTGTCGTAGTCGATTTGCCTATGCCGCCTTTTCCGTAAATCGCGATTTGTCTCATATATTTCCTCCTGTCGAATAAAGTTGCTTGTTTAAGGTTTATTGAGCAATTGGCGTGCCATCATCCTCATCGCCTTATTTATCAGCGCCTTGCACAGATACCGCAATTTGACTCAAGCAGCATGATATCTTTTTTGTAGTATTTAAGACATTATTGTATTTTACTAACTATTGTGTCTTGCCGGATTTGCCATGATACGACAGCGAGCCAAGGCAATGGGAGTCGAGATTACGGACGGCAGCCTGGTCGGCAATACGTAACTGCTTTTTTACACTGCCCATTTTTCGCGGACAAGATGCTATAATTTGAGAAGTAATCAGATATGAAAAGGAGGGTGCAGTGAAGGGCTTGATTAAACTTATTATTCTCCTTGCCGTCGTCTTTTGTGTCTCTTCAATATTCAAAGGCGGTGATTACGTCCGGCTGATCGGCAGCAAGACCGGGATAAATCTTCATTCCGTCGCTGCCCTGGCCGACAGCATGAGGCTTGATACCTTCATGGCCCAGAAAAAAGTCCGGGAGAGGGACAAGGAAAAACGCACACTAGAGAACTAACGCACGTTGCCGACTTTTGTATTAAGTCATAAAAGAAGCGTAATATTGATGTTGTGATTGCGAAGATCCAGACAAGAAACCTTAAGGTGGGCATGTATGTCATCATACCGGCAACCTGGCTAAACCATCCTTTCGCTACAGGCAGTTTCGAAATCAAATCGAAAGATCAGATACAGAAGATCATCCAGAGCGGCTTCGACGAAGTAAGGATTGATACCGAAAAAGAGGTCGCTGTTATCGAACCCAAACCGGCGGACCAGGGCAACAACAAGGTATCGTCTGAACCGGCGTGGCAGCCCGGGAAGCTAGTACCTCCAGCGCTGTTCGAGGCCATTCATGACAAACGCCTCACCCCTGAAAAAAAAGCGGATGTCGTTTATCAGTCTTCAGTTGAGCTCATGGGGAAGTTATTGGATGACCCGAAAGCTGAAAATATTATGGAGGCCAAACAGGGAATATCGGAGATCGTCGACATGGTTTTTTCGCAGGACGACACATCCCATTATTTGCTTAGGATCACATCTCACGATTATTACACATATACTCATTCGGTCAATGTCGGCATTTTGGGGATAATGCTTGCTAAACAGCTTTTTAGAAAATCCAGTTCACACAATATGCATGAACTCGGGGCCGGATTCTTCCTGCACGATCTCGGCAAAATACGCATCGATCCCGCAATAATCAATAAGTCCGGCAGGCTCACCGACGAGGAGATGGAGGAAATGAAGAAACATCCTAATTTTAGCTACAAAATCCTGAAAGAGACCAACCAGCTGTCGGAAGAATGCGGAATAATTGCCATGCAGCACCACGAGCGCGAGGACGGCAGCGGGTATCCGAGAGGGCTGAAGGGAGATCAAATCCATACCTACGGCCGCGTTTGCTGCATAGCCGATGTGTATGATGCATTGACTGCGGAGCGTTCATATAAGGCAAAACTCTCTTCCTTCGAGGCCTTAAAGTTGATGAAAGAGAAAATGCTGAATCATTTCCAGAAAGATATTTTCGAGAAATTCGTACTTCTGTTTATCGAGCCAGGGATCAAAGGACTGTAAGCCTTTTCGGTTTCCGATTACTTTCATCGGCAGACCTGTCTTATATCAGAAGAGTGTTGTCGTTCATGATCTCCTTGGTGAGATCGGCATATGCCTTTGCACCAGGCGAATTGGGAGCATAAATAGCCACTGGTTTGCCGTGCCCGGGCGCCTCGGCAAGGATAATGTTCCTCGGGATTACGGTGTCGTAAACCTTCGTTTTGAAAACCTTTCTGACCTCATCGGCGATCTGCTTGGAAAGTGAAATATGCCGGTTGAACATAGTCAACAGTATTCCTTCGAGATCGAGCCCTTCGTTGAAACTTCCCCTGATTCTCCACAGAAGCTTGATGAGAAGGCTCAGGCCTTCCAGTGCAAAATATTCGCACTGTACCGGTACGAGGACCGAATTCGACGCAACAAGGGCGTTAAGCGTCAGCAATCCGAAGGAAGGCGGACAGTCGATCATAATATATTTGAAATCCTTTTTCAGCGGTTCGATGACCTTTTTTAGGGTTGTCTCGCGCTCATTCTTCTCGAGCAGGTCGAGCTCGGCGCCGAAAAGATCCATTGTCGCAGTGATAACCGAAAGCCCTGGGATACCGGTCGCGATTATTGCCTCCCGGGCCGGGACGCCTGCTGCGTAAATATCGTAGAGGCCGTATTTCATCTGTTCTTTTTTGATACCGATGCCACTTGTTAGATTGCCCTGCGGATCGGAGTCAATGACAAGGATCTTTTCTTTTTCGAGGGCGAGGAAGGTGGAGAGATTTAGGGCGGTTGTAGTCTTGCCGACACCGCCTTTTTGGTTGGTTATCGCAATTACTTTGCTCACTGCAGATTATTCTGCATCGTCTGAATGTTGTATTTCTTTATTTTATAACCGATCTGCCGGCATGAGAGGCCGAGCATCCGAGCAGCTCTGGCCTGCACCCAGCCGGTCTTTTTTAGCGCATCGAGTATCTTGGTCTTTTCAATGTCCTCTATGGCTGAAGGAAGAGCATCTTTCATCTGAACTCCGTACCTTGCCTTAATGGTCTGGTTCCTGATGGCTATAGGCAATTCGGACTCGGTAACAATGTTGCCTCTTGCCATGACAACGAGGCGTTCGATGGTATTTTCAAGCTCCCTTACATTTCCGGGGAAATCGTAATTAAGCAGGATGTCCAGTACGTTCGGGGCGAGAGTCACGGACTTCCGGTTCTCCTCATTGAATCTCCGGAGAAAATAATCTACAAGGAGAGGGATGTCCTGTTTCCGTTCCACAAGAGGCGGCATGGCGAGAGGTACTACATTAAGCCGGTAATAAAGATCTTCCCTAAATTCTCCTGTCCTTACCCGCTCTTCGAGGTTCCTGCTTGTTGCTGCGATAAGCCGTATATCGACCTTGATCGTTTTCTCTCCGCCTACCCTCTCAAACTCCTTTTCCTGTAACACTCTCAATATTTTGGGCTGCAGGGTCAACGGCAAATCTCCGATCTCGTCGAGAAAGATGGTTCCTCCATCAGCAAGCTCGAAACGCCCCTTTCTCAATGCCATTGCGCCTGTAAAGGCGCCCTTTTCGTGTCCGAAGAGCTCCGATTCAAGGAGCCCCTCAGGGATAGAGGCACAATTGAATTTGATGAATGACGCTTTTGACCGCGGGCTCATATAATGGATGGCCTTGGCAACCAATTCCTTGCCGGTGCCGCTTTCGCCCAGCAGCAGCACATTAGCGCGCGAAGGGGCCACGCGGTGGATGGCTTCGAAAACCTCCTGCATCCGGTCAGACTGGCCAATGATATTTTCGACCTTGTACTTGCCCTTGAGTTGCAGCCTGAGGTTCTCTTTCTCCGCCTGGAAAGCAGCGCGCTCCTTCTCAACCTCTTCATATAGCTTGATGGATTGCGCAAGCAGCGAAGCGATAATCTTCAGGAGACGCAGGTCTTCTTCAAATGTGACCCCTTTGACAAAGAGGCGGTCGACGCTCAGCACGCCCAGGATTTCATTCTTGAATTTTATCGGAACGCATAGAAAGGCGATGTTCTCTTTCTTGATCATCTCCCTTGAACGGGTCCTGTTCAGGAAAAAAGGCTCCTCGCCGATATTCGGGACGACAATGGGTGAACCATGCTTGGCAACCTGCCCGATGATGCCCTCGCCGATGCGGTAGCGCCCTCTTTTAATCTCCTCCTCGGTCATGCCATAGGCAGCGAGGATAGAGACTTCGGAGCCGCTACGAAGAGCGACTGTGCCACGCTTCATGTCGAGGTATTCGGACAGTACGCCCATGACTCCCCTGAAATTAGCCTTAAGATTCAGCGAAGACCCCAGAAGCTTGCTTATTTCGTACAAGGCCGTAATTTCGACGGTTTTGCCTGCAAGTCGTGACATAGCGAATGTAGTTTAATGAAAAGCCAACAAAAATGTAAAGTCTTCTAACGTAATTGTAGGCTTTCTTTTTATTGCGCTTTAGGACCCGGACACCGATCAGCCTTCTTATTTTATGCCGTAGTAATCTTTATACCACTCTACAAACCTTGCGATTCCGACCTCAATAGGAGTTGCAGGCTTAAAGCCAACGTCCCTGATGAGATCGTCGACATCCGCGTAAGTTGCCGGCACGTCTCCAGCCTGTATCGGCATCAGATTCTTCTCAGCCTTTTTCCCCAGACATGATTCGAGGACTTCGATAAACTTCATGAGTTCCACAGGATTGTGATTACCGATATTGTAGAGTCGGTAAGGTGCGTAGCTGACAGCAGAATCGGGGTTATCGCCGTGCCAGAGCGGATCGGGCTGCGGAATGCGGTCGACGACCCTGATCACGCCTTCCACAATATCGTCGATATAGGTGAAATCCCTTCTCATTTTGCCGTAATTAAAAACGTCGATAGGCCTGCTTTCAAGAATCGCCTTTGTAAAAAGAAAGAGCGCCATGTCGGGCCTTCCCCACGGACCATATACCGTGAAGAACCTTAGCCCGGTGCACGGAATCTTATATAGGCTCGCATAAGTGTGTGACATGAGTTCGTTGGCCTTTTTGGTGGCCGCATAAAGAGATACTGGATGATCGACATTATCGTGGACGGAAAAAGGCATCTTGGTGTTGGCACCGTAAACAGAACTCGATGAGGCGAAGACGAGGTGCCCGACGTTATTGTGCCTGCATCCTTCGAGGACATTAAGAAACCCTACGATGTTGCTATCGATGTAAGAGTACGGGTTCTTTAAGGAATACCTAACGCCTGCCTGAGCAGCAAGGTTTACAACCGCATCAAAGCCACCCTCTGCAAAGAGCCTCTCCATGCCACTCCTGTCCTGCAGATCGCGTTTGACAAACCGGAACTCTTCCCTTTCCTGAAGCTGTTTAAGCCTTGCAAGCTTCAGGTTGACATCGTAATAGTCGTTGATATTATCGATTCCTGTAACATTGT
Organism: Nitrospiraceae bacterium; assembly: GCA_003170655.1. GTDB lineage: Bacteria > Nitrospirota > Thermodesulfovibrionia > Thermodesulfovibrionales > Dissulfurispiraceae > Fen-1308. Next base: position 17,517 of record PMYY01000094.1, read on the forward strand.
CTCCGCGGTCAAGAAGTCGCTTGCCTAGACTGGACCCGATGAACCCTGCCGCTCCGGTGATGAGTATTTTTTTCACTGTGTGTCTCCCTGCACATTTTGTACATATCTGTCGATTGCATTTTTCCAGTCAGGGATTGAGCATCCCAATTCAGCGGAAAGCCTGCCGGTGGACATTGCCGAAAAATAGGGCCTCTTCGCCGGTGAAGGAAAGCGGTCCGATGTAACCGGCAAAATGATGTTATTCGCCCCTGTCTTCTCCAGAAAATAACGGGCGACTTCATACCTGGAGGCATAGCCGCTGTTGGTCAAATGATACAATCCTCTCGCTCCCCTCTCAATCGCAAGCATGGTGGTTGCGACGATATCTTCAGTATATGTAGGCACCGATACCTGGTCACTGACGACCTTCAGTACAGGGTTCTTTCCGGCCCATTCAGACAGCTTATATAGAAAGTTCTGTCGCCCCTTGCCAAAAACCCAACTGAGCCTAAAGATGAGATATTGGGGCGCTGCGTTCATTACGCGGATTTCACCCGACCTCTTAGTCTCCCCATACTTATTTATAGGATTTGTTTCGTCGGCCTCCGTATAGAAACCCTCTTTCCCTCCGTCGAATACATAATCGGAACTGTAATGAACAAACAATGCCTTGAACTCCCGGCATGAAGCGGCCAGGTTCTCGGGTCCAATGGCATTAACACCGTATGCCGTTTCAAAATCGGTTTCAGCCTTGTCCACGTTGTTGTAAGCGGCACAATTGATAACGACATCGGGATGTAGATCGCTCAACGCAGACCGGATCGAGGAGAGATCGGTAATGTCCAGAGACCTTTCGGAAGGAACCTGCACCGTATGCCCTGATAAGGGAAGGGTACGCTGAAACTCCTGTGCGAGCTGGCCCATGGCGCCGGTTATAAGTACTTTCATACCGGCCTTAAATCCTGGGACGCGGCATTGCCCCGCCGCTTCCGTCATAAATGAAATTGTTGTCCGCTTCTTTCAGCCGCGGATGCATCGAATCCTTCCCTGAAAGCACAGGTTCGCTCACCGGCCATTCAACGGCGATATCAGGGTCGTTCCAGATTATGCCGCGGTCATGTTCGGGCGAATACTCCTTTGTACATTTATATGCCACCTCCGCGGATTCAGAAAGTAGAAGAAACCCATGAGCAAAACCGGCAGGCACATAAATCATGAGATTATTCTCTTCATTCAACTCGACGCCGACCCATTTCCCATAGAACGGCGAGCCTTTCCTTATATCGACTCCCACATCGTAAACAGATCCTTTCAGGCATTTTACGAGTTTTCCCTGTGCAAATGGGTCTTTCTGATAATGCAGTCCCCTAAGGACATGTCCGGATGACTTGGAGTGATTATCCTGGACAAAGACCTCGGATATACCAGCATTCGCGAAATCCGCATATTTGTATGTTTCGAGGAAAAAGCCCCTGTCGTCCTTAAATATCCGCGGCTTTATAAGTACGAGATCGGGTATTGCGAGGCGGGTGAATTCAAAATTGCTCATTAAGCATCCTCAGCATGTATTGTCCATAGCCGTTCTTCTTGAACGGTTCAGCGAGCTTAAGCACCTGTTCACGGCTAATATATCCGAGACGGTACGCTATCTCTTCGATACAGGCCATCTTGAGGCCCTGTCTCTTTTCTATCGTAGCTATAAATTCTCCGGCCTCCAGTAGACTCTCATGAGTTCCAGTATCGAGCCATGCGTATCCCCTGCCCATCAACTCAACCCTTAGCCTGCCTTGCCTGAGATATTCATTGACCACATCTGTGATCTCGAGTTCGCCCCTCTCTGAAGGTTTGATCTGTTTGGCAATGCTTACTACCCGGTTGTCGCAGAAATATAGGCCGGTGACGGCGTAATTTGAGCGGGGCCGTTCCGGTTTCTCCTCGATAGAAAGCACTTTACCTTTCGCATCGAATTCAACCACCCCATATCTTTGGGGATCGTTAACATAGTATCCAAAGACAGTAGCGCCGCCGTTTTTCTCAACGTCGTTAGTCGCTTTTTTCAGCATTTCAGTCAGACCCTGGCCGAAGAAGATGTTGTCTCCGAGAACGAGACATGCGTTGTCATTCCCGATAAAATCTTCGCCGAGAATGAACGCCTCGGCAAGGCCCTGCGGCGCAGGCTGTACTTTGTAACGGAAATTGAGACCCAGACGCGACCCATCGCCGAAAATGTCTTTGAATCTGGGCAGGTCCTGGGGAGTAGATATAATCAGGATATCGCGAATACCTGCAAGCATCAATGTTGAAAGCGGATAATATATCATCGGCTTGTCATAGACCGGCAACAGTTGCTTGCATACGGCAAGCGTCACCGGATAAAGACGAGTTCCACTACCACCAGCGAGAATCATTCCCTTCATTGATTACTCCTTTTCAAAGACATAACAGTCTGACAACCTCATCATTATAATCCATTACGCTTCATGCTTAACAGGGGCAGCGATGGCGATAAAGGTGGAAACTTTAATCGGCAGCAGATTTATCGATACCCTTTCGCAAGTCCAATATTTTCAATCTTCCGTTCTCCCGCCTAATTCTCATCGTATAGCTTCCTCTCAATTCCTTTCCGGCCCTTCCTTCAGACGTCGCAATAATAGCCCATAATCCCCTAACCATGATACTGTTGCCTTCCTCGCTGATTATCATATTCCTCATCGACAAACTGTTACGGCCCCTCCCGAAGAGGTTCTTGTAATATTCTCGGATACGGTCGTGATTCATACTGTCCTCTTTAGCCAACGCCGAATAACAAGAAAGGTACGCTTCGAGATCACCGTGCTTAAATGCTGATTCAAAACGCGAGATGAATCCATATACATCCTCCGCGAGAGATACATCTTGCTTCGAGCTGGTCGGACCGGCAATTTCGCGGGCATCGGTGGCCGTTCCGTCAGAAGACAGTCCGGAAGCACTAACACTATCCTCTGCATTGTTCTTAAGCGGCAAAATAGAGTCGGCCGCCTTATTCTCCAAACGCGGGGCGCCTAATGAGACAACGGGATGTCTTGCCGGAATTCTCAAATATAGAGTGCCGGATGCGGCTGCAGCTAATATCACAGCAAATATTCCGGCTAATGCCCAATAATATTTTAGGCGACTACTGAAAATTGTAGCCTTCCCACAAGGTTTAGTAAAGAACGAAGGCCTTTCAATTCCCTGCCCGTCATGAAGACCGTACAGCTGATCATATTTGAACTTTCTCCTGTGGTCCTTCAGCACATTGTATATCTCGTTCAGCCTCTTAGTACTTTCGGCGGCGTAGTCCGCAGGCAGGACGATCCCGCCGTGGTTCCGGTCCGGATGATAAAGACGCATCAACGCTTTCCACCGCCGGTTAATAAGATACTCGTCGGCGTCAGAAGGAAGTAGCAGTGAGAGATAAAAATCGTCATCCCTATTAAAATGAAGGCTGTGTAAAATGTCTCTTATGTTTGCGGCAATGGAGCGGTAATCGATCTGTTTGTTCGAGAAAAACTGCAGTACTTCTGGAGATCCTTCAAGCATCTCCAGAAGCACTGCGCCATGCCGGACAGCAAGTCTTCGGAGTTCCCCTGTCGGGAGAACTCCTGCCGTCAAGACAAACTCGACGGCGTCATTGTAAGGTACTGTCCTGTCGGGACTACCAACATTCTTAGCCTTGTCCAGGATTGACTGTCTTTCCCGTGTCGCCTTCTCAAGCCTCTTTTCTATCTCGCTCATTACCGCTTTACCTCCCCGAATTCGCAGTTGGAATCCAGAGCACCGAACCATAACATTCACGTCTGTCTCATCCACATAAGTACATGGCTCAACTTCAGACGGAGCGTTTTGTCATATCTTAAGCAACGACTCGAATGACCTTCTCTGCCGGCGCCTTCCCCAGGAGAAGCCGTACCGCGGATTCGAGCTTCGACCTATCCGTGGATTCGAAAGTCACGATAACGGAGTAATCCTGATTATCTAAAACAGGATATGAACCGATCTTGACGTTCATCTCACTTTCAACCACTTCATTAAGATAACCAGCTAGGACCGATTCCGACTCTCTGAAATAGACGCGAATGAGAAATATCTTGGGCCCGCTGAACCGGTGTTCAACGGCGTGGAATTTCTTCTTTAGGAGTTCCGGTATGCCCGGGAAAATAAAGACATTCCCGAACTTGATCAGCGGGAATTTCATGTCGCCGTCGTTGAGAAGTTCTGCTCTTTCAGGGACCTCGGCCATCTTCAGTTGTGCAGGAGTCAGGACTGAGTGGCGCTGTTCGAGGACCTTCCTGAGTGTGTCGTTTATTACGGTTTTCACGCCGAAAGCCTGCGATATGCCTTCGATGGTTATATCATCATGGGTCGGGCCGATGCCGCCGGAGGTAAAGACATAGTCGTATGTTTCCGAAAAGAATCGGACTTCGCGCGCTATCTCATCGGTAAGATCGGGTATTACCGAGATGCGGCAGACATTAATGCCGCGGGACCAAAGCTCTTTGGCGAGAAAAAAAGAGTTGGAATCCTGTACCTTCCCGGTCAGGATCTCGTCCCCGATAATGATTATCCCAGCTGTCTTTGCCTGCGCCATCAAATCAATTATAGCACGTTATCTTACGCCACAGTCCGACATATCCGTTCATAGGACCGATGCCTGAACTGTCTTGAATGTAACAATGCAATCCTCGAATACGGCAACGTGCTTGCCTGAGGATTGCAGCTCGCGTGTGCAGAGGTCCCTCTGCACACGGATAAAGTCTTCCCGGCTCCCGGATGCCAATCCGGCAGCATCAAGCAGATCGAAGAGTAGATACGCCGGTATGGCCGCTTCGAGAATCCCATTGCCCCGCAGGAAGCTTGAAAATACAGACTGCTTTTTAAGTTCAACGAGTATCGTCCTCATAAACCCGGCCTGCCGCAGCATTCCACTTCTGAATCGGCGAAAAGCCTCTGCATAATCAGGCTGGACGAACCGACCTGACTTCCATACGGCATCCTCGGTTTCATGATATGTCATATACCCGCCGCACTGCCTGAAAGCCTTTTGTCTTTGCGAAGCGAAAACTGCATCCTGCCTCTCTTCCGGATAGACTGCGCAAAAGGGAACGATAGAACACTGATATGGTTTGCGGCCTTCCACGTGCAGCTTGCAGCGGTTGTCGGCGGCCAGCTGAGAACAGCGGCCCTTTCGCCAGTTCCCAGCGATAAAGTCGCCCACGATGAAACTCTTTCCGCTGCTGCTACCCACGGCTTCTAGAAACGCCTCATGACCTTCATCGACAGGCGCATAATTCCTGAACCCGACGGTTATGGGAAATACACCGTAGAGCTTTGCTATCTCATCGATAGTTATAATAGTTGCGCCCCCGCAGCACCTTCCGGCGCAGTCGGAAACGCATTTGAAATTGCAGGTCCCCTGTTTTAAGTTCATGCATATATAGTACCACCTTTCCTTGCTCTAAATCTTTTCCGGATGTTATTTTATAAGGATGAACTTTTCCCGCTTCCAAAAACCGAGCCGCTATATAGACAGTGAATTCAACGCAAGGAAAAAACAAGGCCCTTTTGACATTCGTATCGCCCTCACGTTTCCCGATACCTACGAAGTCGGAATGTCGCACCTCGGGCTTCGCATCCTCTACGATATCATCAATAATTTGCCGTTCGCGACGGCTGAGCGGGCCTTTGCCCCCTGGACGGACCTGAGGGACCACCTAAAGAAAAACGGCATTCCTCTTTGTTCGCTCGAAACGAGGAGACCCCTCGGCGAGTTCGATATCATCGGGTTCAGCCTTCAGTATGAACTCTCATATACGACGGTTCTCGACATGCTTGATCTGGCGGGACTACCTCTGAAGGCCCTCGACAGAATACAGTCGAAAAAATCGATACCTCTCATCGTAGCCGGCGGACCTTCCACTGTGAATCCTGCGCCAATGGCGCCTTTCATCGATGTCTTCCTGATCGGTGACGGCGAGGAGGCAGTCGTCGAACTCATGGAGACAGTAAGACGATGGAAGACAGCTGGTGGGAGCAAGGAGGACCTTCTGCGCGGAATCTCCCAAATTGAAGGTTTTTATGTGCCGATTGTCCATGGCAAGTCGGCCCGCATAAAACGGAGGTTTATTGCCGACCTCGACGCAACGCCTTTCCCTGAACGTCAAATAGTTCCCTATGCGCCGATCGTCCACGACCGCATCAGCATCGAGGTTGCAAGGGGCTGCACCATGGGCTGCAGATTCTGTCAGGCCGGGATAATCTATAGACCTTTAAGGGAAAGGAGTCCGGAAAAGGTCCTTGAAATAGCTGAAAAAGCGTTAAAGAACACCGGCTATGATGAAGTCTCTTTTTCGTCCCTGAGCACAGGAGATTACAGCTGCCTGCTTCCGCTTATCAAGGAATTCAATCATCGGTACCGTCCTTCGAGGATCGCCGTAGCCCTTCCGTCGCTGCGCGTAGCCTCAGTGAGCAGAAACGTGCTAAAGGAGATAAGATCGGTCAGGAAAACCGGCTTTACCATGGCGCCCGAGGCGGCCACAGAGCGGCTTCGCAGCGTCATCAACAAGGACTTCACCGACGATGACTATGAGCGCGCCCTCACAGCCCTTTTCGAAGAGGGGTGGCTCACGCTCAAGCTCTATTTCATGATAGGCCTGCCTACGGAACGCGAAGAGGACATTGAGGCAATCAATGAAATGGCGATGCGCGCTCTTCGAATCGCAAAGAGAAACAGCGGAAAATTCGTGAACATCAGCATTACCGTCTCCCCATTCATTCCCAAACCCCATACGCCCTTTCAGTGGTACGGACAGACAAGCCTCGATGAGATGAGGCGGAAACTGGGGTTTCTAAGACGCTCGATCAATGCAAAGAAATTCAAATATAAAGGACACAATGAAGAGATGAGCTTCCTCGAAGCGATATTTGCGCGCGGGGACGAAACCCTTGCCCCGCTCATAGAAGAGGCCTGGAGATCGGGATGCAGGCTTGACGGCTGGTCCGAGTTCTTCGACTTTGCCAAATGGCTTCAGGCAATGGAGAAAACCGGCATAGACGGCGCTGCGTATGCCGGTAGAGAGTTCACGAAATATGACCCCCTGCCGTGGGACAACATCGACGTTGGTGTCGGGAAAGATTTTCTTTACCACGAGTATGAGAGGGCCATAGAAGGCAGGATGACAGCGGATTGTAGAAAGGCATGCTCAGCCTGCGGCCTTGAATGCAAGGATACGCCCTTACGAGATGCCTTGCCCGAACAGGATATAAATGTAGGGGCGCATCGAGATGATCCCTCAACTGACACCATAGACCGGAACATCAGACCGAAAATCCGCGTCAGGACAGAGTTTTCGAAGACAGGGATGCTCCGATACCTGTCTCATCTTGAACTGATAACCGCGATGACGCGGGCACTGCGAAGGGCAGGCATACCTTTCGACTTTTCAAAAGGATTCCACCCCAAGCCCGAAATGTCCTTCGGACCTCCCCTCAACGTCGGGGTGGCCGGCGTGAAGGAGTATTTCGACATGGAGGTCTTTACGCCTTTTGATGTAGAATTGTATAGTGCAAGGTTGAGCGAAACCCTGCCCGCTGGTATAAGGATAAGCAAGATGGTCGTAGTCCCGGTTAATGAACCTTCACTGACCGGCTTCGTAAACAGGTACGACTATATCGTCGGAGTTCCGGAATTTGCCGATAGCATCTCAGCCGGCCTGGGTCCGCCGCTGAATGTACCGGAGACGTTCGAAAAGGTAATGGTCAGGCGCGAGGACAAGGATGTCGATCTCGCTCCATGCATAGAATCAGCGGAACGGATAGAGATCGCAAATGGACGTTTTCGTGATTTATTCGGGTACGATCTCGCTTGGGCATACAGGATTGTCTTAAGGGATCGTGAAGATGTAAGAATCAGGCTCGGTGAGATCACCGAAGCGATCTTCGGAATAAAAATGGAAGACCTCTCTGTCGTCAGGACCCGAATGTATGGCTGGAAAGAGGGCTGGAAGGAGCCTCTGTGACTAGTGAACTCATAATCAATGTGACAAGAGAAGAAAGCAGGGTCGCCCTGCTCGAAGGCGGCCAGGTAGTCGAACTCTATATTGAGCGCAAAAAAGACACCAGTCTTGTCGGCAACGTTTACAAGGGCAGGGTCCTGAAAATCCTGCCGGGAATGCAGTCCTCGTTCATCGACATCGGCCTCGAAAAGGCGGCCTTCCTATATGTCTCGGACATCATGCCGAATGTCGACGATTATTATGCCCCTTTCATGGAGAGCGATTCCGGTGATGCCGTCGAGATGGATGAGCCCCTGGCGCAAACCGAGGCCGCAAAACCTCTTCCCATCGAAGAGCTGATTCAGGAAGGCCAGGAAATACTCGTTCAGGTAGCAAAGGACCCGATGGGCACCAAAGGCGCGCGCGTGACGTCATATGTCACACTGCCGGGGCGCTATTGTGTCCTGATGCCGAATGTGGAACATGTAGGCATATCCCGGAGAATCGAGAAAGAAGAGACGCGTGAGCAGCTGAAGGCAATCGCAAGCGAACTAAAGCCGGCAGGGTTTGGCATCATCATGAGAACTGCGAGCGAGGATGCCTCAGCCGAGGAGATCAGGCGCGACCTCGAATTCCTCCTTCTTGTGTGGGAGAACATCCAGCGAAAGAAAGATAAGGTGACGGCACCGGGGCTTCTTTACAGTGACCTGGACTTGGTCTTCAGGAGCATAAGAGACTTCATGAGCCATGAGGTTTCGAGGCTCGTCATCGATTCACCTGACGAATTCGAGAGGCTATGCGAATTCGTGAAGAGCTTCTTTTCGAGGCTGCTCGAAAGAATCGAGCTATATGAAGGAAGGGAGCCCATCTTCGATGCCTTCGCCATAGAGCATGATGTGTCGAGGGCACTCGAACGTAAGGTCTGGCTGAAGTCGGGCGGCTACATAATTATCGACCAGACCGAGGCGATGACGGTCATAGATGTCAACACAGGAAAGTTCGTTGGCAAGGAAAGCCTCGAGGACACCATTCTCAAGACCAACCTGGAAGCGGTCAAAGAGACTGCCTACCAGATACGGTTGAGAAACCTGGGCGGCATCATAATCATGGACTTCATCGACATGGAAAAGCTCGAAAATAGGGATAAGGTCTTCAATGCCCTTGTGGAGGCGATGAAAAAGGACCGGGCCAAAAGCACCATATACAACATCTCGGAACTCGGCATTATACAGATGACGAGAAAGCGCGTGAGGGAAAGCCTCGGCAGGGTCCTCTGCGAACAGTGCCCCTACTGCGAGGGCAAAGGCTTCGTAAAATCAGCGCGGACCGTGGCGTACGAGATATTCAGAAAACTCAGGAAAATGAATCTGCCGGGCGGGAAGATGGCGGTGATTACGGCAAATTCGGCTGTTGCCGAACTCCTGTCGGATGAGGAGCGGTACGGTATCGAAGAGCTTGAGTCCACGTTCAAAATCAAGCTCATCGTCAAGGAGGACTTCAAGCTCCACCAGGAGCATTACGAGATCTCGGTACTGTAAACAGATAGTGATCGAGGGTATCCGGATTTTAGCGCGATGTCTGGGTTCTTACGGTCTGCGCGAACGGACAGGGCAATCGCCCCACTGTATAAATAAATATCACTTCTTTATCAGGTAATCCTGAGGTAATACGGACTAATTCAGCGCGCTGAAATCCGGATACCCGCGGTCGCTATCTTCAATGCTTATGAACGACAAATACCAAAGACTTCTGGTCCTATTGAAAGAGATGCCATCCGTCGTGCTCGCTTTTTCGGGCGGGGTCGACAGTACGTTCCTCCTCAAGGCGCTCAAAGACTCAGGGACGCGGACCATGGCCGTAATCGCTTCATCCGAAACCATGCCCGAAAGCGAACTCAGGCACGCCGAACAAATGGCTTCGTTGATCTGCGTACCTTACCGCGTCATCGCTACCGCGGAACTCGACAATCTCGACTTTGCACGGAACCCGGCAAATCGCTGCTTTTATTGTAAGGACGAGCTCTTTCTGAAACTTTTCAGAATCGCCGATGCCGAAGGTTATGCCATTGTTGCCGATGGCAGCAATACTGATGACCTGTCGGACTGGAGACCTGGCAGAGAGGCCGCCATCCGTCACGGCGTCCGCAGCCCCCTCATCGAGACCGATTTCACGAAGGCGGAGATCAGAGACGTCTCGAAGAGCCTGGGTCTTTCTACCTGGTCCAAGCCTTCGGCCCCTTGCCTTTCATCGAGATTCCCCTATGGCCTGGAGATCACACGTGAAGGTCTCAAAAGAGTCGAAGATGCCGAGGACTTTCTCAGGGGGTTGGGGTTCTTTGAACTGAGAGTAAGGAGCCATCACGGAGATCTTGCAAGAATAGAAGTCAGGGCCACCGAGATCGATCAGCTTCTTGACCCTGACTTAAGAGTACGAATCGCGCAACGCTTCCGTGAACTCGGGTTCAAGCATATCACTGTCGACATCGAAGGATTCAGAAGCGGGAATCTCAATGGATAGTGCAGAGGGTCGGAAGCACGGAAGATTGGACGAAAAAAGCAAGCTCTTGCGGAAATCCGGGCCGGATCTCTGTGTTCGGTGCGGCAGCTGCAAGGCCCTCTGTCCTACCAATATCGAATTCACTAATGAGGGCATGAGCGCTCGCGGCAGGATAGCGCTCTTAAAAAAACTGTTCAACAAAGAGATAGATCCGTCCGATGTTTTAGATGAACGCATCTTCAGCTGCCTGCTCTGCGGTGCCTGCAACACCCTGTGTCCGCTGGGCATATCTGTTACTGACGCAGTTTATGAAGGACGGGTGAAGCTCGGAAGCAGAAAGAGACATTGGCTCTTCAGGATGGGCATGAAGTATGCTTTCGGCGACACCACCAGGGCGTTCAATATCCTTAAGTTTCTCGACAATGCGGGACTGACACGATCTCTCAGCTGGGTTCAGCCCTTCAAGGCTCTGAAGGAGATGCGTGCCGATATACCCAAAACCCGCCTGAGGAGTGCCGCCACTGTTTACAAAGTCCCCAATCCTAAGGGCAGGATAGCCATCTTCACCGGATGTACGGTCGATTTCCTTTATCCGGCTATGGGTCTGTCGCTTATTCATACGCTGAATTCTCTAGATTATGAAGTTGTGATGCCCAAGGGCGAGGTTTGCTGCGGTGCCCCGTTGCTGGGAGCAGGCCTCAGGGAAGAAGCGATAATGCTGGCCGAAAAAAACCTGAATGCCTTCAAGAAACTTCAGGCTGAAGCGGTAATCAGCCTGTGCCCTACATGTACTCATTTCATCAGGGATGAATACATCAAGCTCACCGGCGAAGGCATTGACAATGCGGCAGATATTTCCGCTTTCCTCTGCGATGAGTCATTGACGGCAACGCTGGTCCGGCCGGAGGAGCACCCTGGCAATATCATTTACCATGACCCTTGCCATTCGATCAACTACCTCGGACTGAAAGACGAGCCCCGAAGACTTCTGAAGGCCCTTGGCTTCGGGCTTATCGAGCCTGCCGACAGAGGTTGCTGCGGCCTCGGCGGTACTGTTAGACTCATGCACGGAAACATCTCGCGCACCCTTCTTGAGAGGAGGATCGAATCCTTCCACGCTGCTGGGGATGCAGAGACACCGGAGATGATCGTCACTTCCTGCCCCAACTGCGTTCTTCAGCTCAGCAGCAGGATCAAAGACAGGCCCGTAAAACATATTATCGAAATCATAGCTGCTAACATGAAAAGGAGATCATAGTGCCCGACAAATCAAGGAAAGACAAATTTGAAATCCTCACCCCTCAGGGATATGAGGAGGGTGATAAACCCAAGAAGATGAAGTTCGTCAAGAAGACCGAATGCGACCGCTGCGGCGGCTGCTGTTCGGCCAGCACCCCGTCCCTTCACAAGGAGGATATGGACCTGTTTCGCGCTAGCATCCTTTCGTTCGACAATACATTCACCATCAGGGAGGGCGAACTCTTCACCATTCCCGGAGATGAAGAGACCTATCAGTCTTTTATCGAACTTATCAAAATCAAGCCTAAGGAAGGCACTGAAGAGTGTCTCTTCTACAGCGGCGATGAAGGCTGCACGATATATGAGAAGAGGCCTTCACAGTGTGCAGCTTATGCTTGCTGGGAACTCAATGACGCTATGACAGGCCTTGAAGCAAAGGCGCTCAGGAGAAAAGACCTCTTCGGCGACGTGGAATTGATCACTGATATCATTGTTCATCATGAGGAACGCTGTTCCTACCAAAAATTGGCGGACACCATCGAAAAGGCAGCAGGCGGCGATGAAGCTGCAGCGGAAGAGATATCCGACATGCTGCAGTACGACGCCTTTATCAGGACCTATGTGACTGAAAAATTCAACATACCTGAAAGCTCTTTAGACCTGCTCTTCGGAAAGCCCATGACCGAACGGATCAAAGAATTCGGGCTGAAGGTCGAAAAAGAAGGAGACGGTTATATCCTTATGCCGTTAAATACCAAGGAGGCGAAGTCAACCACCCCTGGATTGAAATCCCGAGCATGTTAAGCTCTGGTTGACCAGGCTCAGTGTATTAACA
>PMYY01000064.1 GCA_003170655.1 Nitrospiraceae bacterium
TATAACATGCTGATTTATGGATCGGTTGTCAACCCTCAACTCAACTTTTCGATGCATTCCTTCATGTCATCGGGCACAGGTGACCAGAATTCCATGAACTGCCCTGTATGTGGATGCTCGAATCCAAGTGTCTCGGCATGGAGCATCTGGCGAGGGAAGTGGAGTTTTCTACCTTTTATCTCGACTTCGGTTTTCCTGCCGTAAGTTTTGTCTCCGAGCACCGGATGGCCGATTGCCGCAAAGTGTACGCGTATCTGGTGAGTTCGTCCGGTGCCGAGCATCGCTTCGATGAGGGTCGCCTTGTTCAATCTCCTGAGCACCTGCCAGCGTGTGACTGCTTCCTTGCCTCGTTTTGTCCGTGTCGACATTTTTTTTCTGTCGGACTCCGAACGGCCGATAGCGAGGTTGATCTCTCCGGAATCATTCTTTAAAAGTCCTGATACAATGGCGATGTACTTTCTGTGAATCGAGCGCTTCCTGAATTGCTCAACCAGATTATAGTACGCAGTATCGTCGAGTGCAACGACAATGGTCCCGGAGGTCTCTTTATCGATCCTGTGGACGACACCGGGGCGCAGATCGCCGCCAATCGAGGCCAGTTTAGACGCATGATATGCCAATGCATTCAGTAGAGTTCCGCCGCTATGCCCTACCGCGGGATAGACAACCATCCCCGCCGGCTTATCGACAACCGCAAGGTATTCATCCATGAAAAGGACTGCTAGGGGCAGGGCCTCGGGGACGAGTGAACTGTCAGACTGTCCGGGCAGGCTTGCTTCAATCGTATCAGAATTCTTTACTTTATACCCCGGGCTTTCGGGTTTTCCATTTACCAAGATGTGTCCTTCTCTGATTAATTTTTGGGCCTGGGAACGCGTGAAGCCAGCTCCTTCAGCCACAAATATATCGAGTCTCTTTGATATGTCAGCCTGAGCAGCAGCAAATCTCAGGATCCTCCTGCTGCCTTTAGTATTGGTATTTCCCATAATTTACAAATATTATATCAGAGTGATAAAATTTCAATTTGAAAAAGCGGCAACTATATCAGCATCAGGAGGACTGTTTGAAACTCAATGAGATGAACATCCGAGAACTGAGGCGTCTTCTCGACAACCGTGAGGTCTCGGTCAGGGATGTGCTTGACGATGTGTACGGCCGCATCGATGCGGTCGAAGATAAGGTCAAGGCCTTTATAACAGTATCAAGGGACGAGGCGTACCGGATGGCGGAGCATGCCCAGGAATCGATAATCTCAAATCGGATGTCGCTTCTGAGCGGAATCCCCATCGCTGTTAAAGACAATATGTGCACCAAGGGAATATTGACCACGTGCGCTTCAAAGATCCTACATAATTTTATACCGCCGTATGAGAGCACGGTCACTGCGAAGTTGAAAGAGCATTTATACATCCTGGTCGGCAAGACTAACCTAGACGAATTTGCCATGGGTTCCTCCACCGAGAACTCGGGCTTTCATACTTCGAGGAATCCGTGGAATCTGGAATGCGTGCCGGGAGGAAGCAGCGGCGGCTCTGCTGCTGCGGTTGCCGCTGGAGAATGCATAGCTGCTGTAGGTTCCGACACGGGCGGCTCGATCAGGCAGCCGGCGTCGCTTTGCGGTGTTGTGGGGCTGAAGCCGACTTACGGGCGCGTGTCACGGTACGGCTTGGTAGCATTTGCATCGTCACTGGACCAGATTGGGCCGATTACCAGGGATGTATCAGATGCTGCCGCAATGCTCACAGCTATTGCGGGTCACGATCCTCTTGACTCAACATCGGTGTCTTACGATACACCCGATTACGAGGCTGCTTTGGGCAAAGAGATCAAGGGTCTCCGCATCGGCATACCCAAGGAATTCTTTATAGAAGGCATTGATAAGGATGTCGAAGAGGCTGTGCATACTGCAATAAAAAAAATAGAATCTCTCGGCGCTAAGGCCGTCGAAGTCTCTCTCCCGCACACGTGTTTCGCGACAGCGGCATATTATATACTCGCCACATCTGAGGCGTCGTCGAACCTGGGGAGGTACGACGGGGTGAAGTATGGGTTACGGGAATCCGGGAAGGACCTTATAGACATGTACATGAAAACGAGGGCAAAGGGCTTCGGTACCGAGGTCAAAAGGAGGATTATGCTCGGAACTTATGCCCTTTCGTCGGGATATTACGATGCGTATTACAAAAAGGCCCAGCAGGTGAGGACCCTGATAAAGAATGATTTCGCTAACGCCTTCAAAGAAGTGGATGTCATCGTCACCCCGACGTCTCCAACGCCTGCCTTCAAGGTTGGAGAAAAGACCACGGATCCGCTCCAGATGTATCTTTCGGATATTTTTACGATTTCGGTTAATCTCGCTGGGGTGCCGGGCATCTCGATTCCGTGCGGCTTTACAAAGGGGAATCTGCCGGTTGGTCTTCAGATCATCGGAAAACATTTCGATGAAGAGACTTTGCTGAAGGCTGCATATGCATACGAGCAAAGCACCGACTGGCACATGAGGAGGCCTTCGCTATGAAAAGCGGCGTTGATACCGGCGCAATAATGAAAAAGTACGAAGTGGTAATAGGCCTCGAAGTGCATGCACAGCTTCTCACAGAGACGAAGATGTTTTGCCGCTGCTCTACAAAATTCGGCTCGGAACCAAACTCTCAGACGTGTCCGGTCTGCATCGGCATGCCGGGCGTTCTGCCAGTGATGAACAGGAAGGCGGTCGAATATGCAATCCTGACCGGCCTTGCAACAAATTGCAGGATTGCCCCCTACAGTAGATTCGCAAGGAAGAATTATTTTTATCCCGACCTTCCCAAGAACTATCAGATAAGTCAGTACGAGCTGCCGCTCTGTGAAAATGGTTTTGTCGAAATAGTGGTCGACGATGAAGTGAAGAGGATCGGTATCACAAGGATCCACATGGAGGAGGATGCCGGGAAAAATATACATGAGGAGCGGGGCGATCATAGCTTTGTTGACCTTAACCGTACCGGCGTGCCCTTGATGGAGATCGTTTCGGAGCCTGATCTCAGAAGTCCCGGGGAGGCGTCCGAATATATGAAGAAGCTTAGGGCAATCCTCAGGTATCTTGGGGTTTGTGACGGCAACATGGAGCAGGGTTCCCTCAGGTGCGACGCGAACGTGTCAATAAGGCCGGTGGGGCAAAATGAGTTCGGAACGAGGGCGGAGCTGAAGAACATCAACTCATTCAAGTTTGTGGAGAAGGCCCTTGAGTACGAGATAAAAAGGCAGGTCAGCGTAATCGAAGACGGTGGAAGGATAATACAGGAAACAAGACTGTGGGATTCCGCGGCCGGAGTAACCCGTTCTATGCGATCAAAGGAAGAAGCCCATGACTACCGTTATTTTCCTGAACCGGACCTTCCCCCGATACTGGTCAGTCAGGAGTGGATTGATGAAATAAAGGCTAAGTTGCCGGAGCTGCCGGACGAAAAACGAAAGCGTTTTATCGGGCAGCACAGTCTTCCGGAATATGATGCTGAACTGCTCACATCCGAGAAGGCGATTGCCGATTGGTACGAAAGGGTAGTTGAAGCGGGCGGACAGCCCAAGGTGGTTGCGAATTGGATGATGGGCGATTTGATGCGCTTACTCAATGAAGAAAATAAGTCGGTCGACGCATTGCTCTTTGGTCCCGCGCAGATGGTCGGCATGCTGAAACTTATCGATGACGATACGATAAGTGGCAAGATCGCCAAAACGGTCTTTGAAGAGATGTACAGGACAGGAAAGAACGCCGGGGATATCGTCAAGGAAAAGGGGCTTGTGCAAATCAGTGATACTAGTGAGATCGAGATGGCCGTCGACGACGTACTGGCGAAGAGCGCGAGCGAGGTGGAGCGATTCAAAGCCGGTGATGAAAAGTTGATGGGATTCTTTGTGGGCCAGGTGATGAAGGCGACAAAAGGCAAGGCGAACCCGAAGATGCTCAATGACTTACTCAAAGAGAAGTTGGGTAAATAGCTGTCTTTCGTAAAAGGGGACCACTTTCCCCAAAAGAGGATAAGAAATAATATATATGTAGCAAAAGCAGTGAAAAATATGCTTAAATTATGGGTGTCGTATTTGCAAATGATAATTTGGAAATACGAGCATCGGGACGCGAACGGCAGGTAGACTGCCATTAATCTCATTTTAAAAGGAGGTGAATTTGATGAAGAAGGTACTCGCAGTAGTAGTAGCAGTGATCTTTGTTCTGGGTCTTGCCTCTTTTGGTTTTGCGGCAGGTCTGGAGAAGTGCGAAAAGTGCCACAAGGGTGAAAAGACTGTCGACAAGATGGTAGCTAAGGCCAAAATAGCCACAGCCGCCGATCTTACCAAGACTCTGAGGGAAGGTCCGAAGAAGGCCATGCACAAGCCCCTTACCGACGACGATCTGAAGGGCGCAGCAGAAGCTCTTAAACTGAAATAGACAATAATTAAAAAAGATAAGGGGTGAGCGGCTATATGTCGGTCACCCCTTTTTTTGTGCGATTGCGAAATCGGAAAAGAAGTCTTGTCGAACACTTATCTTGCGGATCGGAATGCACTATGATAATCTGTGAGATATCTATGCGGATGCATGCCTACTAATTAAGGAGGCGATCTTGAAAGCAATCAATGTTCGACAATTCGGCCCGCCTGAGGTAATGAAGATTGATGAAGTCGCAGACCCTCGCGCCGGCAAGGGTGAAGTCATCGTTAGATTATTTGCAGCTGGGGTAAACCCCGTTGATACATATATACGCGCTGGCCTTTATGCCGGGAATTCTGTATTGCCGTATACTCCGGGCATGGACGGTGCCGGTGTGATCGAATCTGTCGGAGAAGGGATAACGGGTATGACTGTCGGAGACCGTATATATATAGGGGGCGCAATCACTGGTGCTTACGCTGAAAAGGCCAAATGCCTAGTAAGCCAGGTGCATCCGCTCCCCGAACGCCTATCTTTTGAACAAGGAGCAGGTGTAGGCGTTCCTTATTCGACTGCCTATCACGCCCTCTTCCATCGTGCCAGGGTGATCCCGGGAGATTTCATTCTTGTCCATGGGGCGAGCGGCGGAGTCGGCACTGCTGCGGTCCAGCTCGCCCGCGCATCCGGAATGAAGGTTATCGCAACAGGGGGGACAGATGAAGGCCGTAAGCTTGCAATCGATCAGGGCGCACACTATGCTGTCAACCACCGCGATCCACTTCATTTACAACAGGTAATGGACATCACTGGAGGCAGCGGAGTCGACGTAATACTTGAAATGCTGGCGAACTTCAATCTCGGCAATGATCTTCCCCTGCTAGCTGAAAACGGCCGAGTAGTTGTCATAGGCAGCCGCGGCAAAGTTGAGATTGATCCACGCGATCTCATGGGTCGAAACGGGACGATCCTGGGCATGGTCATTCTGAAGGCCTCTGATCAGGAAAGAAAAGCTATTTACGCAGCATTGGCTGCCGGCCTTGAAAACGGGACCCTTAACCCGGTAGTGGGGAAGATTGTTCCATTGTCAGACGCCTCTCAGGCCCATCACGAGGTAATGGAGTCGACCGCCCACGGGAAGATTGTTCTGCAACCCTGAGGCCATCGGATAATCTGATAAGACAACATGAGAATTCTGTTTCGGCGTTGATTGAGACGAAACAAAAACCGACAATACTTCAAGTGCCAATATGTACCGAAGGAGGGAACAGTGGATCTAATGTTGACCAATAAGCTAGCTCTGGTTTCCGGCAGCACTGCCGGGATTGGTTACGCGATTGCGGAATCGCTGGCCCGGGAAGGGGCGCACGTTATAATTAACGGTCGCTCAAAGGAATCTGTTGAGGCTGCGTTGGCGCGTCTGCGAGAAGAAACTAACTGTAATCTCTTCGGATTCGCAGGCGATCTGGGCACTGCCGAAGCGGCTTACGAGGTCGCCCGAGAGTATCCGGATGTTGAAATACTGGTTAATAATTTGGGCATTTACGAGCCAAGGACGTTCGAGGATATTTCGGATGATGACTGGCGACGTTTGTTTGAAGTTAATGTTTTGAGCGGAGTGCGGTTGTCGCGACTCTTCCTGCCAGGAATGAGGCGCCGAAACTGGGGTCGCATTATCTTTGTTTCAAGTGAAAGCGGCGTTCAGATACCTGCTGAAATGATCCATTACGGAGTGACGAAAACAGCTCTTCTTGGGGTCGCTCGCGGATTGGCCGAGGCGGTGGCGGGCACGGGTATCACAGTTAACAGTGTTCTCCCTGGTCCCACAAAGTCTCGGGGGGTAAGTAATTTTATTGAGGCACTTTCAAAGGCTGAAGGAAAGTCTATCGAGGAGATCGAACAGGCATTCTTCAGTAAGGTCCGGCCGACTTCGCTCATCAAGCGATTCGCAACGTCTGAGGAAGTGGCAGCCATGGTGACCTATATTGCCAGCCCGATTGCGTCAGCGACTACAGGCGCTCCATTACGGGTCGATGGAGGAGTAATAAAAAGTGCTTTTTAGACCGATTATTGGCAGTTGCTATTGCGCTTTTCAGTCCCATATTTCATTCATAAAATATCATCGGTAATGGCGAGGTGCTCAAAATGAGTGGATTTCAAATAACAAGTCCTGTCTTTGAGAACAACGGCTTTATTCCCAAAAAATTTACGTGTGATGGAGCTGATGTCAATCCGCAGCTATTGATTGCTAATGTTCCTGCACGGACGAAGTCGCTGTCATTGATTGTTGACGACCCTGATGCTCCGGCTGGAACATGGGTACATTGGGTCGTCTGGAATATCGACCCACAAACGCTAGAGATAAAGGAACACTCAGTTCCGAATGGCGCGAACCAGGGCCTCAACGATTTTAGCAAACACAACTACGGAGGTCCATGCCCGCCGTCTGGAACGCATCGGTATTTCTTTAAACTCTATGCTCTGGACACTATTCTCGCGCTTGATTTCAATGCGACAAAGGCGCACGTTGAAAAAGCCATGGGAGAACACATCGTTGCGGAAACTCGAATTATTGGTTTGTATAAGAGAAGCTAATGAGTATATTCGATGCCGCTGCCGGTGAGCAATATGGATGCATAGCCGGCAGACAACAGAAGCACGGTCAATATTAGAGATAACTGTATTTTCTTATTCATGCAATCACCTTTAACCCGTCGTCAAAATTGATGGGACAATCTCTCAAATGCCGTTTAGTGTCGATTTATTTTGACATCCATTCCCATGACACGCTCATAAAGCATATGTTTAATCGTATCCGGAAGCAATTAGAAGGACAAAAATCAATTATGCAGCAATTATGGGGAATCAGGTTGAGATGGAATGAGCAGTTGCAAGGACGGACCATGTCTTATATCTCGATTAAAGAGAAGGAAATAAAAAGTTAGCGGTTTAGATTTAAACGCAGGTAAGCCAGGATTCGTATTTAGCGTTTTTGCCTTTTACGATATCGAAGAAAGCGGCTTGCAGCTTCTTTGTAACCGGTCCTGCCTTGCCTTTGCCGATGGTCCTGTTGTCGAGTTCTCGAATGGGTGTCACTTCAGCCGCGGTGCCGGTGAAAAAAGCTTCGTCGCAGATGTATATCTCGTCGCGGGTGAATCGCTGCTCCGCTACCGTAATTCCGAGGTCGCATGCAAGTCTTAGAATACTGTCGCGAGTTATGCCTTCAAGTATTGAAGTGAGTGGCGTTGTTTTGAGCACGTTGTTGCGCACTATAAAGATGTTCTCGCCGCTGCCCTCCGAGACATAGCCTTCTGTGTCGAGAAGCAAACCCTCGTCGAAGCCGCCTGAGACGGCTTCCTTCTTGGAGAGTTGGGAATTGACGTAATAACCGCAGACCTTGCCGCGGGACATGTTCGAATTTACGTGATGGCGAATGAATGACGAGACCTTGACCCGAATGCCCTTTTCGAGACCTTCTTCACCCAGATATGCTCCCCACGGCCATGCGGCGATCGCGACCTTTATTGGATTGTCTTTCGGATAAAGTCCCATTGCTCCATAACCGATATAAACCAAGGGCCGGATGTAGCATTCTCTCAGCTTGTTGACCTTTACGGTCTTGATGATGGCATTACAGATCTCTTCGCGGGTATATGGAATATCGATGAGAAAGATGTGCGCGGTCTGGAAGAGACGCTCAACATGCTCGTCGAGCCGGAAGATCGCCGGACCGTTTAATGTGTTGTAACAGCGAATGCCTTCGAATGCCCCGAGGCCGTAATGTAAAGTGTGAGTAAGGACGTGGACGTTGGCCTTTTCCCATGGCACCATCTTTCCGTCCATCCAAATCTTTTCAGTTTTGTTCAGCATAAGTTATTATTTATAGCAGTAGTTTGGCGGCGCTGTCAATAATAGATAGAAGAGAGTACTCTTTGTTTCCCCGGAAAGGTATCAATATGACATCATGAATGAAGAAATCGAGATTATCGGCGGAGGTCTTGCGGGCTGCGAGGCGGCGTGGCAGGCAGCAAGGTTCGGCATAAAGGTGCGCTTATATGAAATGAGGCCGCTCAGGATGACTGAGGCGCATAAAACATCCGGGCTTGCAGAACTGGTCTGTTCAAACTCTCTGCGGTCGAAAGAGATATCTACAGGACCTGGACTGCTGAAGAAAGAACTTGAAATAGCGGGATCGCTGGTAATAAGAGCTGCTGAGAGTTCAGAGGTCGCGGCCGGCACGGCCCTTGCGGTTGATCGGGAACTATTTTCATCGGTTATATCAGAGGCTGTCGAAAGACATCCATTAATAGAAATTGTCCGGGAGGAAATCATCTCATTGCCCTTCGCGCAGACTGTTATTATCGCCACCGGACCTCTCACTTCAAGCCCCCTGGCAGATGTGATCAGGGAAGTGGTCGGAGAGGAGCACCTCCACTTTTACGACGCGATCGCGCCGATTGTGGATGCAGACAGCATTGACGAGTCGAAAATTTACCGTTCATCCAGGTACGGCAAAGGCGGAGACGACTACGTGAATTGCCCCATGAGCAAAGAGGAATACGATAACTTCTTCGACGCCCTGATTGAGGCCGATTCAGTCACTGCAAGGGATTTCGAGGACCTCAAGGTCTTCGAAGGATGCATGCCCGTTGAGGTGATGGCCCGGCGGGGAAGGGACACGCTCAGGTTCGGTCCGCTCAAACCGGTCGGACTGCCAGATCCGAAAACGGGGAAAATACCTTATGCAGTTGTCCAGCTGCGGACTGAAAACAGGGAGAGGACCGCGTACAATATGGTGGGATTCCAGACACGCCTGAAATGGCCTGAACAAAAGCGGGTCTTCCGACTCATTCCAGGCCTTCAGAATGCAGACTTTTACAGGTTCGGCAGTATTCACAGGAATACCTACATCAATTCACCTAAGCATCTAAACCAAGACCTGTCCTTAAAGGATGCAGCGACTCATTGCAATGCTCGTCCGCATAAGGTCTATTTCGCCGGGCAGATTACTGGAGTCGAGGGATATATCGAATCTACCGCTATCGGGCTCCTGGCGGGGATTGCGGCTGCACTCAGGGTCTTGGGAAAGGACTTTCCTGTTCCCCCGAGAGCTTCGGCACATGGATCCCTTGTCGCACATCTCGTCGATTCGGACCCGAACCATTTCGAGCCCAGCAACATAAATTTCGGCTTGCTTCCTGCAGAGGATGGTATGCCGCGCTTGCGGGACAAGCGGCTGCGCCGGCAAAGGATGGCTGAGACGGCGATCGGGCAATGGAATGATTACATGCAGATGCTCGAAAGAGAGTATGATCTTGGAGAATGAATTGCAGGGGGCATAAGTAGCTGCCCTAAAAAAGCGTAATCGGAATAGGGCATCCACATGGTGATGCTTCCACAAAAGGACGCACAATGTCTGATAATAAATTAGAACCATACATCGGCAAATTCCTCAA
>PMYY01000059.1 GCA_003170655.1 Nitrospiraceae bacterium
TTACCTGCTGTAGAAGATGGGTCAAGTTGACAACAGTCACCTTTTTATCGGAAAATCACCAACATTCTTTCATGAACGGGGGACTATTTGTCCGGTAAAGCTCTTTATTACTCCACTATTTTCCTGAGTGCCTTTCTGCTCTTCCAGGTACAGCCTCTGATAGCCAAGATGATCCTGCCATGGTTCGGGGGAGCCGCATCTGTCTGGATCACCTGCATGCTCTTCTTTCAACTGGTGCTTCTGGGCGGATATATTTACGCTCACTGGCTGATCAATAATCTGAAGCCGTCAAGGCAGATATCGACACACGTTGCGCTGCTCGCTCTTAGCATATTGGTTCTGCCCATAGCGCCGAACCGGCATTTGATGTCAGGACAGTCGGATCCAAGCCTGCAGCTGCTGTTGCTGCTGCTGACTTCGGTCGGCGCGCCTTATTTCCTGCTTTCGACAACCACTCCATGCTTCAGAGCTGGTTTTCAAAATCGTATCAGCAGGCTATGCCGTACCGCTTGTTTGCACTTTCAAATTTTGCATCATTGCTTGGCCTGCTGGCATACCCACTAATCGTAGAGCCGAAACTAACACTGTCGCAGCAATCCAACGGCTGGTCCGCTGCATATATCGCTTTTGCCGCAGCCTGCATAGGCACGGCGCTCTTCGGCCGCAAAGCCCGGCACAATGGGCTTCTACGGTCGGACATGACAGTTCGGGCTATGGAAGAAGAACCCTTTCCACCCGAAACTTCCGAAAAACCCCATGGTTGCTGCTGGCAACATGTTCTTCGGTTCTGCTGCTCGCAACAACGAATTACCTGACCCAGAACCTGGCGTCAATCCCGTTTCTCTGGATAGTGCCACTGAGCCTCTATCTGCTCAGTTTCACCCTCTGCTTCGACCGCAGCGGCTGGTATCGCAGGACGTGGTATGTATGGATAATCGCGGTCGTTCTAGGCGGCATATCTTATGCCCTAGCGACATGGCACCAGAAGAACAGTATAGCGATCACGATTCCGCTCTTCTGCGCAGGGCTCTTCGCCGGCTGCATGTTCTGTCATGGAGAACTGGCAATGAGAAAGCCGGCGCCGAAATATCTGACTTCTTTTTACCTGATGATCTCGATAGGCGGCGCATTAGGCGGAGTCCTGGTCGGTATTGTCGTGCCGAATGCGCTTCCCGGGCCGTTCGAACTCGCCCTTGCATTATGCTTTTGCGCGGTCATGCTGTTTGCAGTCAATTTCAGAAACAGGCGGCTTACAGATGTCGTCTGCATCGCTGTAATAGCCGGAGTATTTATCGCCTCCGGCTATTACATACACTCCTTTACCGAAAAATCACTTCTGCTCGCCCGCAATTTCTACGGCGGTCTAAAGGTCGATGAATATGGAAAAGGCACCGAAGACGCATACCGCAGTCTTGTCCACGGAACAATCATCCATGGAATACAGTTCCAGGCCCCTAAAAGGCACGTGAAGCCTGTCTCATATTACGCACCCGAGTCAGGAATCGGACTGGCAATCAAACACCTTCCACAAGGCCCGAGGCGCGTTGGAATCATAGGACTCGGCGTCGGTTCGCTGTCTGCATACGCCCGACCCGGAGATATCTATCGCTTCTATGACATCAATCCTCTTGTAGAAAAAGTTGCAACGCAGAAATTTTCGTATCTCTCCGATTGCCGAGGAAAAGTCGAAGTACTGATAGGCGACGGAAGGCTCCTGCTGGAACAGGAGACCGATCAGCACTATGACCTGCTGGTAGTAGATGCATTTTCGAGCGACTCAATTCCAGTTCATCTGCTCACTATAGAAGCGCTTCAGCTCTATTTCCGGCACCTCAAACCTGACGGCATACTTGCGCTTCACATCTCGAACCTTCATCTCGACCTCGCGCCCGTCATCGATCGGATGAGGTCGGCATTGAATAAGAGAGCCATTTTGATCACCAATAAAGAAAACGATGATGAGGAGATATATGGCTCCGATTGGGTCTTGATGACTTCCACTCGCAACCTTTGTGATGTCCCGGAAATTAAGGAAGTCGCTGCCGATCTCAGCTCACGTAAAGACCTCCGCGTATGGACCGACAACTACAGCAACCTGATACAGATATTGAAAATCAACAAAGATTAATGAGTTTATATACAGATGTATGGAGCGCAGGACATATTAATTACCTGACGGCTTATGTGCCGGAATGCTTCATGGTCACACGGAATTCTTTATCGCTCCCAGGTCATATCTCGCCTTCAACTTTTCGGCGTAGAGATTGAAGCAAAAGGCCGTGGCTGTTATCATCAGGCCGGGGAAAAACACCGTCCACGGTGCTGTCAGGATATATGCCCGGCTCGAACTGATCATCGCTCCCCACGAAGAGGCCGGAGGCTGTACGCCAAGGCCCAGAAACCCCAGCGTCGCTTCGGCGATTATAAATCCTCCCATCTTTATTCCTATCATGACAAACCCGACTCGCAGGCAATTTGGCACTATATGGACAAAAAGAACCCTCGCATCACTGCAGCCGATGGCCTTCGCTGCCTCCACAAAAGAGAGTTCTTTGATTGTCAGCACCTGCCCCCGTATGAGTCTGGCGAACGATGTCCAGCCGGCCGCGGACAAAGCGATCATCGCCGTGTATATGCCCGGTGGCAGCACGACTGACACTGCTATCGCCAAGAGTAGCGCAGGAAATGAGAGAATAAAATCCACGATGGTCATAAGCACGGTATCTATCCTGCCGCCGTAATATCCGGCCGTCAGGCCGACAAGCGACCCGACGAGACATGATGTGGATGAGGCAGCGATTGCAACGCTGATCGATATCTTTGCGCCATAAATTACCCGTGATAAAATGTCCCTGCCCTTATGGTCAGTACCGAAAGGATGATTCAGGCCGGGAGGCTCCCGAAGGGAATCGAGATCTATCTTCTCCGGGGCATGCAGGGGCATCAGCGGTGCCGCCAGGGAAAGCGCAAATATGAAAATTACGATTAAGAAATATACATTACCTATCCTGGCCATGGAACCGTATCCTCGGGTCGAGATAATGGTAGAGTATGTCGGTGAGCATGTTAACTATGACGAAGACCGCAGTGCATGTTATGATGCATCCCATGATCACCGGATAGTCTCGCATTATGATGCCCTCCATGGTGAAACGCCCTATCCCGTCCCATCCGAATATGGTCTCAGTCACCACAGCCCCGCTCAGGTAGCTGCCGAAGTCGAGCCCTATAATTGTTACTATTGGGATAAGCGCATTTTTCAGAACATGGACAGCCGCTATTTTCATCGGGACAAGCCCTTTTGCCTTTGCCGTCCTGACATACGGCAAACCCATCGTCTCCTCGATGGTTGCAGCCGCGACCCTGGCAAGAGAAGATAAGGCCGGCACTGCAAGGACAAAAGCCGGAAGGATGAGGAATCTCAGGCCTCCAGTTCCGGATGGAGGAAGAAGCTTAAGTTGCAGACTGAATATGAGCATTGCCATAAGACCGACCCAGAAGACCGGCAGACTCAACCCACCGATCGAGATCATGCTGAAGAGTCGTTCGGAAAGTCTGCCCTTTCGGTAAGCCATGATCATGCCTGCCGTCATGCCGCATGGAACGGCTATAGCCATTGCAGCAAAAGCCAGTTTTATGGTATTCGGTAGCTTTGCGGCTATGTCGCTGAGAACGTCGCGATTGGAGTAGTAGGACCTCCCGAAGTTGCCGCTTACGATAAGCTTGAGATAGCCCAGGTATTGGGCAGCAAAGCCCTTGTCCGCGCCGATTTCCTTCCTTATGCTTTCGATAGTCTCCGGGGTTGCCCGCTCTCCAACCATTGAGTAGACGGGGTCTCCAGGTAGCCCTCTCAGCAGGCAAAAAGCAGTGAAAGTAACACCCAGGAGCAGCGGCAACAGGATGATGATGCGCTTGAATATATATATCTTAATGATTGTGCTTCCTCAATTGCACATCCATCCCCTTGTCCATATTGTAGATCGGGTAACCCTTGAACCCGCTCACCCATGGCTGTCTTATTACATAGTCCGTTTTATGCCAGAAGAAAACCCACGGTGCGTCGCTTATGATTTTCTCTTCCGCTTTCTGATAGATACGATCGCGTTGACGTTGTTCCACCGAATGCTGCCCTTGCTCGATCAGGTGGTCAACATCCCTATTTACATATCTAGTGCGATTGCCCGCCGGCCCGAGATTTGCAGAGTCGAACAACGGGAACAGAAAGTTTTCAGCATCCGGGTAATCGGCCCACCAGCTTAGCCAGAACATATCCGGCTCGCCCCTGTTAATGGCTGATTTATAGGCGCTCCATTCAAGCTGCCTGATAATTACGGTCAGGCCCGCATCGGCCAGGTATCCCTGGATAATCTCCGCAAGATCGACAGCATCCTGGTCCGCCGCAACATATAACGTCAGCCTTGTACCGGTAAGGCCATGCTCTTTGACGATTTGCCTTGCCATGGCCGGATTGTAATCAATCACCTTCGTGTTCTTGTCCGAACCCCAGGTGCGGAGCAGATCAGGCACCGGACCTTCGGCCAGCCTTCCCCTTCCTTCATAGAATGTCTCCAGTATCTTCTTGCGGTCGACAGCAAGACTTATCGCCTTCCTTAATACCGGGGCATCCAGAGGAGGCCTCGAAGTATTGAGGCCGAGATAGTATGTGTTCAGGCCCTGAATGGACTCGATGTACGGGTTCCATTTGGCATCATTTTTAAGTTTCTGGTAAGCCGATGAAGGTACCAGCAGGATATCGATATTCCCCAGCTCGAATTCGGTAAGTGCAGTCAGGTCTTCCGTTATGATCCTGAAAACAATGCCTTTCAACCGCGCAGCGCCTCCGGAGTACCTGTCATTGCGCTTCAATACGACCTGTTGATTAGGCATCCAGCTATCAAGGAAATAAGGTCCGGTCCCAGATGGATTAGAGGCAAAGTCCGCGCCTCTGGCCTCTACTATCTCCCTCGGAACAACATACGCGGGAGTCATAGTCAGCATCTTGAGAAAGGGCGAAAAAGGTAATGTAAGATTTATCTCAAATTCGTAATGATTGATGACCCCGAAGCCCTCTACGCCGCCAGTCCTGCCTTCCCTGAAGGACTTTGCACCTGCCACGTTATCAAAGATCCAGGCATTGGGAGCTTTGGTAGCATGCTTAAGTATGCGCTCGAAGGAATACTTGAGGTCCTGCGCAGTCACTTCGCGTCCGGTAGAGAATAAAAAGCCTTTTTTCAGGTAGAAGCGATAGGTCCTGCCATCTTTTGATACCTCCCAGCGCTCTGCGATATCGGAGACGACATTGAGACGGTCATCCAGCTTCACCAGGCCGTTGAACAGCTTTGCCGCAATCACGGATGCCTGAACGTCGGTAATAAGCGCCGGATCGAGAGTGGCAGGGTTCGAATTCAGCCGGCAATATAGATAATCGTCAAGGCGATTGCGGGCGGAGCATGAAACAAAGGCAAATAATAGAACAAAACAGAGAATACGGAAAAGAAGGATAGTCAATCGAGGCATTTCACGACGGAGACCTCGGCGATGCATTCTTTTCCGAACCGGACCTTTCTCGTCTTACTGCCTTCCTCGGCGAACCCAGCCTTTTTGAAGATATTCGGAGCGATCGTGTTCGTCGTAAAAATGCAAGCATCGACTATCTTAAAACCATGTTCACGTGCCCATTCGATGGAGTATTCGAGCATTTGAGATCCGATTCCAAAACCACGGTAACTTTCCATAATATGCAGCCCGATATGAGCGATATTGAATGACTCTGGCCTCCTGCCCTCGTCGGCCTGCAGAGCTGCCAGGGTACCGATGACTTCACTGCCTGTAGTTGCAACAAGAAGAAGGTTCTTCTCGGTGTTCAACGATTTCAGATAATTTCTTTCCGACTGAACACTCTTGCCTCCATGCTCGGTCAAAACGTAGCTGCGCTCCGGCGCCGGTGATTTCAGCGTTTTTATGATCCCGGACGAATCATCGGGAGAAGCTGGACGGAGAATGATCTCCATGCCATTTTTGGCTGAGAATTTCCGGATAGTCTCCATAACGCCCCCCTGAGATACGTCTTGTATTAATTATATATCAAAGCTTCGCTATTCTGATGAAATCTTTATCATGCTCACAGTG
>PMYY01000004.1 GCA_003170655.1 Nitrospiraceae bacterium
AATTTATAAACAGACTCTAATTACATAGTCGCGACCTTCCATTTCTCCCTGCCGCAAATGACAAAAGCTATGATACTCATTGATATTCATGTTTAAATCTCCATAGCAATTATAGTGCCATGCCGTGGTAAAAAGCATAGATTACCATCGTCTCTGCTCCAGAATCAAATAAGGAACCGCGCGATGACTGAACAAGTGAATCCGATGTCCGGCGCGAATGAACAGGCTTTGCAGGCCGAAATAGTACGTCTGAACAAGATCATCCAAGTACTGATGAATCGTGCCGAACGCAACGCAAGCATTCAGGGGTCTGACTTCAACTTGTTCCATACCGCGATTACTCTTGAAAATCAGGTGCGCCGCCGGACTGCGGAACTGGAAGCAGCATCGCTGGAAAACGAGAAAATTACCCGTGCCTTGCGAAAAAGCGAAAACCGTAACCGATTGATCGTTGACAACTCTCCCATGAGCATACATGAGATAGACATGGATGGCAGGATAATCTCCATGAACTGGGCAGGGCTTCTTATGCGGCGAATTAAAGAGGAAAGAGAGGTAAAAGGATCTTTATATCTGAACGTAGTCAGCATCGCCGACCGGGAACGCATAGGGGCATTGCTTGCCAAGGCTTATGCAGGGGAAATCTGCAACTTCAAGTTTAAGGCTAGCGGCCTCGTGGGCGGATATTAAAGTCGTGTTTTGTTCCCATCAGAAACAAGAATGGCGGCGTTGAAAGACTGATGGGAATAACAGAGGACATCACCGAGGAAAAGGAAGCCGAGGATCATATCCGCAACTTAGTCTTCTATGATACCCTGACACAGCTTCCTAATCGTCGCCTCTTAAACGACCGCCTGGGACAGGCGCAGGCCGTTAGCAAACGCAGTGGCCGTTATGGCGCGGTGATGTTCCTGGATTTGGACAACTTTAAGTCGCTCAATGATACGCACGGGCATAATGTGGGCGATTTGCTCCTGATCGAAGTGGCGCATCGCATCACCCGTTGCGTGCGTGAAATGGATACTGTTGCGCGTTTTGGCGGTGATGAGTTCGTGGTAATGCTCAGCGACTTGGATGTGGATAAAGAACTATCAGTTGCCCAGGCCGGCATTGTTGCAGAAAAGATCCGCATCACTCTGGCCGAACCATATTTGCTGACGTGCAAGTATGATGGGAATATAGAAACCACGGTGGAACATCATTGCACGGCGAGTATAGGCTTGGTGCTGTTTATCGATCACGAAGCCAGCCAGGAAGACATTCTCAAGTGGGCTGATATTGCGATGTATCAAGCCAAAGTGGCCGGGCGCAATATAACCCGTTCCCTCTGTGTGACTTCTAGTGATATGCCCTAGTATATAATGTCGGGGATGAGTGTAGTGTACAAAATAGCTTCTCCGCCTCGTCTATATTGACAGCATTATAAGCGATGGGAAGTTAGGTGGCAGTTGTTATTAGACAGTAACAATGATTATCGTAATGGGATATTCCTTAACTTCGGGAGGACAATACAATGCTGAAGAATATGAAAGTCGGATTGAAGCTTTTCTGGGATTGGGCTCCTTACTAGAACCTATCTCAAAATTAAAATGATGTATCATAAAAAGATGCGCTTGAGTGATGCACAATGGGAATTAATAATAGAGCACTTTCCTGAGGAGAACATTCCCGATGGCCGTGCTGGTCGAAAACCAGTTCCTACACGTAGGGTTTTGGACGCTGTTCTTTGGATACTGAATACTGGAGCACAGTGGCACATGCTGCCTCAGAGCTTTCCGAATTACAAAACAGTTCATCGTCGTTTTCAACACTGGTGCAGAAACGAAGTGGTTCGTAATGTCCTGACAAGCCTTGCCAATGCGCTGAGAGCAAGGAGAGATAGATGAGCGGGAAAGCTTTATCGATGCCACCGTTTCCTCTGCCAAAGGCGGTGGTACAGACATCGGCAAGATCAAGCGTGGCAAGGGTGTGAAGATCATGGGAATCATTGATAGGCATGGGCTTCCTCTTGCGGTCTGTACGCATGCAGCGAATCATCATGAAGTGACTTTGGTCCAATTGACGTTTGATTTTTACATGATCGAAGCGAAGCCTGAGAAGCTTATTGGCGACAAGGCATATGACAGCGACGACCTGGATGAAGATCTTGGCAAACAAGATATCGATATGATAGCTCCGCACAAAAGCAAGCGCGTTAAAGAACAGACGCAGGACGGAAGAAAACTTCGCCGATATAAGAGACGATGGATAGTGGAGCGCTTCTTTGCTTGGCTTCAGTCGCATCGTCGACTCCTTCTTCAATGGGAATAATATGCCGAGAATTTCCTCGGTCTTGTACAGCTTGCGTCCATATGAATACTACTCAAACGATTTTGAGATAGGTTCTAATTATTTCGGTATCCAGGCTGTGAGCGGCATTGTATTTAATGTGGAAATAAAGGAGAAATCATGCAACGTGCAAGAAAAACATTAAAGGCGTTTTTTTTCGTATTCCACGTGGTGATAGTAATCGCTGTTAGTAGCTGGGCATTTGCTCAAGAAGGCGGTATCTCAGGTTCCGTAAAGGATCTTTCAACCAATCAGGGTATTCAAGGGGTGGTCATCACGGTAAAAGATTTAAGTACCGGTACGTTGGCAGGAACCGCGATTACTGATGTGTCCGGTAACTATATAGTGAATATAACAGCCATGGGGAATTACACCATCGAAGCGTCAAGTCCTGTATACAGCAAGATATCGGCACCAGATGTGATTGATCTTTCAGATATGACCCCGAACCGGACCGTAGATATCTTTATGAGCAGGGATACGGGGTTAAAGAAAAGGCTCGTGCCGACGCCACAGACCCTGAATTGGGAGACGGGTACAGGCAAGAGCTACCTCATCCCAGCNNGTAGAAGGAGGGAAAAAAGTCTACGAATCAAACCTGTCAACCTTCGGGAACCATGTGACCCGCGGGCCCTGGGGTGTCGACCAGGACTCCTTCGCCATGAACCAGTTCATGCATCCGTACTCGGGATCTGTGTACTATGGATTCGCACGGTCAGCCGGCCTCAATTACTGGGAGTCGCTTCTTTATACCAATGTGGGCAGCTTTCTCTGGGAAACAGGCGGGGAGACCACACACCCATCCTACAATGACCAAATCGCCACTGGCATTGGCGGAACCTTCTTCGGGGAGGCACTCTTTCGGATGGCAAGTCTAGTGCTCGAAGGCGATGGCGGCAACCCCGGGTTCTGGCAAGAGCTGGGGGCAGCGGTACTCTCGCCGCCCACGGGTATCAATCGCCTTGCCTATGGAGACCGGTTCAAATCAGTGTTCCCAAGCCATAATCCAGCTACCTTTTGGCGCCTGCAGCTCGGCGCAAGTCTGAATTCGCACCAGAATAACCAGAACAGCTCCAGTATAAGTAAAAGTACCGTGGAGACAGCGGACTTTACCATGTCTTACGGGCTCCCTGGGAAGCCTGGCTATACCTACGCGCGTCCTTTCGATTACTTTAATTTTGAATTCACCAGCCTTGGCAACGTTCATAACCCCTTTGATAACGTCATCGTCCGGGGACTCCTCATCGGAAAGGACTACGAGGCCGGCGATTCCTATCGAGGGATATGGGGCCTCTATGGAGGCTATGACTACATATCGCCGCACATCTTCCGCGTCTCAAGCACCTCCCTCTCTCTCGGTACTACCTATCAATGGTGGCTCTCGCCAGCGGTAGCGCTCCAAGGCTCGGTCCTCGGGGGGGTCGGTTACGCTGCAGCCGGTAATGTCACCCAAGTGGGTGACCGCGACTATCACTACGGCATCGCCCCACAAGGACTCCTCGCACTCCGCCTCATCCTTGGCGACAAAGCCATGTTCGACTTGACAGGACGCGCGTATTATTTGACTGGCGTGGGTGGCGATGATCCAGGGGGAAGAGAAACCATCTATCGCCTGAACTCGGGATTCACCGTTCGCATTTACGGCCGTCATGCCCTCGGGCTCCAATACCTCGCCTCCGTTCGGGATGCACACTATCCAGATCGGGCCGCCAGTCACCAGAGTGCGGGAACCGTCAGCCTTGTTTACACATTACTTGGCGACACCAAGTTCGGCGCTGTCGAATGGCGCGGCGCTGACCATCGCTGAACTGTCCAGGTGGACCCGCCTAGAGGCGAATGAAACATCGCAAGCGGAACATGCTGAACAAGGCATTGAAGCGAAAGGAGGGACCTGCGCAGCTCACTCTGCCTCCTGGCAAGCCGGCAAGCCTTTTTCCTGAAGGCAAAGACTTCGGGAAGAAGGCGATATTTAATCATACACTAGCTGGGCAGCTACACACGGTGGGAGACTACCTTGTGCCAGCAGGCACGCCGGTCGTCTCTGTCGCCGACGGAACGATAGTTTTTGCCTAGGACTCGGATTCTAAATCGCCTCTGGAAAATTCACTGATTGTCATTAAATCTTGAAACGATGATTTACAAAAAAAATCATTACCATTTTAGAATCAATGAAGAAAAGGATTACTGTGGTATGCCGTGTAAAACGTATGACTAGTCGGTTAAAGTCCGAC
The DNA here is from genome assembly GCA_003170655.1 of Nitrospiraceae bacterium. Taxonomy (GTDB): domain Bacteria; phylum Nitrospirota; class Thermodesulfovibrionia; order Thermodesulfovibrionales; family Dissulfurispiraceae; genus Fen-1308. Next base: position 4,560 of record PMYY01000004.1, read on the forward strand.
CGTGGGAGTTCGGTAGTTCGCCCACGTAGCTTGAGGCAGGTGCAAAGGGTAACCTGAAGCACTAAGGGTTTGCGGAACAATAT
>PMYY01000089.1 GCA_003170655.1 Nitrospiraceae bacterium
TGGATAATTGTCAATATCTATTCCCTTGAAAGGCTCTCGGAAGAATGGTTTGCTAACCGATGTGTCTCTTTAATTATGCGCAGGTATATAGTATGTTCTTTGCTGCATTGGTATCCGCATCTATATGCTTGCGCTTAGAGCATTGCTGACTCGTATACTGCGATGTAACGAGGACAAGGATGCCTCCACGCCAATGCTGTTTGTAGCTGAATTGGTGCCTTAGCTCAATGACCTCTCTTTTTGAATACAGCGAACCGTTTCTGGTTGCCCGTATCGAATGCCTCATTGACAGCGTTGAACAGGGCTCTGAGCGTCTGCTGGAGAGTCTGAGAAGGTGCTTCAGCTAGAAAGGTGTGCTCTTTCTTCCATGCAGGGAGTTCAGCCGGAATTTGTACCCTTTAAGGATCACCATGTTCATATATAAATATTTAAGCTGGATTGTCAAATCAAAATCGAACAATTGTCAAACAATGTCAAAAATAAAAAAAATTAAACATTGTCAAGGTCAAGCCAAAAATCACAAAATCAAAGATACGACTTATATGCCCGCCTGCAAGGCGAGGCTGTACGTCGTTTGTGTGTAGAGTGACATAACACACTTAACTTCCTAACCCATTAACCTGCCTCGACAAATTGACAAAAGGGGGTTGTTCCATTATACTTCAACAAGTATTTATTTCGAAGGAGGCTTTGTATGGCAGAAGGTATCGTCAATCTTACGAGTGCTACTTGGGACCCGGAAGTCACTGAATATAAAGGTGTTATCATGGTCGATTTCTGGGCTGTATGGTGCGGCCCTTGTAGAATGATCGCGCCTACCATTGAGGAGTTAGCCAAAGATTATGCCGGAAAAATAAAAGTCGGAAAGCTGAACACCGACGAGAATGCTGACATCGCAAGCAGGTTTAAAATAATGGGTATCCCTACAATTATCTTTTTCAAGGACGGACAGAAGGTTGACCAGATCGTCGGGGCCGTGCCGAAACCACAGCTGAAGTCAAAGATCGACGCTCTCCTGGCATAAGGCTGTACGGTACGTTTTCGATCCTGGCTGTTTAGATGGCAAAACGACTTGCCCTAGTAACCTGTATTGTCTTCGCGTTATTTATGGCGATATCCTGCTCAAAAAGCGATGGAGAGCCAAAGCGTGCTGAGAGCAATATTGCGCCCTCGTTTGTTCTCACCGACATCAGCGGCGCAAAAGTCGACCTGGCCGATTATCGCGGAAAAGTAGTCGTTCTAGATTTTTTTGCTACGTGGTGCGAGCCCTGCCGCATGATTGCCCCGGAGTTGAAAGCTTTTTCCAATAGATATAAAGACATGGGAGTTGCTGTCATCGCGATATCGATTGACGAGGGTGCCGATGCCACGGCTATGGTCAAAGATTACAAGAAGGAATACGGGCTTCTGTACGCTATGGCGATCGATGACGGACAGGTAAGAAGAAAGTACGATGTGTTCAGCCTGCCGACGACTGTCATAATCGACAGAGATGGGAAGATCAGGAACAAGCACCTCGGCATTACCGCCGATTATGCCAAGCGGCTGGCTGCCGAAATCGAGCCTTTGTTGAAGTAACTGCATCTCCCCGCAATTCCCTCCTTGGCAAGGAGGGGAACATAGGTGGAGTTGGGAAAAGGAAATAAAACATGTTTGAGAGCTTAAGTGAAAAGCTTGAATCTATATTCAAGAAACTGAAGGGCAGGGGACTCCTCAAGGAAGAGGATGTCGATGCTGCGCTCAAGGAAGTGCGGTTAGCACTCCTCGAAGCCGATGTTAACTTCAAGGTCGTCAAGGACTTTATCCAGCAAATACGTGAAAGGGCTGTAGGCAAGGAAGTGCTCGAAAGCCTCTCCCCAGCGCAGCAGGTCATAAAGATAGTTCATGATGAATTGACGGCGCTACTCGGTGTTGCCAACGAGAGGATACATCTTGCGCCGAATCCGCCCACCATAATAATGATGGTCGGACTGCAGGGATCCGGAAAGACTACGACTTCTGCGAAGCTCGCGCGATTTTTCAAGAGAGAGGGCAGGAGGCCGATGCTCGTTGCCGCCGACCTCAAGAGGCCTGCGGCTATCGACCAATTAATCGCCCTCGGAAAGCAGCTGGACGTCCCTGTTTTTTATTCCAAGGAGAATAAGGACCCCGTCTCAGTATGTGCAGATGCCCTAAAACAGTCGAGGCTTGACGCTCGTGACATCGTGATCGTCGATACCGCCGGCCGGCTTCACATCGATGAAGAGTTGATGGATGAGCTCAAGAAAGTGAAAGAGAAGGTCCAGCCTAAAGAAGTCCTCTTTGTCGCCGATGCCATGACCGGCCAAGACGCGGTGAATATCGCCAAGAGCTTCAACGACCTTATAGGGCTCGACGGCGTTATCCTTACCAAAATGGACGGCGATGCGCGAGGCGGGGCGGCCCTCTCGATCAGGCATGTCACTGGAAGACCTATCAAGTTTATGGGCATGGGCGAGAAGATCGACATGCTTGAGCCCTTTTACCCGGACCGCGTGGCAAAGAGAATACTCGGCATGGGAGACGTACTCACCCTTATCGAACAGGCACAGGATACCTTTGACCAGCATGAGGCCGAGAAGCTCCAGGCCAAGATCAGCGAGGACAGGTTTACCTTCGACGACCTCAAGGACCAGTTAAAGAAGCTCCGATCCATGGGGCCTCTCGAAAATATCCTAGGCATGATACCTGGCATGGGTAAGGCAATCAAGGACATAAAGGTCGACGAAAGGGAATTTGTAAAGATCGAAGCGATAATCAACTCGATGACGAAAAAAGAGCGAAATGATCATACTGTAATCAACGGAAGCAGAAGAAAGAGGATCGCTATAGGAAGCGGGACGACTGTTGCCGACGTCAACAGGCTCTTAAAGCAATACCTCGAAATGCGGAAGATGATGAAGATGATGAAAGGTGTAGGCAAGAAGGGTTTCAAGCTTCCGAAGTTCATTCCTTTTTGACAGATTGCGGTTTCGGTCAGTCCGAACCTTTGATAATTTGAATTATTTGGGTAAAATATATTACAATTTTCAACTACGTGAATCAGCTCAGGAGGTGTATTAGTTTGGTTAAGATCAGATTGACAAGGCTGGGGACGCACAAGAGGCCCTTTTACCGGATTATTGTTGCCGATGCAAAGGCAAGAAGGGACGGACCGTTCATAGAGATCCTCGGGACCTATGACCCCTTAGTCGAGCCATCCAAGATAGAGGTCGACGTGGAGCGCGCCAAGCACTGGATCGGGCAGGGCGCTCAGCCCAGCGACACAGCAAAGAGACTTCTGCAAAAAGCGGGTATGTAGGCCGGGAGTTCACAACTCTCTCCAGTCTATTTGACTCTAATCCTGTGGAGGTGACGCATGAGGGCATTGATCGAGGCGATGGCAAAATCACTTGTGGATAGGCCTGAAGAGGTGAAAGTCAATGAGATCGAAGGAGAGAAGACTACGGTTTATGAACTCAGGGTATCTCAGAGCGATCTTGGTAAGGTGATCGGTAAGCAGGGTAAAACGGCGCGCGCCATGAGAACGATACTCGGCGCTGCTGGAACTAAGATCGGCAAACGCTGCGTACTGGAGATCTTGGAATAGAGAGCATCATCAGCGACAAACGGTAAGGGGCGTTCGTCGAGAACGCCCCTTGTTATTGGACCGGCACTCGGGCAGGAGTAGTGTAGATTTGAGGATGCAGCGACTTTAATTATGTGTACCCGGTTCGATATTGTCACTATCTTTCCATCGATCATCAACGCTTATCTGGGCGAGAGCATTCTCAAAAGGGCTGTCCGGAACGGGCTTCTCGATGTGAGAGTGTATGATATCCGTGACTATACTACTGACAAGCACAGGACTGTTGACGATTATCCATACGGCGGCGGCTCAGGAATGGTTATGAAGATAGAGCCGATGTTCAATGCCCTTAAAGCCATCGGCGCCGATGGTGAAGCAAGGAAAAAAATACTCCTCAGTCCGCAGGGCAGGACGTACAACCAGGACATCGCCGAGGAACTCTTGCAGGACGAGAGACGCATACTCTTAATCTGCGGCAGATATGAGGGAATCGATGAGCGGGTGAGGGAGACTCTCATCGACGAGGAGCTTTCGATCGGGGACTACGTTATGACTGGTGGCGAACTGGCCTCTTTGGTTATAATAGACAGCGTTGCCCGACTCTGCCCCGGAGTATTGGGTGACGACGATTCGTCGAAAGAGGAATCATTTACATGGGGAATACTCGATTATCCGCATTATACGAGGCCCCCTGAATTTATGGGGCTGGTGGTTCCCGGGATGCTGCTGTCCGGCAATCATGCGAAGATAGCCGAATGGAGAAGAAAAGAGGCACTGAAACGGACACTGGAGAACAGGCCCGACTTGTTGAAAAAAGCCGTATTGAGCGCCGAAGATAAAAAGATGCTGCAGGAGCTTTGCTCGCAAAAAGAAATTATTTTGTCGGAGGAGAACGATGAACTTGATAAAGGCAGTAGAAGAGAGGTTTAGAAAGGAGGTTGCCCAGTTTAATGTGGGCGACACAGTCAGGACCTATGTAAAGGTTGTTGAGGGAGACAAGGAGAGACTTCAGCCTTTTGAAGGTGTCGTTATCGCCAGAAAGGGACAGGGAGTCAACGAGACCTTCATGGTGAGAAAAATTTCCTTCGGAGTCGGTGTAGAGAGGATATTCCCCGTGCATTCACCTTCGGTTGATAAGATCGAGGTGCTGAAAAGGGGCGATGTTTGCAAGGCTAAACTCTATTATCTGAGACACAAAAAGGGCAAAGACGCCAAGGTAAAAGAAAAGGCCCGGGAGTTTGTGAAAAAAGAGATTGCCAAATCATAGGGCCCCATGGACCCCTATGCATATGATGAATCCGCCGGAAGCGGTGAATTCTTTATAATAGCCGGGGTCGATGAGGCTGGAAGGGGCCCTCTCGCCGGGCCTGTAGTTGCTGCGGCGGTCATCCTGGACAGGACCAATAGAATCAGCGGAGTCAGGGATTCTAAGAAAGTCCCCGAGGCGGAGAGAGAAAAGTTGTACGAATTAATCCTGTCGTCAGGCCGAGTCGGTGTTGGAATAGTCGACGTTGACGAGATCGATAGGATCAACATACTCAACGCTACGAAAAAGGCGATGTGTAAAGCTGTCGCCGGTCTTGGGACCTGCCCCGAAATACTCCTTGTAGATGCACTCACCATTCCGGATGTCGAAACGAGACAGATTCCCATCATAAAAGGCGATGCAAAAAGCGCCTCCATCGCCGCCGCCTCGATCATTGCAAAAGTCACGAGGGACAGGATTATGAGGAAATATCATGCCGCCTTCCCCCAATACGGTTTCTACAATCATAAAGGATATGCTACAAGGGAACACCTGGAAAGCCTGAAGAGATATGGACCCTGTGCGATCCATCGGAAGAGCTTTTATCCGGTTATGTCGCTTTCGCTGCCGTTTGGAGATATGTAGGGTAGAGGTTTTATACCTGCCCACTGCAACCAATCAGGAGGGTTTATGGAACAAGAACGAATAGATGAAGCGCTGGAGCTGCTCTGGGTGCTGGACGAAGAGGGCCATCACGACCTGAAAAGGTTCAACCTCTCTTCCGATGATGCCGATATCGATGCGGTCGTCGAAGTTCTTAGCATTGAGGGGTTGGCGGATCTGTCTGACGGAGAAATCAAGCTGACCGATAAGGGGACCAGCATCGCGAAGGGGCTTATCAGGAGACACAGGCTTGCCGAAAGGCTTTTTACGGATATCTTCGACCTACCGAAGGATACAATGGAGGAGGATGCCTGCAAGGTTGAGCATATATTGAGCGAAGAGTTGACCGACAGCGTTTGTACCTTTCTCGGCCATCCTCCGGTATGCCCTCACGGAAAGCCTATTCCCCGCGGGGAGTGCTGTAAGAAATATAGCGTCGACGTCCGGCCCGTTGTGACAAGACTCATAGATTTTGAAGTCGGTAAGTCAGGCAAAATCGTCTTCATAACACCTTCGGAGGCAGCTCGTATCGGACGTCTGAGTTCGATCGGGATCATCCCCGGCACTATTATTAAATTGATCCAGCGGAAACCGTCCATTGTAATGCAAATGGATGAAACGACGATAGCCATCGACCCGGAACTTGCGAAAGAAATATTCGTTAAGAAAATAAGTTGAGAAAGAGTAGAAATGACCTTACTGGGTCGTCTCTGCTAAATGGTTAATGACCCATCTCCACATCACTATTAAAGGAACGGTCCAGGGTGTCGGATTCAGGCCCGCCGTTTATAACCTCGTTCGGAAGCTGGGGCTAAATGGTTATGTTACCAATTCGTCCGCTGGCGTCATCATAGAGGTTGAGGGGAAAGGGGCGGCCGACTTCACGACTATCCTCAACGACAATCTCCCGCCGCTTGCAAAAATAGAATCAATCGAAACAAAAGAACTTCCTCACGCCGGATACGACGACTTTAGAATTGTCCAGAGCGTTGATGAAGGCGGATTTACGCATGTCTCCCCCGACGTATCGATCTGCAATGATTGTCTGAAAGAGCTTTTTGATCGGCAAGACCGGCGTTATCAATACCCTTTCATAAATTGTACGAACTGCGGTCCCCGGTATAGTATCACCAGGAGAGTCCCTTACGACAGGCCTAATACGACTATGGCGGTTTTTCCCATGTGTCCTCAGTGCGAAGCAGAGTATAATGATCCCTCCAACCGGCGATTTCATGCGCAGCCGAATGCCTGTCCAGTATGCGGACCGATGGTGGAATTTAAAAATCAGAACTCGAAGTTCAAAGTTGATGAAACGAACCCAGTTTCCGCAACTATAAGATTGTTGAAGCAGGGAGGGATTGTTGCAGTAAAGGGCATCGGGGGCTTTCACCTGTGCTGCGATGCTGAAAACGAAGAAGCAGTTGCCCTTTTGAGGGAGAGGAAAAGGCGAAAGAATAAACCTTTTGCACTCATGTCTCCGGATATCGATATTATCCGGAGTTTTTGCGAAGTTTCTGATGATGAAAAGAGACTCCTTGAGGACATGCGTAGGCCGATTGTTCTTCTCAAAAAGAGAGCTGATTCATTGCTCCCATCTGTCCTGGCCCCGAACAACCGATACCTCGGTTTCATGCTTCCTTGTGCGCCGCTGCATTATCTTTTATTCAATCACGCGTCTGCATATCCAGGCATGCCGCCCCATTTTAACGCCCTCGTTGCGACCAGTGGAAACCTTTCCGAGGAACCAATCGTCATCGATAACGACGAAGCGCTTGAAAGGCTCGACGGACTTGCAGATGCCTATTTGATTCATAATAGGGATATTTTTATGAGGGTTGACGACTCAGTGGTCAGGGTGAGCAATGGAAAGACCCTTTTCATCCGTCGTTCGCGCGGGTATGTACCCCAGCCTATAATGATGGCGGATGAAGGTCCGGATGTGCTGGGATGTGGCGCTGAAGTCAAGAATACATTTACTCTTACCAGGGGAAATGCCGCTATTGTCAGCCAGCATATCGGGGACATGGAAAATATTGAAACGGTCGATTTTTTCGAGGAAACCCTGGACAATCTCAAGCAGGTATACCGGTCCGATCCTGTCGCTTTCGCCTATGATCTTCATCCCGGCTATTTATCGACCCAGTGGGCTGTTAAACGCATTGCTGAAAAGGGCCTGAAGGGTTTCGGTATACAGCATCACTACGGGCATATCGCTGCCGTTATGGCTGAGAAGGGCATCAAAGACAAGGTTATCGGTGTCGCCTTTGACGGTACTGGCTATGGTACGGATGGCCACTTATGGGGCGGCGAATTTCTGGTTTGCGATCTGCAGGGGTTCGAAAGGGCCGCTCACTTCCGCTACGTACCTCTGCCTGGCGGTGAGATGGCAATCAGAGAACCCTGGCGCCTGGCTGTCAGTTATCTGAAGCAGGCATTGAAGGGCGGCAATATCGACCAATATCTTGCCGATATCGGTTTCATCGAAAGGTTCGGCAGGAATAAAATTAACTCGGTATTGAAGATCGTCGACAACCCGAGTTTTTCACCCCTCTCTTCAGCGGCTGGACGGCTTTTTGACGCGATTTCGTCGCTGGCAGGAATATGTCATATCAGCACTTATGAAGGCGAGGCTGCCGTGGCCCTTGAAAGCGTTCTGCCCCATGATGACATCTCTGTCGACAACTCGGCATATGGCTATCAGATTTCCAATGAAAAACCTGCCGTTATAGATTTTTCGGAGATGATAATGGAAATCATGAGGGACGTCTGCAATAAAAAAGACCCGGCATGCATTTCGCTCCGTTTTCACGAAACGATGGCAAATGTCATCTTCGAGATGGTACGTCGTATTCATATCAAGACGGGTCTATCGCTTGTAGTGCTGAGCGGCGGCTGCTTTCAAAATGCAAAACTGCTCGAAAGCGTTCTCAGTTCGCTAGCGGCACTGGACATCTCCCTATCTACGAACGAAAATGTTCCCTGCAATGACGCATGTCTCTCTCTGGGGCAGGCATATCTGGCGAAGCAGCATTTGATGGCAAATGAGCACAGGGATTGATAATTCTACCTTTTGTCATAGCATCATTTAAAAAATTAATAAATTCATAATTAAAGAATCATTGACACCCGGATTGATTTCATCTAAACTGTTGTACCATTATTCTAAGTAGCTCTATATTATAGAGTTAAACTTCGTCATGAGGGAGGACGAGCATGGAGAGCGAGAGCATTTATTCGTATCTGAC
>PMYY01000246.1 GCA_003170655.1 Nitrospiraceae bacterium
AGACCGCAGGGTGTATTAATTATGATCTCCAATATAGTATCCATTGGAACTGGAATATTCTTTCAGTACAGGTACGAACCAAATATCTGCGCCATTGACGAGCGGCTCATCATAGGTTACAGCCTGGATTTCAAAACAGATACCTGCCTGTGCCCACCAGATACTGTTCATTTCATCAAAAATCATCACGAATTGGGATGGACTCCGTACGCTGTTACCAACATGCACGCGAAGCGGTATTCTGTAGACTGGAACGTAGGGTGGCGTTTCATTGGTCGACGTGGTTACGAGTCGGATAGCTTTTTCGGGCTCAATCGCATCTAACGACTTATGTCCGAGTATCAAAATAGATGCAACAAGTGGGAACAGAAGAATAACTACTTTTAAGTACTTATAAATATTTGGTGCTGGCTTAAATATATTGAGATTTAGCATCAGACTTTTTTAATGTAAACAGATATTCGAGATTTGTATTTGACATTCTCCCTGCCTGAAAGGGAGGATTCTCAGCTTCCGATAGTCCCAAGGGCAGAGCGCCTTATGCAACGAGCCGAGACCTTACTTCCTGCTTCAATGAGCGGTCTGACTGTACAGTCTCTCCGTGCTCTATCTGAGCAGCACCCCTTTCGGGACAGGCTAGCCGGGAGAGTCCCTCTCTTAGTACTTTCTTTACTGCGTTCGTATCTGCATTCTCTGTGTGACCTCACCTTTGACAGTGGACTATTGTTAAATCTTTCTTTCTGTAGCGCAAAAGCCTTGTTCGAGATAAACCGGTTACAGCCGTCGAACTGACGCGATAACGCTTCAGCTGCCGTACTGGCGTTTAGTCTGAATTTGTATCCCCTACGTATCAGCATCTCTATATTTAAAACAACTAACCCTCTTTGTCAAGATTGGTTGTAAAGAAACGGCTTATACCCAGCCTGAAAGGCGAGGCTTTACGCCGCCCTTATTGTGAGGGGCTTTGTTAAGATCGTTAATCATCAAGGGTGACTCTCCTACCCACCGAGAGATGAACACGACGGCTAACTCTCCACAGTCGCTTATTGGAAGTAGATACTCNNTTGATTGTAGGTTGCTGCTTTTCCGATTTAACTAAAACATATTTGTTCCTTTCCTAATGTAATAATGGCCCGATTCTCTGACATGTGTCTCCAAACTGCATCTAACCCTAAATTGCTTCTTGAGGATTCATTGTTACCGTTCAAGGGTCATTTTAATATAGTGACAAGGGCATTCCCTGGCACACAAGCCACATCCCTTGCAAAAATCGTAATCAAATTCATACATGCCTGTAGATGGCGATATCTTGACGGCATTATCAGGGCAGTACATGAGACAATTGTTGCATTGGAAGCAGAGGCCGCAACTCAAACAACGGCCTGCTTCAGTGATNNTTAAATCTGTTTGCCGCTTGATAGTAATAGGTATTCAGATCCTTCGAATAGACTACCGGAGGACTCGCAAGATGGTTCTGCGTTTGTTTTTTTATGGAGTCTTCGATGGCGTAAGCAGCATGCATTCCCTGCCCTATGGCTGCAGAAACCGTTTCGAGCCCAAGTACTGCATCTCCACCGGCAAACACCCGGTCCATACTCGTCATTCTCTGACTATTCACCTCAATCCATTTGTTGTCTCTTTTATGGATATCAATGCCTTCATAATCGACTGACTGTCCAGCAGCTATGATGACGGTATCAGCAGGGATAACTGACTCGGAGCCTGGAATTGGCACAGGCCTTCCTCTGCCGCTGGCATCTGCTTCTTTTAACACCATCTGTACGCATAAGATACCAATAACACGGTTTTCATCGGTAACGATTTTTACCGGATTAGTGTTATAACGGAACATGATGCGTTCTTCCAACGCTTCATCGATTTCAGCGGTAATAGCAGGCATTTCAACTCGTGTACGCCGATAGACAATGCTCACATTGCCTCCCAGCCGCTTGGCAACACGGGCGCAGTCCATTGCGGTATTGCCTCCGCCGACAACTACAACTTCTCTGCCGATATCAATTTTATCGCCGCTGTGAACTGCCTTCAAAAATTCCACGCCGGTAAATACGTTTCGGGCATCGTCACCAGGAATGCTAAGCGAACTTCCTTTCTGAGCCCCAAGCCCCAAAAAGACCGCATTATATTCGCGTATCAGTTGGTCCATTGGTATATTAATGCCTACTTTGACATTGCATTCCAGCTCAATGCCTAGTTTCAATATTGATTCAATCTCGCGACCCAAAACATCCTTTGGCAAACGATAGGCAGGAATGCCCCATCGCATCATCCCACCAGGTGTGCCTTCCGCTTCAAATATCTTTACCTTATATCCTTTTTTTGCGAGGTGAAAAGCGCACGATAATCCAGCAGGCCCTGAGCCTACTATTGCGACTTTCTCTTTCCGCTCTGAGGTGATAAGCTTCTTGTGCTCAAGCCGATTTTCAATACCGAAGTCCCCAATAGAGCGCTCAGCGCTGTTGATATCAAGTGGAGTATCAAAATCCCTGCGATTGCACCCTTCCTCACATGGATGCGGGCAGACCCTTCCGCATGTTGCCGGGAAGGGATTTGTCCGGGTTAATATATGCCAGGCTTCTTCATAGTCCTTGCTGACCGCAAGCGTTCGGAGAAAACCCCTAATATCATTTCGGGCCGGACAACCATGAGTGCAAGGCGGGGTTTGCATAATGTTTAAAGGCTTTTGTGTCCGCCATGAACCGGTCTTATATGGAGTTACATTGCGCAAATCCAGCGCTAGTCCTAAAGGTAATTTTTCGCTCATAGATTAAACCTCTCTATATTTCCGTCTGCGATTTTTTGGATTGCAGCCACATCGGTAGTTGGGGTGCCCTTTTTAAAAAGATTTCTAAATCTTCCCTGCAACTTAAGGTACTCTTCTACCGGCTTTTTTACAGGGACTTTCTGAACACTGATTATCTTGCCTTCCCTGATCTCGAAAACAGGAAAGATACAGGTTTGTTTGGCCAACCGGCATATCTGTACTGTGAGATCGCCGGCATGTCCCCATCCAAGAGGACAAGGGGCAAGTATATGAAGATATTTCGGGCCCTCTATTGAAAGCGCGGTCTTCACTTTGCGCTGCAGGTCACGATAATCATCAACTGTTGCTGTAGCCACATAAGGTATGCCGTGATCAGCTGCAAGCAGAGGAATATTTTTTTTGAGTCTCTTCTTGCCGCCAGGTGTTGTGGTCGTTCTTGTCCCAAGAGGTGTGCTGCCAGAACGCTGTACTCCAGTGTTCATGTATGCTTCATTGTCATAACAGACATAGAGCACATTGTGGCCCCGCTCGAACATACCGCTTAAGCACTGAAATCCTATGTCCGATGTGCTGCCGTCACCTCCCTGGGCAATGATATTGACTGGTCCCTTGTTTAAAGCCTTATATGCCACCTCAACGCCTGCGGCCACTGCGGCAGCGTTTTCAAAAAGGCTGTGTAAAAAGGGGATACGCCAGGAAGGATCTGGGTATGGAGAACTGAATACCTCCAGGCAGCCGGTAGCAACACAAGCTATGGTGTTTTCACCTGAAGCGTCAGCTACCATGCGGGCGGCTAATGCTTGGCCGCAGCCGCCGCAAGCCCGGTGCCCACTTGCAAACAGGTCTTTTTTTTCAATCGTATCTAAATTCTCTATCATAGGTCTTTCTCCTGTATGATTTCTTGTCTTAATCCGAGAAACTCCAGTTCCACTGGTTCTCTTTCCACTTTTTCGACCATGTACCGCAAATCATCAAGAGAAATATTCCGTCCGCCAAGTCCTGCTATAAAACTGCTGATTCGGCGTTTTATTTTTTCGCCCTTTGGAAAAGTCCAGCGAATATCGCTTGCAAGAATGCCCCCCCTGCCCAATGAAATGGACTTTTCAAGGACAACGATATTGGTTTTATCCTTAAGGGTTTCATAAATCTGTTCTCTCGGAAAAGGCCGGAAAGAGCAAATTTGCAGCAGTCCGACCTTCTTTCCCTCCGCTTCAAACCGGTCGATAAGATCTTTAATGCTTCCAACGATAGAACCCATTGACACAACCACAACATCTGCGTCCTTAAGTTTGTATGTCTTGAATAATCCTCCGCTATCCCTGTTAAAGGCCCGTCTGAAATCAGCGCTCACCTGCTTAATGGTTTCTTCTGATTTTTCCAAGGCACGATGCTGGATATATTTCGCTTCCATGTAGAAACGTGGATCGGCATATAACCCGAGTCCTCTGGGCCATCGTGGATCAACAATATGAGTCGGTTTAAATGGAGGCAGAAAATCGTCGACTTGCTTTTGATCCGGAATGTCAACCGGCTCATAGGCATGAGTGAGAATAAATCCGTCCATGCAGACCATCACTGGCAGAGATAGCTGTTCAGCGATTTTATATGCCTGGATGTGTAAATCCGCTGCCTCCTGATTATCCTCTGCATGAAGCTGAATCCACCCTGCATCCCTGACGGACATAGAATCCTGATGATCGTTCCAGATGTTCAGCGGAGCAGCTATCGCCCTGTTGGCACATGTCAATACGATAGGCAACCGCATACCCGCAATGCAGTATATTACCTCGTTCATCAGCAGCATTCCCTGCGATGTCGTCGCCGTGTAAGTGCGTGCGCCGGCGGCACTTGCACCGAGGACTACTGAGGCGGCCGCAAATTCACTTTCGACATTTACAAACTCAGCTTTAAGGCGTCCCTCGCTTACAATTTCTGCCAGGTCTTCCACAATATGGGTTTGCGGAGTGATCGGATAAGCCGCTATGACATTCGGGCGGCATAAAGCTACCACGTCCGCAACAGCCTGTGATCCTTCAATTTGTTTAAGCATAGAGCTTCCTCTTTTGTATGATTTCATGCGCCCGCTCAAGGGCTGCTACATTGTTTGAACCAACGTTGCCCGGAAACTTCTGCATAATGGCTTGTTGAACTGCCTCCAGGCTTACTAACCCAGTAATGCTGCAAAAAGCCCCGATCATTATAGCGTTGGGAATTGGCCTTCCTATGATTTCAAGAGCTATCTCAGTGGCAGGAATAGTCTCGACCCTAGCCGTTGTATTTAATTTCAGCTCATTGAGAGGCTTGTCAGTGTTGATCAGTACAAGGCCGTTCGGTTTCAATCCCTCCAGAACCGGGACGGTCTCGATCAAAAAATAGTCCTGAACTATCAGATAATCGGGATTTCGTACCTCCTCCCTAAGGCGAATCTTCTTGTCATCAATTCTCACAAACGCCTGAACAGGCGCACCAACCCGTTCAGCTCCGAAAGAAGGGAACGCTTGGGCAAATTTTCCATCAATAAACGCGGCAACAGCTAAAAGCTCCGCTGCTGCAACATTTCCCTGTCCTCCACGACCATGAATTCTTATTTCAATCATCCTTTATCACCTCTATTGTCAAAAATCAAGAAATATATTTTCTCTTTTACCCCTGCTCATGTTCACATAAAAAAATAAGATGTCGATCCATCGCTACTATCTATACAAAGGCATCCTTAGATGCACTTGAGTTTCTTTGCATCTGCGCTGAGATCTGCCACAGCTTGATTGAATAGAAACCTCCAATGGCGCAACACTCCTGATTTAATTTTAAAACTAAAAGAAAGCATCACGGTATCGGGGTTGGTCCGATTTTAGACATAGGGTTTTGTCCTATAAAAACATCTTACACAAGAATCTCAATCAGTCAGATTGATGACTGGTATTTTATGGCACCGTTAGTTAGTTCGGGTTTCGCCTCTCAAATCCACCGAGAAACAAAGAGGTGAGGTACTCTCTCTTGCCGTTTGTTTAACCTGCTTACATTCAGAGTCGCCAAGTATCGAAATGTGAGGACTTCCGAAGTACTTAACAGCCTCGTTTTTATATTCTAAGCGTTGGAGAAGAAGGATAGCAAGGGGCCGAATTGCCTCATCGAAAATCTATTCGAAAGGGATTCGTTGCCTCATGAAGGAATCTATTCGAAATAATTCTTGGCTAAGGACCATACCGACCAGAGAAGGCTCCGGAAGGAGGCTACCGAGCCACAGAAACAGGGAAGCACAGTCGGTCATGAAACTGCTCGGTGAAACCAGACTCGGCGGCAAAGTGAGCAATGAATACGACGCCATATAAACGAGTCCTGGCTTATCCTGATGTGTCCAAAGAAGTCGAGCAAAAGCTCCACAGTCAGCACTGAAAACTTCACTCTGCCAAACTGAAACGCAAGATCTAAAACCTGCAACGCCAACCGACTGTAGGTGCCTCAAACACAAGAAATGCCCTAAAATAGTGAAAATCTTTCGAAGTGATTTTACATGAGGCAACGAATATCATTTCGAATAGATTTCTACGTGAGGCAACGCGGGGGCAGAAGCGTATTCATCGGGCTCGACGTCCATAAGGAAAGCTGGCAGGTGAGTGTGAGAGCTGAGGAGGAAGAGATATTCCACGGCAGGTTGCCCAGCGAGTATCCTGCGTTGGATCGACCTATTGCTCGACTTCCCAGGTGCACAATCAAGGTAGCCTATGAAGCCAGTCTCTGTGAATTTTGACTTTACGATGGAGTACAAGTCTTAGGTCTTGAACAAGAAATTCAGGACAGTTCCTATGAATACGTGGGGGTTTTCCAAATAAATTGAATGCGCTGCGTTGTCTTGCACTGTAAAAACCGCACCAGGTATCCTCCCGGCTAGGTCCTTGCACATTTGAACAGGAAAAAGCAGATCTTCATTTCCTCCAATTACTAAGGTCCTTGCGGCAATGGTGGGCAGTTTGTCCGTGCAATTGAACTCCACAATTGCGTCTACCTGTTTTCTGAAAGCGCCCGCACTTGGGGGATAGGGATAATTCACCTCACATTGTACGGCATCCTCGATGGCCTTTTCATCCTCAAAAAACCGCTCTGATAATATCCAGTAGAAAATGGACCGAAACCAAATCTTCAGGTCGAGACCAGCTTCCAGAGAACAGGCCCAATTTGAGAACAGATCGTTGTTCCGTCTGGAATTGTAAGATGACGTCGCTGCCAGTATAAGATTGTCGACATATTCGGGATAATGAATAGCACATTCCTGTGCCACGAAGCCGCCCATTGAGTGCCCAAGAATATTGAGTGATTTCAGCCCCAAATGCTTGACAAGAGCGATACAGTCGGTAGCCATCGTATGGACGCTCGTCTCCACATCAAGCGGACTTGTCCGGCCCACGCCTCTGTTATCTACTGTGATCACTTGGCAACGGGAAGTGAGCTCACCGATTATTGGTTGCCAACTCTGCGAGTCCGATGCAAGACCAGCAATAAGAAGCAATGGAATGCCATCGCCTTGCACCTCGTAATAGAGTTCAATATCGTTTATTGTCAACTTAGGCATTCTTCACCGTTCCTAAAAGTATGTGGT
>PMYY01000102.1:0-1400 GCA_003170655.1 Nitrospiraceae bacterium
CCTCTCGGCTTTGAAAAACCGAGTATCCGCGCCCAGGAGATTTCATGAAGGCCCGTGCATTCGAAGAGCAACTGAGCGAGCTGGCGGAAAAAACGTAATTCCGGGATTTAAAGGGGAATGCCACCTTTAATCCTGAACTTATATTCATCGCTCGGGTGAGCCGCGGGTATCTACGTCGTTCTTGACCGACAGACTATCTTATTTTTTTGGCGTTAATGATCTTACCTCAGGGCAGCAGCCAGCCTATTGTTTGAACAGCTCGTCGAGGAACTGACGCATCGCTTGCCAGGATCGCTTATCGGCCTTTTCATTATAGGCGATTCCCTTAATTCCAAAGCTGTCAGCATCCGGATTGGTGAAGCTGTGGACTGCACCACCGTAGAATATCATCTGCCAGTCTGCTCCCGATCCGCGCATCTCGTCCATGAAAGTATTGATCTGGTCCCTCGTTGCAAAAGGATCATCAGCGCCATGCAAAACGAGGACTTTTGCCTTCACGTCCTTAGTTGTCGCGGGAGAAGGGGCTGAGAGACCGCCGTGAAAACTCACAACCCCCAGCACGGGAGCCTGTCCGCGCGCGAGTTCGAGGGCAGTCGTTCCGCCAAAGCAATATCCGGTGGCTGCTATCTTTTTCGCGTCGACGAGAGGATGACTCATCAGTACGTCAAGCCCGGCCATTGCGCGAGCGCGCATGAGCGTACGGTCGTTCAAATACACGCCTGCGAGTTCACCGGCTTTCTTGGGATCGCCGGCCCTGATGCCTTCGCCGTACATGTCGACAGCAAAGGCTATGTAGCCAAGGCGGGCGAGCTCTTCAGCGCGTTTCATCGAGAAGGAGTTGAGACCCCACCATTCATGCACGACCAGAACGCCGGGCCGTTTGCCCTGAATAGCGTCATCGTAAGCCAGGTATCCTTCAAGGACAGCGGTTCCGTGTCTGTATTGAACTGTCTTGGTACGAACCTCGGCTTGCGCACTGCTGCTCAGGACAACCGCCATAATAAACGCTATCAAATATCTCATAGTAATCCTCCCGCTAAGGCTTTTTATCAGTTTAGCAACCTTTCGGAAGATTACATAAAAAGCGGCGTAAAGCCTCGCCTTCGAGGTGGGGATATAAGCCGTAAGTTTTTTTGCCCAAGCGTTGACAAAACTCTGGCATTGTCTTATTTATATGAATGATAATTCGCATAGGGTGCAAATTCCGGTTAAATACCAGCCCGGCACTGGAAGCATTATTGCGTCCGTTTGCGGGCTNNGAGAAGACTACCTGCAGAAGAACCTCATGCGCACTAAGCAAAAACCACGCTATTGTGTGTATTGAGGACTTGTCGTTAAGCAACATGTCCAGGTCAGCAAAAGGCACTATTGAGAACCCGGGACGTAACGTAAAGGCCAAG
>PMYY01000102.1:1448-18049 GCA_003170655.1 Nitrospiraceae bacterium
TGCGGATATGTAGACTCGGACAACCGCCCATCGCAAGCAGTGTTTCGATGTCAGGCTTGCGGACATACTGAAAATGCTGATACAAATGCAGCAAAGAACACAATTAAGGGAGGGACTCTCCCGGTTAGCCTGCCCTGAAAGGGGTGCCGCTCTTACAGGGCATAGAGAGCCGGTGCTGTCGGACCTCTCGCGGAAGCAGGAAATAAGGTCTCGGCTCGTTGCTCGAGATGCTCAGCATTTGGTGGTGTCGGAAGCTGGGAATCCCCGCCTTTTAGCGGGGAGAATGTCAACAATCGGCAGCTATGGCTCGAAATGACCTCAGAGTCGGGCTGCTTCGGATTTGCCGAGCACAACTTTTGCCTCGGCGAGTTTTCTATACTTTGACCGAGCTTTATCAATGTTGCCTGTCGCTAGGGCCTTCAGAAGGTCACCTTCGAGTTCAGCCACATCAAGGAGCCGGTAGTAGTCTGGTGTCTCCATAAAGTGGGCCATCACGACTTTGGCGGTCAGAATCGGATGATTGTTCGTGACGTTGAAGTCGGCAAACGCGGTCCCGTGTTCAAGTTCGACCTCGAGTCCTTTTCTGAAATCCTCGATATCGATATCCATCCCGCCTTCATTAACGTGCGGTAAAATTATCTTAGCCTCTTCAAGGCTGATCGTGGGGTCCTTCAACTCCGTCCAGTCCCTCACGTTCAGTTCAGAGCATATTTTTTTTACCTCCGTGATGGTAACGTATTCAGGCAATTTCATCGATATTCTCCTTCTGGTTGACTTGATTCACATTATAGGAATCTAGTATAACCTATGACTACGAGCGAATACTCGACCGCTCATAAGGTAATGAAATGAAATAATAAAATGGGAGTTGCGAAGGAATGCATATTGTACTAATGTTGCATTAATATATAGTTTAAGGTCATATGCAACACATTTGAAAAATCTTTCTGATATATCGAGGTAACGCCCATGTGCAGAAACATCAGGACACTTTTTAACTTTGAACCGCCTGTAACTGACGAAGAGATTCGCGCGGCCTCCCTGCAATTTGTGAGAAAGGTTACCGGCTTCAACAAGTCGTCGAAGGCCAACGAGGCGGCCTTTATTGCTGCAGTTGACGGTGTAACAGCGGTTTGCAGGAAGCTTCTTAATTCACTTGTGACGGACGCATCGCCGAGGAGTCGGGCAAAAGAGATAGCCAAGGCAAGAGCACGCNNTTGTTCTCAGGTATTGCTGCTCTATCAAATCATAGAGATCGTTTTTCCTAATGTCATGCAGCCAGGCCTGCGCTGATTCAATTCCCTCCGTGTGCAATATCTTGATCACCGTTACACACAATTCTGCATTTTCAGCTCTTAAGTCGTGACGGTATTTCATATCTATCTCCTTAATTCTATTATCGTCGAAACCACGTAGAATATGAAGCTCTAAAATAAATAATCTGCAGAATAGGTGATAATTGTTTCAGAGTGGGGGGATAATGATATCAGCTGATAGTACAGGAAGTGACGGCGCCGGCACGGGATGCCGGCGCTCGACCGCTATTTTTCTATGGAAATCAGTTCAACCTCAAAGATAAGGGTCTGGTTGGGGCCTATTACCATGCCAGTACCGTGTTCTCCGTACGCCAGGTTTGAAGGTATGTAGACATCCCACTTCGATCCCACTTTCATCAGCTGCAGTACTTCAGTCCAGCCCGCGATGACCTTGTCTACCTGGAAAATAGCAGGTTCGCCGCGCTTATAGGAGGAGTCGAATTCTGTGCCGTCGGTAAGAGTCCCCTTGTAGTTCACTTTGACCTTATCGGTTGCCTTAGGTGTTGTCCCTGTTCCTTCTGTAATTATCTTATATTGGAGTCCGTCGGGCAGGGCAACGACTCTCTCTTTTTTCTTGTTTTCAGCAAGAAAGGCTTCTCCTGCCGCCTTGTTTTTTTCTGCCATGGCCTTGCCCTGTTCTGCCTTTTTAACCATAAGATCTTTCTGTAGTGCCATGACCCTCTCGCGCATATCCTGTTCGGTCATGACTGACTTAGCACCGGACAAGCCGGCTTTCAGCGCGCCGACAAAGGTATCGATATCTATATCGATAGACTGCGCCTTGAAAAAACCGGCCATGCTTGTACCCTGAGTGTACCCCATGCTGTAACTCAACTTTTCCTTTTCGCTCATCTCTTTCTTCTCTGCTGCAACAGCATGCCCTGCAAAAAGTGCCAGGGCTAATACTACGACCACAAACTTTCTCATGTAATAAGCTCCTTTCGAATTGGTTTCTAATCCTTCATGATATATTAGCAATAATTTACAAAATACACTATAGTTCGGGGGCCCTTTTAATCCCTAAGAATAAATATGATTAATTTGTAGGTTATCATCTTATATCTTAATTATTTGTAAATAATTATCGCTGGCTGTAAAATTTGTGCTAAAATTCATAGATAAAGCATCGGGGGAGAACCGATTGGAGAACGGATTGATGAAGAGATCATTCATTATATTAGTGATAATCTTTTTGTTTTGCATGTTTGTTTCTCCGACTTATGCAGCGATGCACAGATGGGTCGATGAAAAGGGGCGGGTCTGGATAACCGATTACCCCAAACCCAATTCAACTAAGAAGCATACTCAAGANNTCCCGATCAGGAAGACCAGAAACATGATTTCCCCGGGCTTTCCGCCCTTCCCGAGAATGTGCGCAAGCATGTGACCGATCTTGTGCAGAGGGGCGGATCGTCTCTTATGTCCGGGTCTTCACTTGCCATGATATCGGCTTTCATGGTTCTTTTCGGGTTTGTATTGTATATTTATATTTCCTTTTGCCTCTATATGATTGCAAGGAAAGTCGGGGTAGCAGATGCATGGACGGCCTGGATACCGATCGTAAACCTCTGGACCTTTGTCGAGTCTGCCGGAAAGCCCTGGTGGTGGACGGCGATTATAGTGGGCCTGTCTCTGTCGTCAGTAGTTCCGATAGCGGGGATTGCTTTGTGCCTGCTTAATCTCGGTGTTGTGATCTATCTATGGATGTGTATCAGCGAGAATGTCGGGAAAAATAGATGGCTTGGCCTCCTGATGCTGGTTCCGATCGTAAACCTTTTTTATCCAGCTGTTCTAGCCTTTTCAAAAATCGAGCCTCTTCCAAATATTGATTCTTCTTCAACAGGCGCTACCTCTGGACGAAGCTGATCTTTTTTGGGGCTTCGTTTGAAGTTTTCTGGATTGCTGCGTTAAACTTACGGACTATGGATTCTGCCGAAGCAAGTAATGCATACAGCGTAAAGGTCCCTGTATTCGAGGGACCTCTCGACCTTCTGCTTCATCTAATCAAGGAAAACAAGCTCGATATCTACGATATTCCGATATCGGTGATAACGAAGCAATATCTCGAATATCTTGAGCTAATGCAGGAACTCAATCTCGACATCGCCTCGGAATTTCTGGTGACTGCAGCAACCCTTATTTTTATCAAGTCCCGCATGCTTCTGCCTCAGGACGAGGCTGTTGAAAGCGGGGAGCAGGAAGACCCCATGGCAGGCCTTGTGAAGCGACTTCTGGAATACCAGGCCTTCAAGGAAGCATCCGGTGAACTCAGGAAGCGCGAAGAAGTCTGGATGGATGTCTTTACGAGGGCGCCGCTCGAAATAGATAAATCCGCCATCGAACCTGACCTGTCTCTGTTCGAAGTCAATCTGTTCGATCTTGTGGGCGCTCTGAACAAAATCCTCAGCAAGGCTCCGCCTGAAGAAGTGCGGATAACCAAAGAAACGCTTACGGTTAAAGACCGCATCTCTGTCATCCTCGATAAACTGGAACGTGAAGAGACAGTGAGATTCGACCTGCTGTTTGAGCAGGACAAAAAGCGTGTCCAGATTATCGTTACATTTCTTGCGCTCCTCGAGATACTCCGTCTAGGACTGGGAAGGGTATATCAGGATAGCCAGTTCGGAACTATCTGGATCATGAGGCATAACGAGAAGGCTGAAGATACTCCACCCGTGTCTGAAGAAAATACGATTGTTTCCTGAATCCCTACCCGCTAGGGAATAAGGTCTTGGCTTGTTGCATAAGATGTTCAGCATTTGGGGTGTCGGAAGCTGAGAATCCTCGCCTTTTATGTGGGGAGAATGTCAAGGAATTAACGCGTATTTGATGCCTTCTCCCCGCGAAAGTCTTTCGAACGGCTCCCGGATGTTTTCGAGTGAATATCTTCCACTGACCAGTTGGCCAACGTTGATCGCACCGCTGCTGAGAAGTTTATATGCTTCCCTCACATCCGCGGGAGTAAAATGGAATATGCCCTTGATGGTGATCTCGTCGTAGTGGATGCGGTAGGTGTCATATGTAACGATTGTTCCCTGCTTGCAACCTCCGAAAAGAATTACCGTTCCGCCCCGCCGCACATAGTTCACCGTGTTTTCCCAGACCTCAAGTTGTCCAGTGCATTCGAACACATAGTCGAATCCCAGTCCACCGGTCATCGATTCGATGTTTTCGACGAGCATGGACGGCGCAGGTATCTCATCCGCACCCAATGTCTTCGCTAGCCGGAGTCGCTCGCGTTCGAGTCCGGTAATCGTCACTTTCGCTCCCTTAAGCTTGGCCAAAAGCATGTGCAGCAGTCCGATGGGTCCGCTGCCGAGAATCAGGACTGAGTCACCCTTTTTGATATTCAGCCCGCTCATTCCGTGAACTACACACGAAAGGGGCTCAAGAAAAGCCGCCTCTTCGAATGAAAGATGAGATGGTTTGAGGTAAACATTCTGTTTTAAAATATGCCGTGGTACGACGATATGTTCGGCAAAGGCCCCTAGTATCTTGGTGTTCATAATATTTTCGCACAAATTATAGAGCTTCTTAGCGCAGTACCGGCAAACACGGCATGGGGCGGTGTGCACCGACATCACTTCATCACCCGGCTTGAACCCTTTTACCCCCTTGCCGGTCTCCTCGATGACACCTGAGAATTCATGACCGAAAAGGCCGGGCATAGGGATCAAAGTGTGTCCGCGAAGAAAGGCCTTCAGATCAGTACCGCAGGTGAGGGCGGCCTTTATTCGGACGAGGATTTCACCGGCTGCCGGTTTTGGAGCCGGGACTTCTTTTATTTCTACAGTTCCAGGCCGCGTGAGATATACAGCTTTCAAAGGTTAACCTCTATCCTCCCGCCGAGAATCTGGCCTGCAACCGCAGCGAGGATGAAAATGGGAATATAGCGATAATCGGTATGAGAGAGGAGGCGGGCTGCGATTATAAGTGGTATCGACAGATGTACATATAGAAACCACCGGGCTGAGAATTTACGGGTCTTGTTCCTCAGATAACCGAAGGGGATATTAATGATGAAGGCGAGCAGCGCTATAAGAATAACGGTTCCCATAAGCTTCAATTATAAAAGAAGGGATTCGGTCAGCGCAATCGCACCATACCGCTGTGATCGTTCCGTTCAGCCGTCGCAGTTCTCGCAGACCCCCATGATTTCGAGACAGTGGCGAACGCCCTTGAAATTTTCCCGTTTACAGAGACTCTCCTGGAGCCGTTCGAGGGGCTTCGAGTAAAATTCGATCACCCTCCCGCAGACGGTGCAGATCATGTGGTCGTGGTGAGAGTTCTTCGAGACCTTCTCGTAATGCGCATGCTTGTCCGTCCTCTCCACCTCTGCGATAAGTCCGCTTTCGACGAGCAGAGGGATGGTGCGGTAGATAGAGGCACGGGAGACCTTCGATCCCTTTGACCTCAATTGCACAAAGAGTTCATCGGGGGCAAAATGTCCCTGGCAGCAAAGGACCTCGCTGACTATCTCGTCCCGCTCTCTTGTGAGTTTGAGGCCCTTCTTTGATATGAATGCATCGAATTCCTGTTTTTCCATCACAGACTCACATTAAAGTATCTTAACAACCAGCTCAACAGCCCGCCATAAAGAAAGGCCGCCGGAAAGACGATCCCTACTATCCAGAGAGTTGTCTTTAGACCACGTTCCTTGACGATCATGAAGAAGCTGGCCAGGCAAGGAAGAAATAGCGTGATTGTCACAAGGCTCACCACTGCCTGAACCGGGGTAAGCTCTCCATGCTGGGCCATTTCGAAAAGGCCCGCCGCACCGTAATCCCTTCTGAGAAAGCCCAAGATAAATGAAGCCGTGGTTTTGGGAGGCAGATGAAGGAGATTGACGACAACGGGTGAGGCCGCTTTCTCCAGCAGGGTGAGCAGATTGAGTTTGTGAAGCATGAAAAGTATGAAAGTACCGAGAATGAAGAGCGGCACGGCTTCTTTCAGATACCATTCAACGCGGCCGACGGTTTTTACAACGATATTCATCAGATTGGGCATCCGTATCGGCGGTATCTCGAGAAAAAATTCGGTTCTCTCTCCCGATACGAGTTTCGACGCGAAAAAGCCAGAAACAAAAAGCACAACCAGTATGCTTGAGGACCAGATGACGGTGGCCCAGATAGACAGAGAGCCGAGGATGCCCAGGATGACTCCGAGCTGAGCAGAGCATGGAATCGCGAGGGCGAGTAAAAAGGTTGTAATGATGCGGTCTCTTTTTGTTTCGAGGATCCTCGACGTCATTACCGCCATGGTCCCGCAACCCAGGCCGAGCACCATGGGAAGCACAGCCTTGCCGTTCAGTCCGATCATGTTGAAGACCCTGTTGCTCATGATCGCGAGCCGCGGTAGGTAACCGCTGTCCTCGAGGATTGCGAACGCGATGAAAAACGTGACAGTGATGGGCAGGATTATGGCTATGGCATAGGTCAGGGCAACCGTAACGAGTCCGTACTCCCCGACCAGCAATTCCTGTATGATAGGCACCGGTATCAATGTCTCGACCACCTTCGTCGCCATAGGGTTTATGTAGTGACCGAATATGACATTCTGGACGAAATCGACCAGCACCCCGGCACCCAGAACGCCAACAAATTCATATAGTCCATAAAGCACCACGATCAGCACAGGGATACCATAAACAGGGTGCATGCTTGCGTTGCCTATGAAGTTCAATAATGCCCCTCCCGAAGGGACCGTTTTTTTAACGACCTTCAGCGCGATTTCCGCTGAGACCTCGATGCGTTTCTTGTTGATGAGATAAGCGGGGGATTCCTTTGCCTTGAGCAAACATTCATGCCTGAGATGTTCTATTTCAGCCAGATCGCGGCTGCGCACATTAGCATGAAGCCAATCTTTCAGGCTTTCGTCTTCCGATAATATCATTACAGCAATAGAGCGCTTCGACAATCCTGTCTGAGGCAACAGGCGCGAAATCTTCGATATATATTCTTCTATAATGGGACCGTAGCTGAGACGAACTGCAGCCCGCTGAGGCGAGAGCATTGCTTCTCTGAGTTCCTTGATGCCTTTTTTTTGGGGGGCGATGGTCGATACTATGTCGATCCCGAGGAGGCCTTTAAGAATGTCGACATCAATGGTGATACCTTTATCCATCGCCTCGTCTATCATGTTGAGATCGAGGGTCATCGGAAGACCCATCTCCGCAATTTGCAGGGTAATAAGCAATGTCCGCTTCAGGTTCTTGGCATCTCCGACCTGGACAACGGCTGACGGGCATTCCGAAAGCAGAATATCGCGGGTCACCTTCTCATCTTCGCTCATAGGAACAAGGCTGTTAACGCCAGGCGTGTCGATCAGCACAAGCCGCTTGCCGTCAAGAGAGATATTGCCGCTCGTCACCTCGACAGTAGTGCCTGGATAGTTCGACACGGTGACGTATTTCCCAGTGAGCAGCCCGAAGATAACGCTTTTACCCACATTCGGATTGCCGACCAGTGTAATCTTGTCGAGTGCCGTTTTTTGCTGCTTTGATCCGTGCTTCTGCTTGCAGGTTTCCAGGATGTCCCCCTAACAATTACATGAATATAAATGAAACTGAGACTCTGTCTCAATTATATGGTGGGCAGGGATGGTTTGTCAAGCGCTCTCTTAGCTTTCGACATCTGTTGTTCGTCTCAGCTCAATCTCCTTCTTGATCGTCGCCTCATATATATGGTTAAATAGGCAGTTTGGAAATGAAATCTTCTATAATAGCTATAGTGAACCCGAAAAGATTTTTTACATCTGCCGCGGTGTGTATGCTGTCATTCTTGTCTCTGGGTGCTTTTGTCTCCTGGGCACAGGAGACGACTCCTACGCCTGTCAAGATCCGTGCGGCCAGGCATCAGGATTCCGTCCGGGTAGTTTTTACCACCGAGGACTTCCTTGTGAAGAATGTATCGGTGATACTGACAAAAAATAAGACAATCAGGATAGATCTTCACTCTGCTGCGGCGGCTGCAGCAGCAGGTAGGGAAAAGCCGGCGATCTCTTTTGAGACCGAGATGGGCCAGTTGAAGAGTGATACGTCCGTGGAGTTAATAAAGTCTGTCACTCTGACGGCCAAAGGAGACAGCTGCATAATAACCATACCGAATGTCGAAGATATCAAGGTTTCGAAGCTCCAGTCCCCCCCGAGGATAGTTATCGACGCGCTTTTCATTTCAGCACCAAAGGAGGCAGCTGCCCCAGCCGTACCGCCAAGACCTTTGACTGATCAAATTTCTTTTAAACATATTGTTATCGACGCGGGGCACGGAGGTTACGATTATGGCATCAGAGGAGCCCATTTTGCGGAGAAGGATTTCGTCCTCCTGTTCGCTAGAGATTTTGCATCGTTGCTGGCTAAAAGCGGCAAGGAGGCGCTGCTTACGAGAAAGAGCGACCAGATCATGAACCTCGCCGAAAGGATAGAAGCTGTCAATAAAAAGCCACCGGATCTTGTCATAAGCTTCCATGTCGCTTCCACCAAGGTCCCGGTGCTTTACACGATCCCGGGGAAGACAGACTCAAGTCTTGAACTATCGTCCGAGAGAAACGGCGACCTGAAGAAGATGGAGATCGCGACGGGAATTGCCGATTCGATTGCAGTCAACATGGTGAAGGATCTTTCAGTCAAGGCAGTGAGGGAGATTTTACCCCTTTCTCTATTGACGAAAAGCAAAGTCCCAGCAATCCTCATAGAACTGCCTAATCCGGATGAATTCACTTATGATAAGAAGGGCAGGGATCGGCTTATGTCGTCTATCTTAAAAGGTATTGCCGCAGGTGTAAAAGAGGAGAAGCCTGCTGCGCCGACCGCCCCGAAACCCGAGGCCAGGCCGCTCAACAAGGCCACTGATAAAGGCGAAAAGATGTAACGGATGATTAAGACACCAAGTAAATTTAGCTGGAAGAAAAAGGCGTTCGCGATTGCCGTAATTTTGATGTCGGCAGTCATGGCGGGCTGGCTTACGTCGAGATATTTCTTTCCGGCTCAGGAAAAACTGATTGTTGAAGATACATCGAAACAGGGCAAACAGGACCTCTCGATAACGACTTCATCGGAAATAAAGGTGCCGGTGACTATTTTCTATCCCGGAGAAGCCGGACTGGTGAAGGAGGAGAAGACCCTGGCCGGCGGTTCTCTGCCCGTGAAGCTTGCAGAATCGCTACTCCAGGAATATTTCAAAGGATTAAAGAACGGCCTTAATAATACCATAGTGCGTGGCGTTTATGAGGATAGGAACAAAATTTTATATGTTGATTTGTCGGACGAGTTCCGGAGAAATTTCTCGGGCGAAGCCCGGTATGAATATTACTTACTGAAATCGCTTTACCAAACGCTTGTCACCAACGTCTCTGAAGTCCGGGACGTCAAGATCCTTATCGAAGGACGCGAGATAGACAGCATAGGAGGGCACATGCTGTCTATCAGGTCTTTGAGGGAAACGGTCTGGTATTGATCCGATAATGTCTGACAATAATCCGATAGGTATTTTCGATTCCGGCATTGGCGGCCTTACTGTCTTCAAAGAGGTAAGCAGGATGATGCCAAATGAGGACATACTTTATCTTGGCGATACCGCCAGGGTCCCTTACGGCACAAGATCGGCTGAAACAGTGGCGCGATATTCCTTCGAATGCACCGATTTTCTGATGAGCAGGCATGTGAAGGTACTTGTAGTGGCCTGTAACACGGTATCAGCTATCAGCCTGTCAGAAATCAGGGACCGCGTTCCGGTCCCGGTAATCGGCGTTATCGAGCCCGGGGCAAGGGCTGCGGTAACCGCGACAAAAAACAAAAGGATCGGCGTCATAGGCACCGAGGCGACCATAAGGAGTCACGCCTATTTCAGGGCCATAAAGGCAATCGATGAGACCGTCGAAGTGTCCGGACTTGCCTGTCCACTTTTTGTTCCTCTCGTCGAAGAGGGCTGGACCGAAGGTGATATAGCGAGGCTAGTAGCGGAAAAGTATTTAGCCCAGCTGAAAAACCGCGACATCGACACTATCGTACTCGGCTGCACACATTACCCTCTCCTGAAAGAGGTCATCGAGGAAGTGATGGACTGCATTACCATCATCGATTCAGCAGTCGAAACGGGCAAGGCGCTGAAGTCGGTCCTTGCTGAAGGCCCGTTGCTTAAGCATTCACGGGAATCAGGCACGCACAAGTTTTTTGTTACTGATTCAGCCGAAAAGTTCATTTCCGTCGGCGAGCGCTTTCTCGGGCGCGAGATCAGGGACATAGAGCGAGTCAGGTTATAAGTAAAATCTGTCTTGTCAACCACTTTTTTCCGCATACTTAATGACGTATAATTGAATAACTAATGCATCGGAGGATAAATTGAGGCCTGACGGTAGAAAAAAAGATGAGATGCGCAAGGTAAGAATCAAGAGGAATTATATCAAGCCTGCAGAAGGTTCAGTGCTTATCGAGGTGGGTGATACGAAAGTCATCTGCACTGCCACGATAGAGGAAAGAGTGCCTCCGTTTCTGAGAGATCAGAAGAAGGGATGGATAACCGCAGAATACGGGATGATACCGCGGGCGACATCCGTCCGCACGGCCCGTGAATCTACGTTGGGAAAGACAGGCGGCAGAACGATGGAGATTAAAAGGCTTATCGGGCGGGCGTTGAGGGCTACTATAGATCTCAATGCCCTGGGTGAGCGCACCATCTGGCTCGATTGCGATGTGATACAGGCGGACGGAGGCACCCGAACTGCCTCCATTACCGGCGCCTACATAGCCCTTTATGATGCCATTCATCTGGCGATGAACAAGGGGATTATCCAGAAAGATCCTATTATCGAAGGCCTCGCTGCGATCAGCGTGGGCATAGTGCGAGGCGAACCGCTTCTGGACATCTGCTACGCTGAAGATTCTAATGCGGATGTGGACATGAATGTGGTCATGACTGGCAGCGGCAAGATCGTCGAGATCCAGGGGACCGCAGAATCCGAGCCTTTCTCCAAGGCAATGCTCGACGAACTGATGGGGCTTGCTGAAAAAGGCATCGGTGAACTCATCAAAATACAGGCGGAGATATTCTCTTCGAATATGGTAGAATATTAAAATTATGCAAGGGAAAGCTTCAATGTATAAGAGCATACTTATCTGGCTGCTTATCGGTATGTCCATACTGCTTCTCTTCAATCTCTTCAATGTTCCGCAGAAGAGTGAGAAGGAACTGATCTTCTCGGATTTCGTCAAGAAGGTGGATTCCGGCGAGGTCGATGAGGTCACGATCAAGGAAAACAATATCACCGGCAGACTCAAGGACGGGTCGAAGTTCAAGACTTATTCTGCAAACTATCCCGATCTGGTCAAGGAACTCAGGGACAAGAACGTCAGGATCATCGCTAAGCCGCCTGATCAGCCTCCGTTGTATATGACGATTCTGATATCCTGGGGCCCAATCATTTTCATCGTACTAATCTGGGTATTCTTCATGAGACAGATGCAGATGGGTGGCAACAAGGCGATGTCATTTGGTAAAGCAAAGGCCAAGCTTGTGTCCGAGAAGTCAGTAAAGATCACATTCGCTGATGTTGCCGGAATAGAAGAGGCCAAAAACGAAGTACAAGAAATAATAGAATTCCTGAGAGATCCGCAGAAGTTCTCGCGGCTCGGAGGCAGGATACCGAAGGGGGTTCTCCTTGTTGGTTCTCCGGGGTCGGGAAAGACTCTTCTGGCGAGGGCAATTGCCGGTGAGGCAGCTGTGCCCTTTTTCTCGATTTCGGGCTCTGATTTTGTCGAGATGTTTGTAGGCGTCGGCGCTTCAAGGGTAAGAGACCTTTTCGAGCAAGCAAAGAAAAGCGCTCCCTGCATTATCTTTATTGATGAAATAGATGCGGTTGGCAGGCACAGGGGGGCAGGCCTGGGCGGAGGACACGATGAAAGGGAGCAGACCCTTAACCAACTCCTGGTTGAAATGGACGGCTTCGAAGGGAAGGAAGGCGTTATTATAATAGCTGCGACTAACCGCCCCGATGTACTAGATCCGGCGCTCTTAAGGCCTGGAAGGTTTGACCGCCAGATTGTCGTGCCGGTGCCTGACGTAAAGGGGAGGATCGAAATACTCAAGGTCCATTCCAAGAATATTCCGCTGGCGCCTGATGTCGAACTTGAAAAGATAGCAAGGGGGACTCCGGGATTTTCGGGGGCTGACCTTGCAAATCTTATCAACGAGGCGGCCCTTATTGCTGCGCGTAGATCGAAGGACAAGGTAGACATGGCAGACTTTGAATTTGCAAAGGACAAGGTGCTCATGGGTGTTGAGCGCAGAAGCATGGTCCTTAGCGATGAAGAGAAGAGGAATACGGCCTATCATGAGGCCGGCCATGCGCTGGTCGCGAAATTGACACCCGGCACAGACCCGATTCACAAGGTGAGCATCATTCCACGGGGGAGGGCGCTTGGTATCACACAACAGCTTCCTCTCGACGATCGGTATACTTATTCCAAGGATTATCTTCTGAAAGCGCTTAACGTGCTTCTTGGCGGGAGGGCTGCAGAAGAGCTGGCCCTCAGCCATATGACTACCGGAGCTGGCAACGACCTCGAAAGAGCAACCGACCTGGCCCGGAAGATGGTAACCGAGTGGGGTATGAGCGAGAAACTAGGACCACTCACCTTCGGCAAAAAAGAAGAGCAGATATTCCTGGGTCGTGAAATCGCACGACATAAAGATTACAGCGAAAAGACCGCTGTTGATATCGATGAAGAGGTCAAACGTTTCGTGATCGATGCATATGAAAATGCCAGAAAGCTGCTTCGGGATAACAAGGACCTGTTGGAAGCGGTCGCGAAAACGCTCCTAGAACGCGAAACCATTGATGGTCCTGATCTCGACAAGATTATAGAAGATACAAGATCTGTTGCCCCGGCGTGAAGCTAGAGCTCAGTAACCACACCCTAGATTTTTCGAATAAAACTTACCTTATGGGGGTCCTGAATGTGACCCCCGATTCATTTTCGGACGGCGGACTTCACTTCTATATCGACAGGGCGGTCGAGCATGCCGTCAAGCTTGTAGAAGATGGGGCGGATATCATCGACATTGGCGGAGAATCAACCAGACCCGGTTCCGAGGCTGTCTCTACGGATGAGGAACTCAGGCGTACTATCCCGGTAATAGAATCAGTCGCCAGAAGGCTTGCAGCACCTATTTCCATTGATACCTGCAAGGCAGAGGTAGCACTAAGAGCTATCGACGCGGGTGCTTCGATAGTGAATGATATCAGCGGCCTGCGTTTCGATCCAGCCATGGCAAAGGCTGTGGCATCACGCGGCGTCCCGGTTATCGTTATGCATATCAAAGGCATTCCGAGGGACATGCAGGAGAATCCGGTTTATGAAGCACTTGTCCCCGAGATCATGGATTACCTAAGGACGAGTATTCGCATGGCCGTCGAAGCAGGGATACGGGAAGACATGATTGTCGTCGACCCTGGGATAGGCTTCGGCAAGACTTTTGACCATAACCTGCAGGTACTGAGAGATCTTAACGAATTTACAGCGCTTGGAAAGCCTATTGCTATAGGCGTTTCCAGGAAGGCCTTTATAGGGAAAATACTCAACGGGGCTCCTACTTCGAAACGACTTGAAGGGACTGCTGCTGCGGTCGCAATTTCAATAATTAACGGGGCAAATATCGTCAGGGTACATGACGTGAAGGAGATCGCAAAGGTGGTGAAGGTCGCCGATGCGATAAAGAAGGGAAGTCTCTAACGGAATAGAGGCGGCGCTCGCCACCCCTGTTCTCGTGTGCTTTCTATTTGCCTTCGGTAAGGACTAAGTGGTCGTTCCTGTTTTTTGCCCAGCATTCTTCGGTGCTTTCGGTGCAGATCGGTTTCTCTTTCCCGTAGCTGATCGTGTCTATCCTGGCCGAAGTGATGCCGAACGAAATCAGGTATTGCTTAGCGGCATTTGTCCTCTTGTCTCCGAGTGCAAGGTTGTATTCCTTGGTGCCCCTCTCATCGCAATTGCCTTCGATAACAACCTTGGCGTTTGTCTTGGATAAGAGTGCAGCGAGTTCTTTCGTCGTCTCTTTAGCTTTTGTATCGAGGTCATACTTGTCGAAGGCAAAATGAATGTCGTTCACCCTGGTACCGATTTCCTTGGTTGAGGCAGCAACGCCTTCCTGTTCTACTGCGGCCTTCTGATTTTCAGTTACAGACTCGGATTTTTTCGCCTCCGACGGCTTGACGACCGCCTGTTCGGGCTGCGCTGAGATCTGCTTTTGCGCGCATCCGATCAATGTTGCGGAAATGAATACCGCGGCCAACATAAGTCCCCATCTTCTCATTGTTAAACTACCTCCTGTATCGCTTCGTTTAATATTAACTGCAAAACCTCAGGGTCTTGCCGCATCGTGATGCATGGGAATACGGTGTGAAGTCTATCAGAGAATTATGAAGCAGGTATGAACAAATGTGAACAATTGTGAATGGCCGAAAGCTACATCTTTTCAGGCGAACTGACTCCCAGGATCTTCGACCCGTGTTTCAGCGCGACCATGATCGCTTCGCAGAGGGCGAGGCGCGCCTTCGTCAATTCAATGTCTTCGGTTATGACGCGGTGCCGGTGATAGTATGGATGGAAGAGTCCGGCCAATTCCTGGAGATAGAAGGTTATGCGGTGGGGCTCTCGCGCTAATGCGGCTCCCCGAAGCATCATGGGATAATAAAGCAGCTTTTTTACGATCCTCATCTCTTCGTCATTGAACAGTGTTCCATCAAAACTCGCCAACGTGTGTCGGTCGAATCCGGACTCTCTGGCCTTATCAAAGATACTGTTTATTCTCGCATGCGCATACTGAACATAAAAGACCGGGTTTTCGCTCGACTGCGCCTTGGCTACTTCTATGTCCACATCGAGATGGCTGTCCGACCTTCTTGTAAGAAATAGGAATTTAGTAGTGTCCGGGCCGATCTCATCCATTACCTCTCTAAGTGTAATGAATTCCCCGGCACGTTTGGACATCTGGACCGGCTGCCCCCCTTTCAGCAAGGAGACGATCTGAACCAACACCACACGTAGACTTTCCCTTGGATGGCCCAGTGCCTGAACCGCTGCCTGCATGCGAGGTATGTACCCGTGGTGATCAGCCCCCCAAATATCTATCAACTCATCGAACCCTTTCTCTAGTTTCTTGCGATGATATGCGATATCGGGAGTGAAGTATGTATAGTCGCCGTCTTTCTTGATCAGCACGCGGTCTTTATCGTCGCCTAAGTCTGAAGTCCTGAACCATGTGGCGCCGTCATGCTCGAAGATATATCCCTTGGTCCTCAGATCATCAAGAGTTTGCTCCACCTCGCCTGCTGCATACAGTTCTCGCTCGCTTTGCCATGTGTCGAAGATGGCGCCGAAGTCTTCGAGATCTTTTTTGATCAGATCGAGCATCTTCGTGTAAGAAAAGTCGATGAAGTCTGCCGCGACCTCGTTGAAGGCTGTATCAACAAATCGGTTACCGAAGGTGGCCTTGAATTCGGCGGCAAGATCGTCTATGTAATAACCACGATAGCCGTCTTCGGGGAAGGGATATTCTCTTCCGCATAAGGCCTGATATTTGGCGAAAACCGACAGACCAAGCATTTTCACCTGCTTGCCCGCATCATTTATATAAAATTCTTTTTCAATTCGGTATCCTGTTTCCTGCAGCAGGTTGGCGAGGGCGGCTCCAACCGCAGCTCCTCTCCCGTGGCCCAGATGAAGGGGACCGGTCGGATTAGCGCTGACAAATTCGATCTGCACCTTTTTCCCATTGCCGACATTTTCGGTCAAAAAAGTCTCGCTTTCTGTGAGAAGTTCACCGAGTTCGCGGCAGATGAAGGACCGTGTAAATGTAAAGTTTATGAATCCCGGCCCGGCAATATCGATGCGTTCGAAGGTGTCCCCGCGATCGATATGGCTTACGATCTCTTCGGCGATCTTGCGCGGCGCTTTCTTGAGCATCTTTGCAAGTCCCATCGCGACCGGCGTAGAGAGATCTCCGAACCCTTCATCCTTGGGGACCTCGATCTCGATAGGACCGACTCCCGTCTCAATCATCCTTTTGACTGCATCCTGCAATATTTCACGAAGTGCTTTTTCCATAACCCTTAAGTTTAGCCGAAATAATTGATAAAAGTCACCATTACTGCCTCACCGAAAGGTTGCTTCAAAGTCGTGTAACGGAACGAAGAGTGCACCAGTGTGGTTATGTCAGTTTATAGGGGTTATAAACCCCATTGCCGGCTTTTCTGATACAGCGTCGGCGCATCAGCAATATTGGGTATCTTTAA
>PMYY01000052.1:0-466 GCA_003170655.1 Nitrospiraceae bacterium
ACCGGCTTCGGGTGTTGCCGACTTTCGTTGTTTGACGGGCGGTGTGTACAAGGCCCGGGAACGTATTCACCGCGGCATAGCTGATCCGCGATTACTAGCGATTCCACGTTCACGGAGTCGAGTTGCAGACTCCGATCCCAACTGAGACTACTTTTAGGGATTGGCTCCACCTCGCGGTCTCGCTGCCCTCTGTAGTAGCCATTGTAGCACGTGTGTAGCCCTGGACATAAGGGCCATGATGACTTGACGTCATCCCCACCTTCCTCCAGCTTGTCGCTGGCAGTTTCCTCAGAGATCCCTCGCGGGCAACAGAGGATAAGGGTTGCGCTCGTTGCGNNACAGCCATGCAGCACCTGTGCTAGCTCCTTGAGTTACCCCAAGGTCATCCCCCTTTCGGGTTCTTACCACTAGCATGTCAAGCCCAGGTAAGGTTCTTCGCGTTGCGTCGAATTAAACCACATGCTCC
>PMYY01000052.1:503-4821 GCA_003170655.1 Nitrospiraceae bacterium
CTTTCGCGCCTCAGCGTCAGTCAAGACCCAGAAGGCCGTCTTCACCACAGGCCTTCCTCCAGATATCTACGCATTTCACCGCTACACCTGGAATTCCGCCTTCCCCTGTCCGACTCAAGCAATACAGTTTCCAGGGCAGTCCCATAGTTAAGCTATGGGCTTCCACCCCAGACTTATATCACCGCCTACGCGCCCTTTAAGCCCAGTAATTCCGAACAACGCTCGCCACCTCTGTCTTACCGCGGCTGCTGGCACAGAGTTAGCCGTGGCTTATTCGCAGGGTACCGTCATTATCTTCCCCTACAAAAGGAGTTTACAACCCGAAGGCCTTCATCCCCCACGCGGCGTCGCTGCATCAGGCTTTCGCCCATTGTGCAAGATTCCCCACTGCTGCCTCCCGTAGGAGTCTGGACCGTGTCTCAGTTCCAGTGTGGCCGTTCGTCCTCTTAGACCGGCTACCCGTCATTGGCTTGGTGGGCCATTACCCCACCAACTACCTGATAGGCCGCAGATTCATCCTAAAGCAAATTGCTCTTTTTACCACTAACATCTCAGTCCGTGGTCTTATGCGGTATTAGCCCAAGTTTCCCTGGGTTGTCCCCCACTCTAGGGTAGATTATCTACGTGTTACTCACCCGTGCGCCACTAATACATTAAAGTATTACTACCTCAATATACCCGTTCGACTTGCATGTGTTAGGCACGCCGCCAGCGTTCGTTCTGAGCCATGATCAAACTCTCAAAATTTTTTCTGGCAATACTAATACTTTTCGAATCTCGTGGTCTGTTCACCACGCACTTGATTAGCTGATTTTCAAAGAGCGAGTAGACATCATAATAAAATTCCGAAACCTTTGTCAACCCTTTTTCAAAGAATTGAAATAAATATTCTTTAGGCAGGAACAGCCTTGAATTTCACGAAAATACGGCTCATCTTTACTAATAAAATATAAATCTGTTATAACATCTCAGCGGGCGATTAGCTCAGTGGGAGAGCGCTTCCTTCACACGGAAGAGGTCGGGGGTTCGATACCCCCATCGCCTACCATAATTATTTTCATTCTGATTTTTTGTCGGTTTGATTCTTACTCTGTGGTTACCGCAATAATTTCCCTGAAACATTCGGACGACTTTATATTATTGTATGTCTGGGAAGTTTTTATGTACTGCCAGTTATTGTATCCCTTCTCAAGCGCCTTTCTTAGCCATCTGCATGCTTCTTCGGAATCATTCTTTGCAGCGAAGAGTTCAGCCATACTGTTCAATGCATATATATTGTTGGGACTGATTGCAAGGGCTTTACGGATGTCTTGCTCGGCCTGTTCGTAATTTTTCATTAGCATATAATGAAATCCCCGGTTGTTGTAAGCCATGTCCTTGCCGGGATTCAATTCAATCGCCTTATTGTAATCCCCCAGCGCCTGTTCGTAATGTCCGATTTTCTGATAAGTATTGCCGCGATTTATATAGGCCAATATAAAATCGGGACGAAGCTCTATTGCACTATTGTAATCGGCGATGGCCAGATCGTGGTGCCCGCGTTTTTCATATTCATTCCCCCGGTTGTTATACGCGCGGTAATCCAGAGGGTTGCTTTTTATTATCTTGCTGTAATTGGCGATAGGATCACGCTTTGCCAGATTGTCCAAAATATTTCTCCCCGCGCTGATGGCCTGCTTCTAAAAAACTATATTTTATGCCGACTGAAAAGTCAAGCTTGGGCACCCATTTGTCTGGAGCCATTCTACATATAAATAATACTCTCTTTTTGCTTGCCTTCGCATTAATTTTTCCGTTATAGTAGTGCGGAAATTGACAGTCGTTATACACAGGAGGTACTCGCTTTGCATATTGCTGTTATCGGAACCGGTTACGTTGGCCTTGTCACAGGCGCATGCTTTGCTGAATTCGGCGTTTTTGTTACATGCGTCGATAAGGATGGAGATAAAATTGAGTCACTGAAAAAAGGAGTTATCCCCTTTTATGAGCCGGGGCTCGAAGAACTCGTAAGCAGGAATTACAAACAAGGGAGAATCAAGTTCACCACAGAAATCAGCGGTGCTATCGAGGACTCTCTTGTCATATTCATTGCTGTAGGAACTCCGCCAAGAGGAGACGGCTCGGCCGACCTCAGTTATGTGGACGAGGTAGCACGAGAAATCGCCAGCCATATTAAAAGCTACAAGGTAGTTGTTACAAAAAGCACGGTGCCTGTCGGGACCGGGGAACGGTTGAGAAGAATAATCTCAGAAACCCTTATTAGTAAAATTGATGAGAATTCCATCAATTTCGATATCGTTTCAAACCCGGAATTCCTTCGCGAAGGCGCAGCCATCGAAGACTTTATGCGGCCCAATAGAGTGGTCCTAGGAGCAGACAGCCAGCAGGCAATAGCAATATTGAAAGATCTTTACCGTCCGCTTTACCTCATTGATACCCCTTTTGTTATCGCCAACATAGAGACAGCCGAACTAATAAAATATGCTTCAAACTCTTTTCTCGCCGTTAAGATATCCTTTATAAACGAGATTGCGAACCTGTGCGAAAAAGTTGGGGCCAATGTAAATATGGTCGCCAAAGGAATGGGACTGGATGGCAGGATCGGACCAAAGTTTCTCCACGCGGGTGCTGGCTTCGGGGGGTCTTGCTTTCCCAAAGACACAAAGGCCCTCCTCCAAATCGCGTCTGAGCGCGGAGTGGAACTCAGCATAGTCAATGCCGCCATTGAGGCCAATGAACGACAAATAGAGCTGATGAGCGCTAAAATCAGGAGCGCCATGCCCGATATCAAGGGTAAGACTATTGCAATCTTGGGCCTTTCTTTTAAACCAAATACCGACGATATAAGGGAAGCCCCCGCATTGAGCATCATTCAGACACTGCTCGAAGAAGGGGCAGAAATAAAGACTTATGATCCTGTTGCGATGGACAATGCAAAAAAGACCATATCAGGCATCGCCTATTGCGAAGACGCCTATGATGCTTGCAGCGGCGCAGATGCCGTGGCGATCCTGACAGAGTGGAACCAGTTCAGAAACCTCGACCTTGAGCGCATTAAAGGCCTTCTGACCCAGCCGCTCTTTTTTGATTTCAGGAACATTTACGCTCCGGAAAGAATGCGCGAATTGGGGTTCTCATATCATTGCGTGGGAAGAGGCTAGTCTGTGAGCGGCATCACAAGGCCTGGTGTTCTTTATTATGCCTGCGTGTTCCTGATTCACACACTGTTGCTCAATAGCCACACCCGCAAGAATTGTGGCTGGAAAATTCCTATATATTAGCAGTATCTGACATCTGGCATAATTGTTGCTCATTACTATCATGAATTCTTTGTCCTTTTTCCCTTGACAAAGATATGGGCGCATGGTATAAAAGTTACCATGCCTTTGAAAAACCCCATCGGGGCGCTTCATCCTTTAAAGCAGAAAGGGGTGATGGAAGTAAGGGATTCGAGAAACAGCCGTACCGCAGTTTTTGCAAGTGTACCACCTCTGCCTTTGGCGGAGTAATTACTGAACTAACCATTGGAGGGTTAGGAAGTGAAAAAATATCTTGTAATAGCACTCGCAGCACTCTTCGTGCTGGGCTTTGCGGCTAGCTCATTTGCTATCCACGCGGAGATCCCAGCAGAGACACAGGCAGTCGTAGCACAGAGCGCGACCCAAATCACCATCGGCGGCGAAATCAGGGTCAGAGGCTTGTACCAGGAAAACACACAGGATTTCAATTCGAAGGCAACATCGAGCTTAAACAACGGCGATGCCGCCAAGTATGACGAGAGGGTTAGGCTCCAGATAGAGGCCAAGGTAACCCCGAACACCACGGGCTTGATCCAGTTGGAAGCTGGTAACGACACCGGCGTTAGCCAAGATATCACAAACTGGGGTTCTGAGGCATCTGGCGCTACTGGTACTCTTGGGTTCTCCAATGGAAAACAGAGTTCCATGAAGGTACTCCAAGCATGGATACTGCACCAGGGAAGCGGTCTTCTCTCAGTTCCCGCGCTGGTTAAGATCGGTCACATGCCTATCCAGATCGGCATGTACGGCCTTTTCTATGAGCATACTAAATTCGGCGATGACGCTATTCTCCTTGGCGTTGACCCGATCAAGGGCATGCACCTCATCCTTGGCACTGTGAAGCTCTTCGAGGGCGCTACTGGATTGAACGATGACGTTACAGCTTATACCTTCATCGGCACGTATGATCCTAACAAAGACACGTCAGTCGGACTCGACGTTACCTATGCTGATGGACAGAACCTTGCTCATAACCTTAATTTCTCAGGTGTAATAAACGACACTGACCTTCACCTTTG
>PMYY01000045.1:0-1885 GCA_003170655.1 Nitrospiraceae bacterium
AGTCAATACTGTACTCGATGCGGACCGCCGGATATCATTTGTCAACTTCGGCGAAATCGAAGAAAGTCACCTTGAAGAGGTCTCATTCGTGCGGCCTTATGCGGAAATCAAACTTAAGACTAGATTCAAGACTGTCGTAACGAGTTCTGCGGGGTACCCGCTGGGTAAGACTTATTACCAGACAGTCAAGGGAATGGTGGGAGCCCTCGATATACTTGAGCCGGGCGGTGACCTAATCATTGTCTCTGCATGTTCCGAAGGAATTGGATCGCCCGAGTATGCTGAAGCTCAAGTGTGCCTTACTGACGAAGGACCGGAAGCGTTTCTCCGTGGAATCATTGAGAAGAAATATGCTGCTATTGATGAATGGCAGACGGAGATGCAGGTCAAGGCCATGAAGAGGGCCAATATTTTTCTCTATACCGANNTCACCGTCGGCCGCTGTCACGGAGAGCGTGAAGGCACATAGCGATAGCCGTGTGGCGGTTATCCCTGAAGGGCCTTATGTGATCCCACTGTTTCTTCCGGGGATCTAAAAACGGTACACACGATAATGGCAGNNCCCCAAGCTTAGCATTAGAGAGATTTTCAGAGCCTCACTTCTGGCGGTGGACCCTTATAAAGCAGTAGCTTTGTACTCAGATACGATTCGTTCGGCATACAAGAACGGTAATTTCAGAAAACTTATTCTCATAGGGTTCGGCAAAGCGGCTTCTCTCATGTCAAATGCAATCCAAGACAATCTCGGGGACTTGCTTGCTGGCGGAATAATAGTGACAAAATACGGCCATTCTGTGTGGGGACGCCANNAACAAAGCAAATTGTGGAGATGCTCAAAGAGTTGGATAATAATACTCTCGTGATATGCCTTATATCGGGAGGTGGATCTGCTCTTCTCGTCGCGCCTTACAGAGGTATCAGTCTGGCTGATAAACAGGAAGTTACCGGCCTGCTTCTTAAGGCCGGGGCTGACATTTGTGAGCTTAACACCGTGAGAAAGCACATCTCTGCGGTTAAGGGAGGCAGACTGGCTGAAGCAGCCCAACCGGCATCAATCATATCACTGATACTCTCTGACGTTATTGGAGACAGACTGGATATGATTGCATCGGGGCCTACAGCGCCCGACAAAACAAGCTATAGTGACGCGTATAATGTGATCCGAAAATTTAGGCTGGAAGACAGTTTACCGGCAAGTGTTGCAGAAATAATCGGGAAAGGCATGTGTGGGCTTGTGCCTGAAACGCCGAAGGATGATAATCTGATTTTCCAGAGTGTAAGAAACATCATTATTGGGAGCAATAAAATAGCGACAGATGCTGCCAAGAAGGCTGCAGAGTTATTAGGATACAGCGCAACGGTTATTTCCAACGAAGTGAGCGGTGAAGCGTCAATCGTTGCCGGGGAGCTTGCAAGAAAATCGATTGCTTTGAAGAAAGCATTGAATTCCGGAGACAAGGCATGCCTTATCGCTGGGGGAGAAACAACTGTTACCGTCGGAGGAACCGGCAAGGGAGGGAGGAATACGGAACTTGCCCTTGTTTTCGGAATGGAAATAAAAGGACTCCCGGGTATTACTTTTCTGTCAGCAGGCACCGACGGCACCGACGGTGCGACAGACGCGGCAGGAGCGGTTGTGGATGATCAAACTGTCGCAAAAGCGGCAGAGGCAGGTATAGATGCATGGGAGCATCTCAAAAACAACGATTCATACACTTTTTTCAGTAAGACAGGTGATTTATTTATAACTGGACCGACCGGCACGAATGTCATGGATTTGCAAATAGTACTAATGGACAACTGACTCTGCGTAGCGTCTGTGACGGCGCCTCAGCAAGGAATCGATGCTCTTTCTTCCATACGGGAAGCATGTTAGCAAGCTTAT
>PMYY01000045.1:1904-5890 GCA_003170655.1 Nitrospiraceae bacterium
CGCATTAACGCCTCGTCTGCCGGACTGCTGTTTAGTCTGAATTTATATCCCTTGCGTATTACCATACCAATATTTAAAAAGATTCGCTCGTTTTGTCAAATATACGACCACAGAAACGCCTTATATCCCCGACCTGAAGGACGGGGTTTTATGGCGCTCACTGATAAAAGAGCAATATTTTATAATAGTTGCATGATTGAGTGGTATGGTAGAATTATGCAAGGGAGTATGACTACTTGTTTCGCAAGGCCAAATAAGTGGCAAGACAATATGGCCTTGCGATCACTGATTTTGAAGTAAACGTTTTTTTATTATTAATGCCAGTAGGGGCAGCTCTACTTTTTGGAATCGTGATTTGACGGAGGGGTGTAATAACGCCCCATCTTTTCTTTTGAGAAGGAGGGATGGCGGAGTATGTGTAAGATGAATTTGTATAGGCGCCTGACATCTATAGTTGTTCTTTTCTTTATTTTCACTCTTATTCTTGGGCAAGGTATTAGTGTACAGGCGGCGTTGGACGGGTCGCAGCTCAAAGTAACCTCTGAAGGAGGTTACGCCGAGTTGATCAACAAGGTGGAAAAAAAAGGTGCAGTGCGCCTTATAGTCACTTTAAATGTGCCTTTTAACGCTATGGGGCATATGGCGGCACGCGAAGCCGACCTTCAGGCATCCCAAATATCGCAAGGACAGGCTGATGTGCATGCATCTCTCGCCGGTCATAACGTCACGCGTGTGACCAATTTCAAATATGTTCCCCAGATTGCTCTGACTGTTGACCGGCCAGCGCTTGATGCATTGGTTGCGCATCCATCTGTGGTAACCATCCATGAGGATATTCCTCGGCCCCATATGCTGGCCCAAAGTGTACCGCTTATAGGGGCGCCAACAGTCTGGGGATTCGGATATACAGGAGCAGGGGTAGCTGTGGCTATTCTTGATACCGGTGTTGACAAGACCCACCCCTTTTTGAGCGGGGCAGTTGTTTCCGAGGCATGCTATTCGTCCAATTATGCACCAAGCAATGCCACCTCGATTTGTCCTGGCGGCGTCACCAACTCTACTGCAGTCGGGTCTGCGCTTCCATATGCCGGCACCTGTCCCGCCGGGGCATGCGACCATGGTACGCATGTGTCGGGGATTGCAGCCGGAAGACCCTATCCGCCGTCTGTTACTTTCTCAGGTGTGGCTCCAGGTGTGAGTATCATAGCGATCCAGGTTTTTTCGAGGTTTGAGACTTCCGACGAGTGTGGCAATACTTACCCGTGCGCTATGGCATTTGACTCCGATATCATTCTTGGTTTGGAACGCGTATATGATTTGCGTGGAACCTATAATATCTCATCGGTTAACCTGAGCCTGGGCAGCGGAGATTATTCAAACTATTGCGACTCCGAGCCTGAAAAACCTTCTATTGATAATCTAAAATCGGTCAATATTGCAACAATTATAGCATCCGGAAACAACGGCGACAAGGGCGGCATCAGCGCGCCAGCCTGTATATCTTCTGCGGTCAGCGTCGGAGCTACAGACGATATAACCGACATGGTGACAGCTTTTTCCAACAGTGCATCTTTCCTCAGTCTCCTTGCACCCGGGGAGTGGATAACGTCTTCGATTCCGGGAGGTGGGTATGGGACTTGGGCAGGCACCTCTATGGCAGCCCCTCATGTGACCGGTGCGTGGGCTTTGCTAAGGCAGGCAAGGCCTTCCGCCAATGTTGATCAGGTACTTACTGCCCTGGGAACGACCGGGCTTGGCATAATGGATACCAACTCCATCACTAAGCCACGTATTCGGGTCGATCAGGCGCTGTTAGCGCTTAGCGGATGCACGTATTCCATTAATCCGGTCGTCAGTGATATCCTGCCGAGCAGCGGCGGCATAGGTACGATTACTGTTGCAACCCAGAGCGGATGCGCGTGGTCTGTGTCTATAGATTCAGCGCCTACCTGGATGACCATTACTTCAGGCAGTTCCGGCACCGGCAGCGGTACAGTCAATTATTCAATATCTTCAAATAGCAGTAGCATCTTACGGACAGGGACTGTCAACGTAGCGAATAAGACATTCACCGTGCAGCAGAACGGCACTGGATGTTCATATTTGTTTAGCCCGACAATAGGCACCTCAATCGGAGCGGTTGGCGGAACGGAAAGCTTTTCGGTCACGACTCAGAACGGTTGCAACTGGACAGCGTCCAAAAACTCGGTCTGGTTGACCATTACGTCTGGTTCTGGCACCGGTAACGGAATAGTCACCTATCAGCTCAAT
Organism: Nitrospiraceae bacterium; assembly: GCA_003170655.1. Classification (GTDB taxonomy): domain Bacteria; phylum Nitrospirota; class Thermodesulfovibrionia; order Thermodesulfovibrionales; family Dissulfurispiraceae; genus Fen-1308. Next base: position 4,176 of record PMYY01000045.1, read on the forward strand.
AATAATACATCTCCCAGTGCAAGAAGTGGACGAATCACGATAAACGGTTTGATTTATGTCGTAAAGCAAAACGGCACCGGCTTGAGCAAGCTAGGTGTATCTACCGGAGGCAGCTGGTATCTCGACATGAACGGCAACGGGGCCTGGGAGGGATCGAGCATTGACCGGGTATATCCCAATTTTGGACAGGGCTTGACTGGTGCGATACCGGTAGTGGGCGACTGGGATGGAAGCGGAGTTACGAGAATAGGTGTTTATTGGAACGGCAGCTGGTATCTCGACATAGACGGCAATGGGTCTTGGGACGGTGCTGTGGTGGACCACGTCTATTCCGACTTCGGCAGTGGCTTGCCTAATGCTTGGCCTGTTGTCGGGGCTTGGTAATCTTTAGAGATCAAAATACGCACTGAGTTATTTCCGTTGGATACTCTCCGTCCCTTTGGACGGGGAGTATTTGCATTTAAATCGAGAGTTGACGCCGGGTTAAGAAGTCAGACTAAGAAATGCACACTTGAGATATTCCGTCTCGGGTACGGATAAGAGGACCGGGTGGTCTTTTCCCTGGGAACGGTATTCTATGAGCTTGAACCGTTTGCGGGCATCTCTCGCCGAATCGCGTAGCATATCGATAAAGACCGATTTCTCTATGTGATAAGAACAGGATGAAGTGGCGAGAATACCGCCTTCGCTAAGGAGCTTCATGGCGAGGGTATTTATTTCGCGGTAGCCCTTCAGCGCCTCTTTGATCTTCAGCCTGCTCTTCACAAAAGCAGGGGGATCGAGAACTATGAAGTCATATCGGCCGCCGACATTGATCTCCTCTTTCAGAAATGAGAAGACATCGGCCTTCGCATACCCGCACTTTGTTTCGATCCCGTTACGCGCGGCGTTTGACTTAACCCGCGACAGGGCCGATTCCGAATCGTCTACAAAGGTGACATCTGCGCCCTTTCTTGCCAGCTGCAATCCCCACGCCCCCGTATAGCAGAAAAGATCGAGGCCTTTTCCTCCGCGCACGAGTTCACTAAGTGCAAGCCTGTTTTCCCTTTGATCGAGGAAAAAGCCAGTCTTCTGTCCTGCGAGAGGATCGACCTCGAATACTATATCACCCTCGTGGATTAGCGGCAGTGGGGGCAAAGAACCCTTGACCACTTCTTTGGCAAGGGGGAGACCCTCGAGTGTCCTGATCTGGCTGTCATTTCTCAGCACAATAGCAGCAGGAGAAAAGATCTCGTCTAAGATCGGAATTATGATATCTTTCATCTTCTCAATGCCGAGTGTCAGGAACTGAAGGACGAGGCAATCGCCGTACTTGTCTGCGATAAGTCCTGGCAGTGAATCCCCTTCGCTGAAGACTGCCCTGAACGAGTCTCCATTAATGCCGATCATGCTTCTATATTGGAGGGCCTTATATATTCGTTTTTTGAAAAAATCGGCGTCGATTGTTTCCCTTTCACGCGTCAGGAGGCGCACAGCAATAAGCGAATTAGGGTTGATGTAACCGATGCCGATGTAATCCTTTTTCATATCGTATACTTCGACGAGAGAGCCCGGCTCGTGATTCTTGGGGCTAGCGGCTAATTCGTTGGAGAATATCCATGTGTGACCTGCTATAATCCTGGCGGTGCGGCGGAGAAGTATCTTGTCCATGTTTAATTATATAATAATAATAAGTTGGAATTCTTATACAGCTCGGATTCGGCGAAGCTTGTCAG
>PMYY01000160.1:0-1289 GCA_003170655.1 Nitrospiraceae bacterium
ATGCAGCACAGTGTTATTCCATGAAATTAAGAACTCCCGTCCATTTCGTGTAACGATGCAATTCTCATAGTGTGAATGGTCCTTTTCTTCGGTGATCACTGATTTGAATACCTTCTTGATCTTCTCTTTTTCTTCGTGAGGGATGCATACGTCAAACCAATTTCGCCCAATTAACTCTTCTTTTTCACACCCAGTAAGATGCAGGAGGTAATCGTTGCAGAAGGTAATGTTACCATCACGGTCGAGCAAAACTGCGACGAGCTGAATCGTCTCAAGCAAATCCCTAAACGTCTTTTCCGCAATGCGGAGTGCTTCTTCCGCCTTCTTGCGCTCGGCGATGTTATTTTCGAAACTGAAGATCAACTCATCTCCAAAGAACTCCATGTGCGCGGCTGTGATTTGCATTGGGAAACTAAACCCTTCTTTATTCCTGTGAGTTGTTTCAAATGTTATTACCCTTTTTTCTCTAATGTTGCGAAAATGGTCGGGCCACATATCGAGTGAAAAGTCGGGGTCGAAATCGAAGACAGTCATGCCTAGTAGCTCTTCGCGAGCATAGCCCAGGCTTCTCGCAGTATAGTCATTTACTGCCAAGACCTTTGCATCGGACGATAGAATCGAGATGCCAATAGGAGCCCTGTCGATGCAGAACTTCAGCAGATGCAGTTCATATTCCGCCTGCTTACGATCAGTAATGTCTTCCACCGTACCAACATGGCCTAAGAAAGAGCCCTCCGGACTATTAATAGGGGTTCCTAATGCTCGCACCCAAAGTGTCTTTCCCTGCGGAGTCACTATACGGTGCTCATTTGAAAAAAGACTCTTTGAGTTTGTGGTCTCGATGACTTGCTCAGTGACTTTTTTGAGGTCGTCCGGATGTATGAGCTTGAGCCAGCCCTCTCCCATGAGTTCCGCGGCAGTTGTCCCGGTAATTTTCTCCAAATATGGGTTACTGTAAAGATTACGCCCTTCGGTGTCCATCCTTACAATGCCGATGGGGGCAAAGTCACAGAGAGTGCGGAACTGTTCCTCACTGGCTTGTAGAGCTTTTTCCAAGTTTTTGTGCTGAGTAACGTCGCGTACGATGGCGCAATCATACTCAAGATTATTGTAGTTGAAGTATTTTGCTATTATTTCAGTTGGGAATACATGACCGTCTTTGGTTTTGTGGAGCGATTCAAATTGCAGGCTAGCCGACCGCTTCAGCGCTTCCCAGAAGGGTTGCCAAGACTCTTTAGGGAAAATCGGGTCAAAATCCGCAACGGATAGTGAAAGAAGTTCTTCCCGGG
>PMYY01000160.1:1322-20103 GCA_003170655.1 Nitrospiraceae bacterium
GTAATGTCCTGAATGACACCAAACACAGTGCGCTGTATGGGATCATATTCTGCCAGCGAGTGAATATCGACTATCTTGCCATCGGTTGGCCTGCGTATCTTAAATTCCAGGTCATATGGCCTGCCCTGCTCAATCAGGTCCGCTAATGTCTTAGCGAGATGTGAGCGATATTAAGGCAGGACTACTTTCTGCACGTCGGCTAATCGCAACTCGTTGCCTCCAAGGCCATATATAATTCTAGCCCCATCGGAGGCGTGGATTGTTTGTTCGTCGACCAATAATTCCCAGTTGCCGAAATTAGCCACCTCCTCAGCCCTGCGGAGACGACGTTCGTTCTGACGTTGAACTCCCTCCGCATGTTTGCGGTCGGTTATGTCGCGGCTTATGACAACAACTCCCGCTGTTGTCACATCGGAAGGAAGCATTTTCCCTACTGATTCAAAAGTGAGCCATAAACCGTCCTTTGCCCGGAATCGATACTCTGTAGTTGTTGAGGCACCTGGTTTCTCCACTATATAATTTAAGGCAGCTATGACCCTAGATCGATCTTCAGGATGAATATACTCAAAGGAGCTCTTGCCTATCAGTTCTTCAGGCAGGTATCCCAACAGTTGTTCAATGTTTGGACTTTGATAAAGAAATGAACCATTTGCATCCAGAACGGTAATGATGTCTAAGGCGTTTTCGATTAGTGAACGAAAGAACGTCTCGCCAGATGGTGGGTAAGCTGGAGATCGACTTGTATCCGTATGCGTCGGATCCGCATTTGCATGGTGGCGTCGCAGATCCCTCAGTTCGCGGAGTAATTCCCCTTTAGTTTTCCTCTCATCTTCCACAGATACCTCAACGTCGCTCTAGTAATCAATATTTATTGCGTCATCAAATTAAAATGGCTTCTATTCATTTACAATTATATATATTATTCTAAATTCTTTAATGTTCCGGTAATTGGGCGGCAATTTATGACTGTATCTCCTCAAAATTTCTTTCCAAACAGTTCTTTGTTCATATCTTCTCCTTTTCGAAAGGCGCGGATAATATCTCTCCGTCTTTCATCACCAGCAAGTGATCTGCAAGGCGTGCCGCCTGATCTCTGTCATGCGTGGTCATTATAACGGTCACCTTTCCATCTTGTTTCATTGTATTGATGATGCCTTCGATGATCCCGGTGTTTTTCTGATCCACTGAAGCTGTGGGCTCGTCGAGAAAAAGGATTTCGGGCTCTATGACCAGCGCACGCGCTATTCCCAGCCGCTGAGCCTCACCGCTCGAAACCGTTCGGGCATTCTGAACTTTCTTGTGAGACAGTCCGACAAAATCGAGGACCTTATCGATCCGCCTGATCGCCACCGGTCCTTTAATACCCCTTATCGTTAGCCCGTAAGCGGCATTTCTGAAAACCGACATGTTAAAAAGTCCAACCTTCGGCAAGACGAGGGTGATCCGACGTTTAAGCGCAAGGTCATTATCCAAAACCTGTCCGCCCGAAACATAATGTATTTGACCGCTATCCTGGCATTCAATAAGAGAGCAAATCCTGAGGAACGTCGACTTGCCGGAGCCGTTAGGGCCGGTCAGGACATAGACGCCGCCCTGGTCAAAGGAGAACGAACAGTTTTTGAGTACAGACTCACCGTTATAACTCTTGAAGATGTTAGATGTCGTAAGATGAAGGCTCATCGGTTGGTCCTCACCATCCCTCTTCTCTGTATCATATAAAGGGCCGTATTTATCATCAGAGAGATAGAGAGCAATATTATCCCGAGTGCGAGGGCCAGTTCGAAATTCCCCTTGTCGGTCTCGAGCGCAATGGTCGTGGTCATTACTCTTGTGTATCCTGCGATGTTCCCGCCCACGATGAGGATTGCCCCGACCTCCGCCATTACTCTACCGAAAGCAGCCATTACGCCCGACATGATGCCGTAGCGTGCCTCCCTTATGACAGCCAACGATACCTGGACCGGAGTGGCCCCGAGAGTGACAGCCGTCTGCCGCAATATGGGGTCGACACCAGCTATAGCCGAGTGGCTGATCGCTGCGACAATGGGAAATGCCAGTACGCTTTGGGCTACAATCATGGCTACCGGGGTATAGAGCAGAGACATGAATCCAAGAGGTCCGCTTCTGGACAGCAACAGATAAATAAACAAGCCTACCACAACGGGGGGAAGGCCCATAAATGTGTTGAGTATAGTGACAAAGAAACCTCCAAGGGGGAATTTTTTCAGGCCGAGCAGCGCACCGAGCGGAAGTCCTGTGAGCGTTGCGATAAGAAGTGCCCCGCCGGAAACTTTGATCGATAGCAGGATGATACCGAGCAATTCAGCATCGAGATGAAGAATGAGAGTCAGCGCTTGGGAGAACCCCTCTAGGATCGAAGACATCTTTTATAATAAACCAAAATCGGAGATATGAGTCGATAAGCAGGAGGGATACAAATTTAAGGGTGCAGAATTAGTCCTTGCAAGCAGCTTTTTCGACTGAGTCTGAATAGATATCATTCTCAGTGGTGCGCTTGACCTGTCCGCTCGCGCGCCTGATGACCCAGACATCGCCCTTAAATCCGTATCCCTACTGCTTCCTGAAATCTTTATTTAGCGTTCGGGATGAAAGGCAGGTTCCCGTTGCTATCCTTAAAGGAAGCTATCGCCTGCTGTCCTTCTTTTGATATCAGCCAGTCGATAAACTCCGTCGCTTCTTTGTATTTCACCTGAGGGTATTTCGACGGGTTGACCGCCATCACTCCGTACTGGTTGAACAGAGCGGGATCACCCTCAAGAACGATCATCATAGCCAATTTATCTTTGTCCTTTGTCATTAGCCAGGTGCCCATGTCAGTAAGCGTATATGCGCGCTTCTCGTCGGCGATTCTCTGGGTCTTCTCCATGCCCTGTCCTACTTCGAGATACCACTTCTGGCCTTTCGGAACAATGCCGACCTTTTCCCAGATAGCAAGTTCTTTGGTGTTCGTTCCCGACTTATCGCCGCGTGAGATGAAGATGGACGACGCGGCTATTTTCTTGAAGGCCTCGACGGCCGATTTCATGCCCGTTATCCTTGCAGGGTCTTCGGAAGGGCCGATAATGACAAAGGCGTTGTACATAACATCGTGCCGGTTGACGAAATAGCCTTCCTCGACCGCCTTCAGTTCCTGCTCTTTGGCGTGGACAAAGGCCACGTCCGCGTCGCCTCTCTTGCCCATTTCGATAGCGGCGCCTGTCCCGCGCGCGACAACTTTCACCTTGATGCGCGTCTTGTTTTCGAAAATCGGCAAGATGTAGCCGAACAACCCCGAATTCTCGGTGCTTGTTGTGGACGAACAGATGATTTCAGACGCGGCAGAAGCGCTCAAACCTGTCGAAACGACTACCCCTGATAAAACAATTGCCGCCAGTGCTGCTAATAGTGTGAACCTTCTGATCATAGACATTCCCTCCTTTTTTTTGCATTGCTTATTTATCCGGGCAAATAATAGGCGAACTTTGTCGACGCGTTCATTCCGTCCGCATCAGGCGGCTTAAGCGAATGACAATACGTGACTTTTCTAATCATCGTACTTCTTCGCGTAAGCTGCATCGTTATACAATCCCTCGCCATATAGTTCTTTGCCGAAACCCCCAATTATCTTCTGTCCATTCGTGGAAGATACGAAGTCGATAAACTGACCTGCGACACTCGCCCCTGGCGTTGCCCCTGCAGGTAGCGCAAGCGTATGGTACGTGTTGATGAGAAACTTGTCACCTCTGAAAAGTATCTTTAAGTTAGGTATACTCTTTCTCTCGGCGGCCCATGTGCTGCTGTCGGTCATGAAGTACCCCTTTTCCTGATCGGCCCTCTTCAGGGTTGCGGTCATGAAGTCTTTCGTGACTATATACCATGGGCCTGAAGGAACAACTCCGGACTTTTGCCATACATCCGTCTCTTTTTTGTGAGTGCCCGAGTTGTCGCCCCTTGAAAAAAACTTCGCTTTTGCGGATGCGATCCGCTGATAGGCATCAGCAGCACTCTTTGCTTCTGATATCTTCGCAGGATCAACTGCGGGTCCGACTATATAGAATTCGTTTGAGCCGATAAGCATACGTTTGGTCGCCCAGCCGTCTGCTACGGCCTTCTTCTCGGCCGCAGGAGCATGCACCATTATCATGTCGACTTTCTTTTCCTTCAGAAACTTAATGGAATCAGCTGACCCTGCTTTTATCCAGCAGAGGGCAGTGTCGTTTTCTTTGGCGAATGCCTCTCCTAAGACTTTCAGTATGCCGAGTTCTCCGGGGCTTCCCGTGGCGAGTGAAAACTTATTCTTACCATTTCCATAAACAGCGTCGCATTTCTCTTGTGCCAAAGATATCGATGCGGACAATAAGAGAATAACGAATGTCATCAAACATGATTTTGCCGCCTTCATCTTCTTCACCCATTGGTATTGCTCAGATTATTCGGCCCCTTCTGTCTTATGGCCGATAAATTATATGCCGAATTGCCGGCAACGGGGTCATTACGGGCCGATGCCTTTCTGCTCATCTATTCTGCCTGTTCCTTTAGAGGTATCGCGTCGGGATAGAAAAGATGCGCTCCATGCTTCGTATAATCTGCAATGACAGACTGTCCTGCGTGGGAAGTCAAAAAGGCGATAAAATCCATGGCCTCCCGGTATTTGGTATTAGAAAACCGGTAGGGGTTCACAGCGATCACGCTGTACTGGTTTTTGAGCAGAGGGTCCCCCTTAAGGAGCACCTGAAGCTTTATTTTGGACTCATAGTTGAGGAATGTGCCCATATCCGAAAGGGTGTAGGCCTTTTTTTTGCTGGCGACGAGTAGGGTGTCGCCCATCTTGCTGCCGGTCTCGAAATACCACCCTTTCCCTTTCGGGTTGATTCCCGAGTCGTCCCATATGTCAAGCTCCTTTATATTTGTGCCCGAATCGTCGCCTCTCGATACAAATGGGGATGCCGTTTCAGCGACCAGTTCAAATGCCTCCGCTGCACTGGAAGCGCTCTTAATTCGTGCAGGGTCTTCGGAGGGGCCGAGGACGACGAATGAGTTGTGCATAACGATCCTTCGATTGATGCCGTAGCCTTCCGACACGAACTTCTCTTCTCTGAAGGGGTCATGCACGAAGAGCAGGTCTGCCTCTCCTTTTTTGGCTATCCGTATTGCCTTGCCGGTGCCGACGGCAATCACTTCGACCCTTAACGCATATTTCGTCGACTTTTCATAGGCAGGCAAAAGAACGTCGAGCAGTCCCGAATTCAGTACGCTGGTTGTAGATGCTATCATCAAGGTGCTTTTATCTTTCGTCATGCTTAAACATAAGATGCTGCTGTCAGGCAAGTCAAACTCATTTCCTGCATTTCATATATGAATTAAATTCATGCATGATTGACACGGCTACGTAGACCCTTTAGAATAAGACGCATGGAAGACCACCGGCTGAAGGCCTTTTGTCTTGTGTGCGAATTGAAGAGTTTCTCCAAGGCTGCCGTGGCTAAGTTCATGACTCAGTCCGCAATGAGCCATCTCATAAAGAATTTGGAAGAAGAACTTGGGGTCAAACTCCTGAACAGGCAGGGCAAAACGGTGCTTCCGACCGCAGCGGGAAAGACTTTTTACGCACACGCAAAAAAAATCCTCGATCAGTATAAATCTCTGGGGAATGCAGTCTACTCATCGGCAAATATAGTAAAGGGTCCATTATCACTCGGCGCCACAACTACCATTTCGACTTATCTCCTGCCCCAGGTCTTTTATAGTTTCTCACGCAAGCACCCCGAAGTGTCGATCGAACTCACGCTATCGAATACCGAGAAGATAATCAACGATCNNCAAGGTGAAGCGGTCCAAGCAAAAACATGGCGAGGTCGAGTTGTCGCCCCGAACCGTGGAGGGCAACCTGAAAAACCTTTCGGTCCACTCCGAGGTCATCGCGGAAGACGAAATTGTTATCATAGCATCTGATGACAATCCGCTTACGGCCAACAAGGCTGTCGACCATCATGATCTGGTGAAACAGGCATTCATAATGCCGGAGCCCGGCTCCGGTACGCGAGAATTCATCGACGACTTCCTGCGCGGAATCGGAATGTCGCTGGAGAGTATAAATATTTCGATGATCCTCGGAAGCCCGGAGCTTATAATGCAGATGGTCAAATCAGGGGTAGGAATATCCCTTGTCTCGAAATGGTCGGCATTTCAGGCGTTGAAAGACGGATCAATTAAGCTTTTACACTTTTCCGGCAAACGACTGCGCCGGAAATTCTATCTCATCTACCTGGGAAAGGAGCCTGCGACAATTGCAGCAAGGGCTTTTGCCCAATTCATTAAAGAGTATCGCTTTTTTGCGCCTTTTTAGCGGCTGCGCTATGCTGCCGCTCCCTGACACGACGACCCCTGGCCTGCCGTGCATCCGAAACAGTGATCATCCACGGCTATCTCTCTTTCCGCAAGAATTCCCGTGTCAAATTCCCTTACGGTTCCTGGATATTTGTCATTTAGTGAAAGCCCGATCATCTGATTGAAGTCGCAGTCATAGAGGGTGCCATCCCAGCCCACGTTTATCAGATAACGACACATTATCCCCTCAACAGCGGCTGGGTTGAAAGACTTGCGGAGCCTTTCCATATAGCGGTCGAGCTGATTCCTCTCGACCAGGAATTTCCGGAATCGTCCGATCGGCATGTTGGTGAGAGTGAAGAGATTATTGAATGACACACCGTAACGTCTGTCGAGTTCCCTTCGGTATTCCTCTTCCATCCTCCCTTGGCATGGAGGAAAGAACATGCCTTGGGGGTTATGCACGAGATCGAGCTTGAGCCCTCCTGGGTCTACGCCGAAGCCCAGATTGTTTAACGTCCTGAGCGCACGTATACTCTTTTCGAATGCATGTTCACCCCTCACCCGGTCGACGACCTCACCCTGGTAATACGGCAACGACGCTACCAGCTCTATTCCATGGTCCCTGTAAAAAAGCGGCATGTCCTCCATTCCGTCCTCGGAATAGATAGTCAGATTGCTTCTCACCATGACGTGACATCCTAGTGTCCTCGCTTCTTCGATTAAAAATCTGAGGTGCGGATTGAACTCCGGAGCGCCGCCGGTAATATCGAGCAGCCGTATGTCGGACCCGGCAAGGATGTCGATAACAGCCTTGATCGTATCGAGGTCCATCATCTCTGATCTCGAAGGTCCGGCTTCAACATGGCAGTGCTTGCAGGTCATGTTGCATCTGTACCCGACATTGACCTGAAGAGTCTCAATCTTCGAAGCCCTGAGGGGATAACAGTTATGTTTTTTGAGGGTCTCGATGAATTCCATGTTACATAGAGATTTTATCCACCGTATTATGCGCCTGTATGGCATGGACTAGTGATGCTCCGCCGCGGATAGCAGAAGCGACATGCACGGCTTCAGTGATGTGATCGAGATTCATTCCCTCTTCGAGACAGCTTTTCGTGTAGGCATCGATACAGTACGGACATTGGATCGCATGGGCGACAGCGAGACCGATAAGGACCTTTTCCCTCTTGGTGAGAACGCCCTCCTGCAGCGAAGCGCCGTACCAATCCATGAATTTCTTGAACAAGTCGGGGCAATGCTTGCCGACTTCGCCAAAGCGCTCTAAATCATTGTCGTTGTAATACTCACCCATTTATGCCTCCTCCTGGCTGGAACGATTACAGGTATTTCCTATCCGGGCAGCAGACTTTTATTTAAAGCAGAATCCGACGGGGCCCGACATGCCGGAAATCTTCCGGCATGTCGTCTCTGGTTTCAGGATACTAATGTTTGATTGTTAGTTCTACTTCTTGGCTTCTATATGGCATTTATCGCATTCAGTGGCAGCGAAAGCTACCTTCTCATTGTGGCAGACCCCGCAGAACTTGCCTTCATACATAGGATCCATCTTCATCTTCTTTGCGCCTTTTTTCATGGGCCAGATGGCGGTATGGCATTTGTTGCACTCGAATGCCTGTGTATGAAACTGATGGCTGAAAGTGACCGGTGCCGCACCCTCGGGCTTGTAAACGATTGGTGCCTTGGGTACAGGCGCCTTCAGATGGCAATTCGTGCAGTTTGTGTACGAGAATGCCTTTTTCCCATTATGGCAGGAAAAACATAGCTTTCCAGCTGTGTGATCGGTAAATGCGATTTTGACCCCATCCCTTTGCATGGGGAACAGAGTCATATGGCATGCGTTGCATCCGAACACGGCCACGTGGACAACATGCTCGTATTTGACGGCGGAATCACCCTTTCCGAATGTAATTGGCCCTTGCGGATAAAGGCTTTCTTGATTTCTGTGACAAGCCAAGCAGTTCTCATCGGCCGGAGGATGGAGTTTCTCAGACCGTCTTTCGTCGTGGCAATGGAAACATATTTGCATATTTGACCGATATCCAGTGATGCCGCTATGGGTTATTTTGGCATGACAGGTCACACAATTGATGCCCATTTCGTAATGCATCTTGTGATGAGGGTCCACTTTAGCAGACGGTCTAATCGGCTCGACTATAATGTCGGGCAGGCCCCACTTTTTCCGGAATTCAGGGTTCTTGACGCTGTCTACGAGACGGAAAGAGACGCCCAGAGACATGATTCGATTACTTCTAATTTTTTTATTCATCTCATCGGAGTGGCAGAAGAGGCAAATGTCATTTTTCACAAGTTGGGCGGCATAAGCGGGGTCGGAGGTACTCATGAGGACATGCATCTTATGATCTGGGCCCTTGATGAACTCGCCGTAGACGTCATAGAGACCGCCCATCTTAGCTCGCATGTATCCAATGAAGCCCGGTTCGGCATGACAGTCGAGGCACTTCACCCCGGCCCTTGCGTGTATCGACTTCTCCCAGGTAGCTACCTCACCGAGGGGGCCTGGTTTATCCAACGGATGACAATTCTTGCAAAAGGACGGGTCGCTCGAGAAATGGAGCGCCTCGATGCTGATGAAGGTGAAGAAAGCTATCAGCGCAAGGACGATGAGTATAGTGAGCTTCGTGTGTTTTGTTACAAAGCTACGCGCATTTTCTGCAAGCCTTTTTAACCACTGCATCATAAAACGAACCTCCATTGATAATTAAGCCAACCGCTTAATGATTAAAGCCACCCATCGGGAGACTCTGCATATAACGTTTCAGGTAACGCAAATATTATGATAGCAGTTTTCAGCTGACATTTACCGCCGTTTTTTGAGCCCTATGTAAACTTTCCATATAGTATGTAAAAGTTACATAGTCTATTGGGCCTATAAAAAAAACGTCAAATAAAATATCTTTATAATTCAATTCCAATTCATTAAGTTGTTCAGTGGCATATGTCTTGCAAACTCTATAAGATCATTTATAGGTTTCAGGGGATAGGTCTGCCGGCCGATAAGCTGCCCCCCCTCCCAACAAACAGTTTCCCCTGAAACCCCCTTACTTGACCGGGAAAAGGAAAAAATAAAAATATGACTGCGAAGAAGATACCGGACAGAGAGAAATTGATCAGCACCCTCCGATTCCTTATTGACATCCATCCCATCAGACCGTCACGCGCAGTAAGTCTGACATTTATTTATATGGGATTACACGAGCGCTATCCGGGTATCGTTTCATACAGTGAACTGAATACTATATCTAGACGCAAGAAGACCCCGGAGCAGATAGCCGAAGCCATCCTGCTCATCTGGCGGCCTCAACCTCCAGAACTGCAACCGGGCCATTGAATCATAATTCCGACAAATCCTGAGACCGACAGCGGATGTCACCCCGTTGGGTTTCTGCCATTTCACTGATTTCTACTTGCTGTGTTAATCTACTAACTGATGATGGATTTTAATGCGATAGCTCTTCAATCGGGCAGTAGCGGCAATTGCATTTATGTTGAGACATTAGGCAAGCGTCTCCTATTCGATGCGGGCCTTAGCTGTATCGAAGCAGAGCGCAGGCTTGCCTCGTTCGGAAAGAACATGAAAGGTATAGATGCCCTGATTATTTCTCATGATCATTCCGATCATATCCGCCATGCAGGCGTCTTGCAGCGCAAATACGGGTTGCCGCTTTATGTTACCCGCGATACTCTCGACGCCGCCCTTGCAAGACACAGGCTCGGCCTTCTCGGCGAGGTTAGATATTTCAGTGCCGGCGAACCTGTCAGGTTTGGTGATGTCGAAATAAGAACGATCCCTACTCCTCATGACGGCGTCGACGGTGTCGTTTTTGTTGTGGACAGCGGTAGTAAGCGGCTCGGCATTATGACCGATCTTGGGCATGTCTTTGACGGACTTGCATCCGAAATCGCATGCCTCGACGCTGTTTTCATCGAAAGCAACTATGATCCCGAGATGCTTGCCAAGGGACCTTACCCAGCCTTTCTTAAACGCCGCATCCAGGGACCACGCGGGCATATATCGAACCGCGAAGCCGCTGAACTGTTATTGTCGGGCAAAAAACTGAAATGGGCCTGCCTTTCGCACCTTTCTCAGCATAACAACTATCCAGATCTGGCTATCAAGACTCACCGGGCCATCCTGCCCGATTCGCTCACATTGCATCTCGCCCATCGCACCCATCCTACCGATATACTGACTGTCTAGGATTTGAAGTTTGTTGCCTTTAAATCCCGTCGTTTTTTATAATTGCCCGATGGAACAATTATCATTGCAAAAGCCGGCCCTGACCCTTTTCGAGCTGAATTCGCTGATCCGCTCTGCCATTAGCCAGGCACTCCCCGACCTCATTTGGGTGATAGCCGAGATAGCCGAGAGTAAATGCAATCAGAAGGGCCATTGCTATCTCGATCTCGTAGAAAAAGATGGCAACAAGACTATCGCTCAGACTAGGGCAACGATCTGGTCTTATGAGTATCGCACGCTGAGTCGCAAATTCGAGTTGGCGACAAAGACCCCAATCAGGCCGGGCATCACGGTGCTTCTGCTCGCCTCGATCTCTTATCACGAGGTCTACGGATTGAGCCTGAATGTGAAGGATATAGACCCCGCTTATACGATGGGAGAGATGGCGCTCCGAAAGAAAGAGATTATCGACCGGTTAAAAAAAGAAGGTGTAATCGATCTGAACAAAGCATTGTCACTTCCGCTTGTGCCGCAAAATATCGCTATCATATCATCGCCTACAGCAGCCGGCTACGAGGATTTCATCAACCAACTTGAAGGGAATCATTACGGGTATAGATTCATCCATGTCCTCTTCCCGGCGATTATGCAGGGACCAGAGACCGAAAGGTCGATAATTGCGGCCTTCGACAAGATAGAGGAATTGAAGTCCCGCTTCGATATAGCCGTTGTTATAAGGGGCGGCGGCTCTGTCGCGGATTTGAGTTCCTTCGACAGTTACCCTCTTGCCCGCAGGATTGCTTCGTTTCCGCTGCCGATCATTACGGGTATAGGTCATGAAAAGGATGATACGGTTGCAGACATCGTCTCCCACACGAAGATGAAGACACCCACGGCGGTGGCCGAATTCCTAATATCTGGCGTCCGGAGTTTCGAAGAGCGGATCATAAGTATCGAAAACACGCTCCGCCTCTTCGCCGAGAGGCTTCTCGGCGAAGAGGTGGATTCGCTCAATTCACTGGCAGGCAGGCTGTCCCTCGTGCCGTCTCATATTACTACCGTGCCACAGAACCATATCAATACGCTCGAAAAGGGCGTTAAGAGCTCTGTCAAGCAATACCTGCAGCACAAGGAAAACAAGCTCTCTTCAATAGAGCAGGCGGTCAGACTGTTGGATCCGGTCAATGTGCTCAAACGAGGGTACAGTATAACGCGCCACAACGGAAAAGCGCTTCGGGATGCATCGGCTATTCTCAAGGGCGACTTGATCGAGACCCGGCTTTACCAGGGCCGCATTACCAGCGTCGCTGAAAATATTGCGACGGACGAGGGCGACGGGCAGGAGCGGTGAAGTCTCTCCTAGTGCAATTCTTCCGAGTCCTGACTGAAAACGGGGAGTATCTTGCAGAATAGCCAGAAAAGGATGAAGGGCGTTGCCGCTACCATGAGCGCCCCTGCAAGTCCCTCCTTGAATGTCTCCCAATTTCGAGGAATTATCGGCAAATGGTAATGCATATAGCCAGCGAATGTAAGGGAAAATGACTGGCCGCCGATTACGACGTTCCACCTCATCATAAAGACACCGAAAAGGACGAATATCACGCCGACTAACGCTCTCCTTATGGTCAGACGCGGCCACAAAAATAGTATTAATGGCAGGAGATTCCCAACCCCGTATTGAAGTATGAATATATCGGTGAAGTCTTTGCCGTAAATAACACTTCTTAGAATATCCCACGTCTTGACCGCGGTATATCCCCTGAATATGAGATCCAGCAGTTCTAGACTTATGGCGAATAGGAGAAAGAAGAGAAGATATCGTGCTGTGATTCGTATTTCGTTTAATTCGATGCCCTTGATCGCTTCACTGGTTGGCAGGTTAGACGATGATGATTGAGCGCGGCGGACATTGAACTTTTTTATTTCCATGACGACTATATAAGTGAGCATGCAGAGCGCAATCCCCGATACCACAGCGGACATTATGAATATGACCGGCATGAGCGGTGTCATCCAAAGCGCATTTGCCTTGACAGAGCCGAAGATAAAGCCTGCGTATCCATGAAGAAAACATGCAACCGGGATTCCGATGCCCGCAAGAATTTTGACGGCCTTTTCGTCTTGGTGGAGGGCCGCTCCGCTCACATCGTAAGCCCCGAGGGTCAGGGCTGAGAAGAAAAGATGCTTTACTTGATCCAGAGGATTTTTGTCAGCCTTTCTCCGCAAGGAAAGGGCAGTCTTGACAAAATGTTTTCTGTAGACAAACCACAACTCTGATGCGACGATGAGGCCATATGTCGAAAAGACAATGCCAAAAGCTGCGATTGCCGATGTGAAATGAGGTGTCATCAAAACCTCAATACCCCTCTGAGGCTGCTGCAAATGCAGCATAAGAGGCATCATCGCTACCGGCAAAAGCGCAA
The DNA here is from genome assembly GCA_003170655.1 of Nitrospiraceae bacterium. GTDB lineage: Bacteria > Nitrospirota > Thermodesulfovibrionia > Thermodesulfovibrionales > Dissulfurispiraceae > Fen-1308. The sequence continues at coordinate 14,295 of PMYY01000160.1, forward strand.
AGGAAAAGACAAGAGAAAACCGGGCCATGTTTTTTAGCTGTTTAATACCGAAAACATGATAGAGGGAAGACAGGACGAATGCACCAGCAACAAGCCCTGTCATAAAGGGATACATGACTATCTGTATGCTCCAGTATATGTATTCGTTCGGCAGGACGAACAGTTCTTTTACCGTCCAAAGCTCGCCATGGACCATAATTATCGCACCTCCTCATCCATCCCTATGTAGTAGGCTTGGGGCTTTGTGCCGTATTCGCTTTTCAACACATTGACCCGCTCCGCCATTATGACCTTTGTGACGGGGTCTTCCGGGTCCTTGATATTGCCAATCATCCTGGCACCAAACGGACAGGCATCAACACACGCTGGCTTAAGTCCCTTGTTGATCCTGTGATAGCAGAAATTGCACTTTTCAGCGACTTGCAGGACTGGGTGAAAAAATCTTACTCCATAGGGACATGCCATAATGCAATAACCGCACCCGATGCACCAGCTTCTATCTATCAGCACGACTCCGTCCGATGCCTGGAACGTTGCTCCCACAGGACAAACCTGCACACAAGGTGGGTTCTCGCACTGATTGCAGAGTTTTGGGACAAAGAAGGCCTTGTCTATATCTTTCTCGTCTATATCCTGATAACGTCCTTCGCCGAGATCGATCTTGCTTGTTGTAAAACCATCCCTTCCGCCCTTAGGTGTATCCGCGAAGACCCGTCCGTCTTTCAGATGCACATACCGCTCAATCCATGTCCTTGTCACATTGGCATCATAGGGAATCTCATTTTCGGTCTTGCATGCCTTGACGCATAACCCGCAACCAACGCATTTGTATGTGTTGATAAGAAATGCCCATCTGACGCCGGCTGTGACATTGTTAAGTGCAAAAAGTTTTCTCGGACCTGCTATCCCGATTATTGACAGCGGAATTGATAACCCTGCGACTCCCTTTATTGCATTCTTCAGGAAAGATCTTCTCGATATCATTTCATTGCCTCCAGAGACGGCATATGTGGATTATGACAGGCAGAACATTCAATGCCGGGATTGTGCGTTATGGGGTCTACCCCTCTGATATTTGCCCGGCCGCTTGTAGGATAAGACAAGGGAAGGTGGCAACGAAGACACAACTCACGCTTTTTGTCGACTGATAGTTTCTCGGGGTCTGTCGGGTGATCAAGGACAGGACCGTGACAGTTCTCACAGTGGATGATAGCATGCGGCGTCTGCATTATCGAGTATTTTTCGGCATGGCAATCCCTACAGTAATCGGTGTTGAATTGGTACTTCACTTTGAAGGTTTTCCAGTAATCTTCGGCACTCTTTCGATGGAAGCCGTACATATAGCCCCTCTCATAGATGCCGAAGTCTTTCGGCACCATAAAGTATCTTGCAGCCAGGACGAGAACAACCAGGCAGATCACTGCATATAGCGGACGCCAGACATGACCTTTCATAGACAAGACCTCATACCCAAAAGAGAAAAATTGGATTTTGCCTCTTACAGCTCTCCATATATGTTATCAATTTTCCGCTATAGTGCAAATATAGTGCAAACCGACCGACACAAAGGCGAAGCGGGAAAAGATTCAAAACTCCGCTCANNCGTCTGGAGCATTGCTGATAATAACAGGAGGACCGATGGCCAGGAATAAAGAGAATAAGGAGCTTACATACAGCCAGGCGCTCGCCGAACTCGAAAAGATAATAAGCAGGATAGAGTCCGAGGAGGTAGATGTCGATGCCCTTGCCGAACAGGTGAAAAGGGCGTCGGTACTAATCAGGTTTTGCAGGGAAAAGCTGCAAAGCACCGAAGAGGATGTAAAAAAAGTCCTCTCCGAAATGGAGTCGAAGCCTGTCCACGGGAACTCGTTCGAAAAGGACCTGGGGCTTCTCTAGTATGTCGGGAAAGCAGGAATCGAGAAGATTTTTTAGGGTCGGAGCGATTGTTCCTATGTTCGTGCGGCACTTAGACGCTGAAGAGGCATCCCACTATACGTGTAATATGGGCGTGCAGGGCTTCGATAAGAAAATAAAGAAAGAACTCCTTAGCAGGATAAATATAAGCGGCGCCGGCATCTGCTTCGAAAGCCCCACGCCATATTCCGCAGGAGACCTTCTTGAGGTGCGTTTTATGCTCGAAGATGTGTATCCGGGCATTATTTCCGTATGCGCAAGGGTGCTGCGGGTCGAGAGCTGTCTTAAGCATTATTGCATCGCTATCAAGTATGAATGCATGGATGAAGACATCAGGGAACTGATAGTGAAGTTTGTCTTCCAGCGGGAGCGGACACTGATACAGGAGAAGAGGGTGGGCTGGCTTTGAGCGTATAACGCAGGCCCCTTGTTTTTCGAGAGCCGGATAGAACCTTAGTTCCTGCCGGACAGAGTTCCGGGAATCCTGAATCTTTCGCCGATGACCCTGCTGAAACGCGGCACATAGATGAGGTTGAAGACATCCGCTTTGCCGGGGAAGAGCCGCAGGACCGTCTTTCTCGTATTCTCTACGAGATCGAGACAATCCTTCTGGGAGAGCTCCGAACGGCGGAGAAGTGACTCTGCGTAATCTACTATAATTCTCAGCTGTCTGATTTCCTGCTCATCCCTGAAGAGGTCATCGCTGTGTTCCATGATCTATTATAGCACGATCTGAATTCAGCGCTTTAATAATCGTCTTATTATGTAGCGCAATATTAGATTGCGTCATGTGTCTTTTTAGAGGCCTTTCCCGCGGAAATGTGGAGAGATTTAAATGCAGTCCATGAAATTCTATTTTAATATAATATCATATAATCAATTACATAAGTGATGATAATCTCATAATATTTAAATTAACGTAGCATATATTAATATTAATTAGTATTATGATATAATTACATTCATTGAGCGGGTTGCGGTTGATTTTATGACTAAGGAATATGCCCTAGGCATCAGGAAAATCGCTTGAAAAATGAAAGGAGAACTTTTATGGAGGCAAAACCAGGGGACTCTGCCGTAAAGGCCGCCGAGACCCCCAAACAAGCAGAAGATCGAAGATGGCGGATGGTGGATCGGGCCATGCGCCTGAATGGGTTCCAGTCGCACGCACTCATCGAAACGCTCCATGCCGTCCAGGAATCCTTCGGCTATCTGGACATGGACTCCCTGAAATATGTGGCGAACGGGCTTAAGGTGCCCCTCAGTCAAGTCTATGGGGTGGCGACTTTTTATCATTTCTTCAGCCTTAAGCCTGCCGGTGATCACACCTGCGTAATTTGCATGGGAACCGCTTGCTATATAGGGGGAGCCGCTGAGATTATCAAGGGGGTAAGCGACCAGTACGGGATCGCCCCAGGAGAGACAACGACAGACGGCAAACTCTCTGTTGTGATTGCACGGTGCATCGGTTCCTGCGGCCTGGCCCCGGCGGTTGTTTTCGACAAGGAGGTAGTAGGAAAGTCGACGTCGAAGACTGTCCTCGAAAAAATAGGGAGGTGGACTAATTCATGACCCTCGAAGAGCTTCAGGAAATAGCACAAACCGAACTCGAAAAGCAGCTGAGTTATAAGCACCAGGTTAATGTATGCGTTGCTGCGGGGTGTCTTTCATGCCAGAGCGATGTTGTCAGGGATTCCCTGCAGAAGGAAGTGGTCCGCCGAGGCCTTGAAAGCACCACGAAGGTGAAGGGGGTCGGGTGTCTCGGTCTTTGCACCGCCGGGCCTCTTCTGGCTGTAGATGACAAAACTCTATACCAGGGAGTCACGGCAGCGGACTCATCGGATATAATCGACGCTCTCGGCGGGAGCCCTGTGGGACACCTGGACTGCTCTGCACAGATGCCATTTTTCAGTAGACAACATAAGATCGTCCTTGAAAACTGCGGGAAGATCGACCCTGAACGCATAGAGGAATATATTGCAGCTGGCGGTTACTTAGCACTTTATAAAGCATTGACTAAGATGGCCCCGCCTGAAGTGACTGAACAGATATCTAGGAGCGGTCTTCGGGGCAGGGGCGGCGCTGGCTTCCCCACAGGCCTAAAGTGGTCTATGGTATCAAAATCGTTCAACAGTACCAAGTATTTAATCTGTAACGCCGACGAAGGAGATCCGGGAGCTTTTATGGACCGTAGCGTACTTGAGAGCGATCCTCACAGGGTCATCGAGGGCATGGCAATTGCGGCTTATGCGGTAGGAGCAAACCATGGGTTCATATATTGCCGAGCAGAATATCCTCTGGCAGTCAAGCGGCTGAAGATTGCAATCTCTCAAGCGGAGAAGATGGGCCTGCTGGGCTACAGTATATTCAACACAACCTTCAATTTCGATATCAAAATACGTCTTGGCGCAGGCGCGTTCGTCTGCGGCGAGGAGACGGCNNGCTGAGTTCGGACTTTGGGGTTACCCTACGCTCATAAATAACGTTGAGACCCTCGCAAATATTGCACCGATCATATCAAAAGGCGGCGACTGGTTCGCAGGCATCGGAACAGAAAAGAGCAAAGGCACNNCCGATGGGTACTGTGCTCCGCGATATAGTCTTCGACATCGGCGGAGGCATCCCCGGCGGCGGCAGGTTCAAGGCAGTGCAGACAGGAGGCCCCTCAGGCGGTTGCATACCAGAGCAGTTCCTCGACATGCCGGTGGATTATGAATCACTTGCGAAGGTCGGATCGATCATGGGGTCAGGTGGCATGATCATCATGGACCATACCTCATGCATGGTTGATGTGGCGAAATTCTTCATGGAATTCTGTATGAGCGAGTCATGCGGTAAGTGCGTGCCCTGCCGTGTGGGGACCGGACAAATGTACGACATCCTCTGCAAAATCACCGAAGGCAATGCCTCCGCCGCCGACATAACCATGCTTGAAGACCTAAGTGATCTTGTGAAAAACACTAGCCTCTGCGGTCTCGGCCAGACCTCGCCGAATCCGGTACTCAGCACGCTGCGCTATTTCAGGGACGAATACATGGCCCATGTCGAAGACAAGAGCTGTCCGGCGGGCGCATGTAAAATTCAAAGTCCTGTGACAGGGAGGTAACAATAAAAATGACACCGGCACATCCGACCAAAGTGCGTACCGACCTTAACCCGGCTCGCATCCTGACGTTCAAAATAAATGACATAGATGTAACGGGCAGAGAGGATGAAACTATCCTCAAGATTGCCCAGCAGAAAGGCATCTATATACCCACGCTCTGCCACCTCGAAGGACTGTCCGAGCGCGGTGCCTGCCGCCTCTGTATTGTCGAGGTAAAAGGTATCCCGAAGCTGCTGCCCTCCTGCATCACGTATTGCAAGGAAGGCATGGAAGTAGTCACCGATTCCGAGCGCGTTGTGAATTTCCGCAAGAAGATCGTCGAGCTTCTCTTCACCGAACGCAATCACATCTGTTCGGTCTGCGTGTCAAACGGGCATTGCGAACTCCAGAACCTCGCACTGGCCCTCGGAGTCACTCATATCGAATATCCATACCGCTCGCCGAAGTTTTCGGTCGACGCCACCCATCAGAGGTTCGTGGCGGATCACAATCGCTGCGTGCTCTGCAGCAGGTGCATCCGCGTCTGCGGCGAGGTTGAGGGTGCGCATACGTGGAACTTTATGGGCCGCGGGATAAGCGCACGAGTGATCACCGACCTCGACCAACCCTGGGGCACCTCCGAAACCTGCACCAGCTGCGGTAAATGCGTGCACGTCTGCCCGACCGGGGCGCTCAGCGAAAAGGGTAAATCAGTTGCCGAAATGGAAAAACGCCGTCAATTCCTGCCCTACCTGCAATTGATGAGAAGGGAGGACCTGAAATGAGCGAGACGGACAAGAAAGGAGAACC
>PMYY01000160.1:20207-28281 GCA_003170655.1 Nitrospiraceae bacterium
ATCTCCTTCGGAGACTGCGCGGTGACAGCCAATGTGCCGAGTATGCGAAACGTCTTCAAGCTGGACGATCTTTACAATAGGGCATACATCGAAAATGCGGCCGTAAATCAGCAGGTACCATCGATGCGTATACCTCATTTATTGAAGAAGGCAAGGCCAGTTCATGAAGTTGTCAAGGTCGACATTTTCCTGCCGGGATGCCCGCCGCCGCCCGATGTAATATATTTCCTGCTGACGGAACTCCTGGAGGGCCGCGTGCCCGACCTCACCGGGAAGACCCGCTTCGGCATTTAATTTGTAGACAATCCCAGGAGGTAAATGAATGCCAAAAGAAATCGCACAAAAGAAAACAGCGCCTAAAGAAATTGCGCCCAAGAAAATTGCCATGAAAGAAATTACAATAGAGCCGATAACCAGGATCGAGGGCCACGGCAAGATCTCTCTTTTTCTTGACGACAGCGGTAATGTGAGCGACGCACAGTTTCATGTCACCCAGTTCAGAGGATTCGAGAAGTTCACCGAGGGAAGGCCTTTCAGCGAAATGCCGTCCATAGTGGAGAGGATCTGCGGTATCTGCCCCATCTCCCACTCGCTCGCTTCCGCAAAAGCCTGTGACGCGTTGCTAGGAGTCCGCATCCCCGCTCCTGCCATAAAGATCAGGAGGCTCCTGAATTGCGGATCGTTCATCGAATCCCATGCACTGAGCTTCTTCCATCTCTCATCTCCGGACCTGCTACTTGGCTTCGACTCCGATCCTGCAAAGCGCAATATCGTCGGGCTCATCCAGGCCAATCCCGCTGTTGCAAAAGATGGCGTGCGCCTGCGCCAGATCGGCGGTCATATCGTCGAGTGGCTCGGGAAAAAAAGAGTCCATCCCGCATGGGTCGTTCCCGGAGGAGTGAACGAGCCTCTTACGGAAGGGCATAAGAATATGATGCTTGCGGAGCTGCCCGAGGCATATGACATCATTAAGCGTACTCTCTCGTTCTTCAAGAGGGAGATAGAGAAGCACCATGAAGAAGCCCGCACTTTCGGCAACTTTCCAAGCCTGTTCCTGGGCCTCGTAAACGAGGAGGGGAACTGGGACCTGACCGATGGGTACCTGCGGGTCATAGATGCCAAGGGCAAGATCATTGTAGATAAGCTGGAATCATACAAATATCAAGACATCATTGCTGAGGCGACTGAATCTTTTTCATATCTGAAGTCGCCGTATTTCAAGCCTGCAGGATATCCTGACGGGATTTACAGGGTAGGTCCGGCTGCCAGGCTGAATGTATGCAGCGGAATGGGCACCACCCTCGCAAATGAGGAATGGGCTGAATTCAGGGGACTCGAGCGCGGGCCTATCCTGAGCTCTTTCCATAACCACTATGCGAGGCTGATTGAGATACTTGCCTGCCTTGAACTCGTGGAGAAGCTCCTGAGCGATCCCGAAATCCTTAGCCCTCATATCCGCTCCTTCGCCCAGCCCAATCACTGGGAAGGTGTCGGATGTGTCGAGGCACCGCGAGGCACCCTTATTCATCACTACAAGACCGATGAAAACGGTCTCATGAAGTGGGCAAACCTCATCGTCGCCACAGGCCATAACAACCTGGCAATGAACAAGAGCGTGCTTCAGGTAGCCAGACATTTCGTCGACGGAACGAAGATCACCGAGGGAATGCTTAATCGCGTCGAAGCCGTAATCAGGGCGTATGATCCCTGCCTGAGCTGCTCCACTCACGCCCTCGGACAGATGCCGCTCCATGTAGAGCTCATAGGGCCTGGTGGAAATGTAGTAGACGAAAAGAAAAGATAATCAAGTCACAACACATAGAAGTTCTTGCGTGATTTGGCCGCCGTTTTCCAGGCGGCCTTTCTTTTCCCGGAAATATTGCGGCATGAAAGCACCGGTCGGCATGCATATATTGTCAGGGTCGTGATGATGAGTATATTCACCTATATACATTATTGTTCTTTTTGTGTTAAGGTAGAAACATAAGTTTCAGAAGTGTTTGTTCGCGAAGCGCCACAAAGACTTTTAGCTTTGTGGCGATTTTTATTTCTGAAGGCTTAATTAGTAGTAGGAGGCAGTAAATGGCTTTAGGCAAAGTGAAGTGGTTTAATGAAGCAAAGGGGTTTGGTTTTATTACCGGAGAAGACGGCAGCGATCTGTTCGTCCACTATTCTTCGATCCAGGGGAACGGATTTAAATCCCTTGTAGAAGGCGACAGTGTAAGCTATGAAACCGAGAAGGGTCCGAAAGGCCCCAAGGCGATCAACGTAGTCAAGCAGTAACCAACCGACGCAACCTCAAAAAGGCCCTCTGAACTCAGGGGGTCTTTTTTTTATCGACGGCGCATGGTCATACCTGCGTGACATCTACTATAATAAAAATCAATGAAAAAGACTGTTAAGAACGGTGTTTCCTTTGTCGGCCTGCCGGCGGCAAAAAAACCGACAAAGAAGCAGCAGTTATGCATCGAATGCAAAAAATGCTGCACGAAGGTCGGGGTCTATACCGATCCTGCAATCTATGAACTTTCGGAGAAGGATGTAATTCATTTCTACAAGGCGCGCGGCGCTGCAGTTACGAGATCGGACAACCATTTATTTATCGTATTCGACTTGCCCTGTCCCCACTTGGCGCAGAACGGCTGTAACATCTACGAGAAGAGACCCAAAATCTGCCGGATCTATTCCGGACAGGAAGAGTTCGGCGAGGAATGTCTATGGACGCTATTATCTAAAAAGAATGACAAGCGGCCGAAAGGAAAGGCACGCCCGAGGAAGGTTAAATGACAGGAAAAAAAGAACTTCACTTCACTAGAACCAATGGTCCTGTGGATGACGCGATCGATCAGTTGATAGCGCTCGCGGGTCCCGTCTGTTGCTCCGACCTTGTCCGCGAAATGGTTCTCACCGCACTGAAAGCCGGCTTGGAGGAGGCCAACGAGGCCGACCTCAAACTCATGAACAGTACGCTTAAGGAGATGCGATTCACCTCGAAAATATTCGGCCCTTATCGCAACATACGCAAGGTCACAGTCTTTGGTTCTGCCCGGACACACCCAGACGAGCAGGTTTATCAGATGGCGCAGTTGTTGGGCCGTAAGCTTGCGGAAGCCGGGTATATGGTTATTACCGGCGGAGGTCCCGGCATCATGCAAGCGATCAATGAAGGCGCCGGACCCGAAAAATCATTTGCGGTCAATATCAGGCTTCCTTTTGAACAGAAACTCAATCCTGTGGTCGCAGGTAACCCGCGATCCATTATGTATAAATATTTCTTCAACCGCAAGGTCGCCTTTCTCAAGGAAGCCAGCGCCATAGCCCTGTTCCCCGGAGGGTTCGGCACCCTCGACGAGGCGATGGAAACACTAACGCTTATTCAGACGGGGAAGCAAAATCCAATGCCGCTCATACTCGTGGACGAACCCGGCGGGACATACTGGACGAACATGATTCACTTCTTTGAAGAGGAGCTGATGAAGACTGGATATATTTCAGCATCGGATTTTCATCTCTTTGAGAGAGTCGATTCGCTGGGCGCTGTGGTAAGGAGTATCGACCGGTTTTACCACCGTTACCATAGCCTTCGTTACGTTGAAACCCGATTGGTGCTTCGGCTTACTTCACGGTTTGAGCAAAAGACTGCGGATGATCTTCAGGAGCGCTTTCAGGATATCCTATTGCCGGGTGGGAGAATATTTCTCTCCGGACCCTTGCCCGAAGAGGCCGACGAGCCGGACATTGCCGACTTGCAACGCCTTGTAGTAGATTTCAGCCGTAAAGATTTCGGGAGATTGAGGCAGCTGATCGACGCGATAAACACCTTCTGAAAAAAAGCGTTATACGGTCACCTTCCCCATCATAGAATACGCAAGGGAAACGACTCCCAATACCGGGGACGGTTTAAGAAATGACCTCTAATATTACCTAAAGACTAAAATGTCTGTAGATAAAGATGCCCCTGCGGCAATGCTCCGACTTGCGACCTACACAGATAACTCTTTTCTTAACAATACTTGATACTGTAAAATCTTTTTAATTGGCCCATTTGGGAAATACTTAACACCAAAACGGCGCGGGCCAGACTTAGTCAAGGAGGCAGAACATGAAGGTTGTAGCCTTTAACGGAAGTGCCCGCAAAGACGGGAATACCGCAATACTCATAAACAATGTCTTTAGCGAACTCAGCAATGCCGGCATAGAGACTGAGATGGTCCAACTATCCGGGAAAAAGATCAGAGGTTGCACGGCCTGCTATAAATGCTGGGAGAATAAGGACCGACGTTGCGCAGTCAAGGGCGATTATATTAATGAATGCATAGAAAAAATGACCGCGGCCGACGGCATCATCCTTGCCTCGCCCACATATTTTGCCGATGTCTCCGCGGAGTTAAAGGCACTCATCGACAGGGCGGGTATGGTCTCAAGGGCAAACGGGGACCTGCTGAGGCGTAAGGTCGGCGCTGCCGTAGTCGCAGAACGAAGGGGTGGAGCAATTCATGCCTTTGATACCATAAATCATTTTTTTCTGATTGGACAGATGATTGTACCCGGCTCGCTATACTGGAATATGGGGTTGGGAAGGGAAAAGGGAGATGTTGAGAAGGATGAGGAAGGGCTTCTCACAATGAAAGTTCTCGGTGAAAACATGGCATGGCTTTTAATGAAGCTGAAGTAACGGATGCCGTTGTATGGGGAAGGTCATTTTTGCAAAAGAAGGTTAAGCTTAAGGGAAGCATCTGCAACGAAGTTGCAAGAGCAATTCATATTTAACTTTAACCGCCAGTGGCATGTCGGCAAAAAAGAAAGGAGACATACAGATGACACGAAACGCAGGACTGTTTGCAGTAAGTGTTTTGGCAGTATTCGCACTAATGGTTGCAGGTTGCGGCGACAAGGCGAAAGACGGCGCTCAGGTGCCTGCCTCAACTCCGACCAAGGTAAATATGCAGGAGGGGCAGTGGGAGATCACCACGACGATGGAACTGCCGGGAATGCCGAAACCTCATACCATGACCACGATGACCTGCCTCACGCAGAAAGACCCGGTAGCAAAAATCGATGAAAAGAATAATTGCAAAATGGAGAATCTTACTACGGTCGGCAACACTGTCACATGGAAAATTGTTTGCCCGGAGGCGACGAGCAGAGGCAGTATCACTTACGCCGGTGCTTCCTATGACGGTATCATGGAAACGAACATGAAAATGGAAGGCAAGGATATGACCTCCAAGATGACCATGAAGGGCAAATACATCGGCCCCTGCCCGGCTCCAGCTGCTGCGCCTGTGCAGAAGTAAGATTTTTCAATAAACGAAAAGCCCGGGGTTGCACTCCGGGTTTTTTTGCGCACGGAGGATAAAGAATATGTATGATTCACAGACAGCGTTGCAATTGAGATAAGCTTTATTCAGGTAGACTTGAATCGTCAAGAAGGCGAGTGATGAGTGAAGGTCTTTAGGGACTTTGATTCTGAGGTGGAAGCAGCTGCCTCTATTGAAGAGATAACAATGTTCATAAACGCCCCGCAAACTTATTTGTGTTAAACTCCCCTGCCCTCGGAACAAAATTCAGGACAATGGAAACTTAAGCTTCGATATGTCTATAGGGTAATCAAGCTTGTTTACAGCTTCAACAAGAACACCGACATTGTAAGCCTTCCCATAACGCCCAAGGGTTATTGAATCTAAGGAATGTTCCACCAATTCAGCTATGACAGTTGTGAACGTAGATAGCGTCGTCTAAAGCATCCATATCTTCGGGAAGACCATAACCACAAGCACGGTTGTACTCGCAATTCTTTAGGGTTTCATCTATGAACTGCTTTACAAGTCCTTTGATTTGGCTATCCGTTAACATGCGACTCCTTATCAGCGTAAACATTCTTTCCGTCTCTACAGCGAGAGATATCGCATCTATCTTAGCATGACTCTTAAATGAGGTCTTAAGGCTCTTCTTATCTCTTTGAAGGGGAAATAGTTTGAAAAGTCTTCAGGGATACGACGCCTGAAGTAATATCGACCTGAAATGTTGGATGGAAAATACATAAGCTCCCTTCAGTTTGTGTGCTAATTTATGTGCTACTTCTGAAGGAAGCTTAAATTTTGCTTATAACAAAATCATTGGTGGAGGCGGCGGGAATTGAACCCGCGTCCGAAAGCACTACTCCCGGGCTTCTACATGTTTATCCAACCTATTTAAAGCTTCGGATGCCGGCATGCCGATTGGCAGGCCCCCCGTCATCCTATCCCCTAAGTCTCCCGCTGTACGCCAGGGCGTTCATGCAGCGGCAGCCTGCTAAATGACGCTCATTGCAAGCCACAGGCAGTCCTGCGTGAGCGTGCCGCTTTTAGTTAAGCAGCAAGTGCCAGTTCGTTGTTGGCGTTTGTGTTTGTTTCCACCTTTTTACGTGGTGATGGAGCCACGACATGCCACCTGAGCCTCATAACCCCCGTCGAGCCCTTTCGCCCCCGATTGGTGAAGCCTTGTGTCTCTATTTATTATACCATTTATCACGGCAGCCACGGGCGGCATATGGTTCTGAATTTACGCAAAGTGCTGACAACCCCTTGATCCTGCCGACAAAGCCCGTATAATTGAGACAAATGAAAGTGAAAGATATACTTTTGTCTCTAGATACCTTTTTCTCACGGACCCTGTGGGAGATCGAGGCTGCGGGCCTGAAAAAGACGCAACGCTTTCTCGTCTTAGCCATCAGGCTGGCATATAAACTTGCCGATGATTTCAGGCAGGGCGAGTTTTCGGTGCGTGCATCAAGCCTCGTATATACGACACTTCTGTCTTTTGTTCCATTGCTGGCCATTGCCTTTGCCTTACTCAAAGCACTGGGCGTGCATAATATGATGGCTCCGCTGCTGCTGAAATTCATGGAACCAATCGGCGAAAAAAGTACCGAGATTACCGCCACTATAGTCGATTATGTCGACAGGATCGATGTCAAGGTCCTAGGCACGGTCGGTCTGGCAATGCTCCTCTACACAGTAATAAGTATGATTCAGCAGATCGAGAATGCCTTCAACCACTTCTGGCAGATCACGCGGTCGCGCAATTTATTGCAAAAGTTTCGCGACTATTTGAGCGTCCTGCTCGTAGGTCCGATTTTAGTAGTGGCATCGCTCGCCATTACGACTACGATTATGAGCCACAAGATTACACAACAGCTTAGGGAGTATGAGCCGTTCGGCACCGCTATTATCTTTTTCGGCGAACTTTTTCCGTACCTGTTGATCATAGCAGCCTTCACCTTGTTCTATTATACGCTTCCAAATACCAGGGTACGGCTACGTTCAGCACTGGTCGGCGGGGCTTTTGCTGGCATTCTATGGCAGGCCCTCAGCTGGGCTTTTGCGAAATTCCTGGTCTCATCCGCCCAATATTCGGCTATTTATTCGGGATTTGCCATTTTGCTGGTATTCATGATCTGGCTATATTTCAACTGGCTTATCATGCTCTCCGGCGTGAAGGTGGCTTTTTATCACCAGTTCCCGACCGCGCTAGGAATGCGGCGCGACCGCGAGATATTCACGGAGCGGTTCAAATATCGTCTTGCACTGGCGCTCATGTATCTAATTGGACTTAATTATCATCACGACAGGCCACGCTGGACGCTTAGCGGCCTTGTCCGCCACTTCGAGCTGCCCGTCGCTCCTGTGACGGAAGTACTTCATGCGCTGGAAGATCGGAAGATCCTTCTCTTGATTAAGGATGATATGACCTATCTGCCTGCCAGGGACATCGATGCCATAACCGTGCGAGAAGTGATGTTAGCAGTGCAACAACAGTTTCTGGGCGATAAGCTGTTCGGAGATGACCCATGCGCAATGCCGGTTATAAGCCGTCTGCTGGACCGTATGGACGAGAGTGTTATGAAAACCTTTTCAGAGGAAACGGTGAAGACCCTTGTCTCCGCGCCGGATGCTGTAGCCTGTGAGTTGAAGCGCGATCTGTCGGTTAAAGGCCGACATTAATTACGCTTCATCCATTCCGACCTGTGTGTTAACATCCGTTAACGCTGTATCTTCCGCAGCTTATATCGGATGTTCCCCTACAAAAATAT
>PMYY01000187.1 GCA_003170655.1 Nitrospiraceae bacterium
CTTTCCGCAACAGAAACTAGATAGTGGTCGATTCGGAAAATAGCCGATTCGGGGAAGAACTTTTCTAGCGTTTGGTTGAGCGCCTGCGCTGAGACCAAGTCACGACCAAAGGGTTTTTCGACAATAACACGAGCATCAGTGGCGCAACCGGACTTAACCAGTCCCTCTGCCACGGCCGCAAACTTACTTGGCGGTATAGCAAGATAGTGCAGAGGTCGTGCAGCGTTCCCAAGGGCTTTACGTATCTTTCCAAACGTTGTCTCGCTACCGTAATCGCCAGAGATGTATTGGAGTCGCGCAGAAAGTTTAGCGAACGCCTCAGGATCTAAGCCGCCGTGCTTCTCAAGACTCTCTCGCGCGTGGGCCCGGAGCTGATCAGAAGTCCATGGGCGTCCAGCCACACCTATGACCGGCACGTCGAGATGGCCACGCCGGAACATTGCCTGAAGCGCAGGGAAAATCTGCTTATATGCCAGATCACCGGTCGCGCCGAAGAAAACGAACGCGTCCGAATGGAGAGCTGCCATTTTTAAACTCTATATTTCGTGGCTGTTTTTTGATGAAACTTTAGCCTTAGAGAAGCTCTTTCATCTTCTTAATAATGGCCGTCCAAAAGATTTCCTCATAGTCGAGAAGTTCCTAAGGGTCACCACTTTTCGGTTTCCTTTTGACTGATAAAGAATAAACAGGCACCAGATGGCTTTCCCAGAATGCTCATTCTAGGTTAGTGGCCTTAAAATTCTATTTAAAAGTCTTCGTAATATATTCTGCTATCGCCTGGGCTGCCTTATCTGGAATCGTCTTTTTGTCAAACTGTGTCATGCCTGGTCCGGGATTTCTCATCTTTGCGATAATGTCCGCCGGCTTCTTGATCCCGTCGGCGTCACGGTCTTTCTTGTGCAGCGTCTTAGCAGCATTGACGGTATTGCCGCCATCTGGATGGCAGACAGCGCAATGTTTCTTGAATTCTGCCTCTCCTGATTTTTTTTCGGTCTTGTCCGCCGCAATAGAGGCTCCTGCAATCAATGCAGACAATGATATCGTAGCAATCATCACTGATAAAACTTTTTTCATCTCTCACTTCCTCCTTTTATATATACTTATTCACAGATTTCCCAGACTACTCATTCCGTGTTAATTTTGTTTTATAAAAAGCCATCACTATTGTGCAAGTGGCTTTTTAAAACGTTATCGGAATCCGTATGCCCCTTACATATTACCTGACGACTTATTTCACAATCTGTCTTTCTGCTTCTTCGATATCGTTCCTTCGTTTCAGCCAGATTATGCATATCAATATATCAATATTTATGCGTGATCACTAGTGTCCGACACGTTACATAACAAAGATTAACTGGTTGCCATTATCAGGAGCATGTTGGTCTGCCACCTTATCTCTGAGCAATTGAAGCATCAATGTTTTTTCGAAAGACGTTACGCTCAGGATTTGCAACACAGCATGCAAAGACAGATCGAGTTTCAAACATTTTTTGACAATGGCTTCCATCACGTAAGTAGCCACGGCGATCTATACTTCCGTCTTGACGGCGCTCTCGGAAGTACCGAAAAATCGCTTCAATGTTAGAGTTCACACTAATAGTCCTGAAATCTGTCGGACACTAGTGAGTGACGGTCTCAACTCAGTGCAGATACTTTTAACCGACAGGATCGCTGCATTAAGTCTGTCCAACGTCGCGTCGATCTTGTCCCAACTAGTCTTATGGTCTGTGTATGTGTTATGTAACCATGCGGGCCACGGCCGCTCCGATCATCCACGGGATCGGCCAAAAAAAAGACAAAGAATTTCAGGAATGGATTCGTCTTTTTTCCTTTAATCTCGTTAGGCCCATATTGGGTCAGCCGTTTCTCGGCCTCGGCTTGACTGAGACCATCCGGAGAGAACCCCAATGTTGCCTATAGTTCAGGCATGGGAAGGGATTTTAGATCTTCTTTCGCAGTTGTCATGCCCATGTCCTTTCCATGTCGTCAATGTATTCGCCACGACGTGCAGCCCGGTTGCAGCTGGCTCGATGATACAGAGCTTGTTGTGCAATCAACACTTGCGCCTCCTTGCCTTGCCAAATCTCCAAGGCCGGTTGCTGGATGGCGCGGGCAAAAGAAAATGACAACGCCCAAGGAAGTCGATGCTTGAATCTTAAATTCATGGCATTCAAACGGGCCGAGGCAAGTTTGCTGGATTGGCCACCCGACAAAAACGCAATTCCCGTAACTGCGGCAGGAACGGTCCGCAGGAGACACTTCACCGTGGCATCGGCCACCTCCTCCACCGTTTCCTGTTTGGAGCGGGTCAATCCCGGAAGAACCATATTGGGCTTCAGGATCATACCCTCCAGTGTCACCCGTTGTGTGTAAAGTTGATCGAAAACCTTTCGCAGAACTTCTGCCGTTACCTCGAAACACCGTTGCATGGTATGATCGCCGTCCATGAGCACTTCCGGCTCAACGACAGGGACCAGTCCGGCTTCCTGACACAGTGCTGCATAGCGAGCCAATGCATGCGAGTTGGCCCCGATGCAACCCGGGCTCGGAATGCCATCGCCCACTGCAATTACCGCGCGCCACTTTGCAAAACGAGCACCCATTGCAAAATATTCCTTGAGGCGATCGCGCAATCCGTCCAGACCTTC
>PMYY01000141.1:0-206 GCA_003170655.1 Nitrospiraceae bacterium
TTGAAGAAATAGGTTCAAGAAAATAAGAGCGATAAGGTATAGAGGAGGACATCAAAATGAATGAAGGCAGAGTCGCACAGGTTATTGGTGCTGTTGTGGACGTGGAGTTTGACAAGGAACTCCCGGCAATATTGAACGCATTGAAACTGGAAGCGCCCGGAGACCCCGCAAAGGGGATCCCGCCGATCAATATTACCCTGGAATAC
>PMYY01000141.1:293-2725 GCA_003170655.1 Nitrospiraceae bacterium
GATAAAATGGGCCCCATTCCATGCGACGTTAAGTGGCCCATCCACCGGCTAGCGCCGGAATTCGTTGAGCAGGAACCGGTATCTCTGGTCTTTGAATCGGGTGTCAAGGTTTTCGATCTACTTGTTCCCTTNNGGCGCGGGCGTGGGCAAGACCGTTGTCATCATGGAGATGATCAACAACGTCGCTATGAAGCATGGTGGCGTCTCTGTTTTCGCGGGCGTCGGAGAGAGGACGAGGGAAGGAAACGACCTTTATCTCGAAATGAAGCACTCGGGCGTTCTCCCGAAGGTCGCCCTGATCTACGGTCAGATGAACGAGCCCCCAGGAGCAAGACTCAGGGTTGCGCTTACCGCACTTACCTGCGCGGAATACTTTAGGGATCAAGGGCAGGACGTTCTTATCTTCATCGATAATATATTCAGATATACACTCGCCGGATCGGAAGTTTCGGCGCTCCTCGGCAGAATGCCCTCCGCCGTCGGATACCAGCCGAACCTCGGTACCGACATGGGTAACCTCCAGGAGAGAATCACGACCACGACGAAGGGCTCGATCACCTCGATGCAAGCGATCTACGTTCCTGCTGATGACTTGACCGACCCCGCCGTTGCTACAGCATTTACTCATCTTGACGGTACCGTAGTTCTTTCAAGGTCGATCTCGGAACTGGGAATCTACCCGGCTGTCGATCCGCTCGATTCCACGTCCCGCGCGCTCGATCCGCGTATCGTTGGCGATGAGCACTATGCTTGCGCACGTCAGGTACAGGGTATCCTCCAGAGATACAAGGAGCTTCAGGACATCATCGCGATCCTGGGCATGGAAGAACTCTCCGAAGACGATAAGCTCGTAGTGTCAAGGGCTAGGAAGCTTCAGAGATTCCTCAGCCAGCCGTTCCATGTGGCTGAGGTCTTCACAGGAACTCCGGGCAAATATGTGGAGCTGAAGGATACCATCAAGGGATTTAAGGCTGTGGCCGACGGACAGTACGATGACATGCCAGAGCAGGCCTTCTATATGGTAGGCACGATAGAAGAGGTTGAGGAGAAGGCGAAGAAACTCGGTTGGAGTAAGGCATAACGCCGGGGTGCTGAACCATGGAGAATAAAATACGTCTTGAAATAGTGACGCCTTACGGCCAGATAATGGGCGAAGACGTTGACGAGATGGCAACCTCGGGAAGTGAGGGTGATTTCGGGGTTCTCCCAGGCCATGTGAATTTTATCACAACCCTCAAGGTAGGCATGCTCACGTATCGTAAGGGCAATGAAACGAAGTATGTTTTCATCAACTCCGGCTATGCCGAGGTCGGCCCAGAGAAAGTGACTATACTCGCCGACAGTGCAGAAATTTCGGAAGAGATCGATGCCGAAAGGGCCAAGGCTGCCATTAAGCGAGCCGAGGAAAGACTCAGACAGCAGGAAAAGATCGACGTCGCCAGAGCGACAGCCGCCCTCGAAAGGGCAACGATCAGAGTACAGCTGGCGGAGAAGCGAATAGCAAGATAATGTGAATGGGTTCAATTTATTGAACCCTTGCGATCCAAACGGCCGCGTACAAAAGTGCGCGGCCTTATTTTTTTTATCGCGAACATGCCAACAGTCAGCGCTATCTTAGTCCTGCAAGAGAATCAGATGTCGACCGATGGGTTTTATTTAGGGATAAACTGTTATAGTAAAGAAGATAAATAAAATCCCTTGGATCACGGAGGAATAAATGCTGAGTACACAAAATCTGTTAATAATGCTGGCGATTGCAGCAGTCCTTTTCGGTGGGAAGAAATTACCCGAATTAGGCAAGGGCGTGGGCGAGGCCATTAGGAATTTCAAAAAAGGCGTATCGGAGCCTGCTGAGATAGAAGCATCGCTAAAAAAGGAAGAAACTGTAAAGAAACCTGAAGCATAAGGAACGATAAATAGGACGAGTTGCCCTTTATTCATCTTAATATCTGATAAAACAAAAGAAGGCCGCGCACCCTTGATGTACGCGGCCTTCTTTTGTGCACTTTCGGCATACTCATTATACTTACTGTCATTGTTCTCGGTTTTGTGCTGATGTTAAATAATGAAGAGAGTCAGCCTGAAAATTGAATTGACCTCAAAAGAGGGAATGATATTTTAAGAACTAAAGCGGGAATNNGTCTCTTGTAAAAAATATTCGGCTTAGGGAGTTGACAAAATCCCAAAACCACTTATATGTATGAGACGGTGTCTAAATGAAACAGTCGTGCAGTGCCCCATCGAAGAATCCCAGAGCGGAGCGGGTCAAAAAACCTAAGCATCGAGTCGTCATACGCGCTTTCGACTTCCCCATGGAGGTCAATGCGAAGCAGAATGACAGGATCTGGATGCATATAGGTGCTTGCTGGCGGCTATGCAACATACTGGTTGCAGACAGGATAGAAAATAGGGCGGCAAACAAACTCCTCAAA
>PMYY01000209.1 GCA_003170655.1 Nitrospiraceae bacterium
GGTTCGGTCACTATCGTCCACCCAAATGAGGACGGAATACCGAACATTCAGACGGCAATATTAAGGAATATGAATGACGATATCCTTAATGACAGTGTTGACCTGTTCACTAACCCAAAAAGAAGGCATAAATTTTTCCAGGCAGCGCTCGTGCGATCTGCTCAATACATCAAAATGGTACAAGGGATATTCAAAGTGGCGGGATTACCCGAACCTCTTGCATGGCTCCCATTAATAGAGAGTGAATACAGCCCATATGCAGTGTCCCAGGCATCTGCCGTGGGTATGTGGCAGTTTATGGAAGGCACTGGGAAACGGTACGGGCTCCGTGTCGATAAGTACATAGACGAGCGCAGAGACCCTCGAAAGAGCACATTAGCCGCTGCAGCCTACCTAAAAGACCTGTATGAACAGATGAAAGACCTCTATCCATCAGATTCAGATGGCAAAAGATGGCGAGCTGTTCTTATGTCCTACAATGCCGGCGAAAACAAAATTATCAGGGTACAGCAGAAATGCGCTCTAACAGGTAAAGACCTTCTTAACAATAAAGAGATTCCTTTAGAGACTAAAAGATATCCCCATTTAATGATAGCCGCACTGACTATTAAGGATTCTCCGGAGGAGTACGGCTTTATAAGGGCAGAACAAACCAGCGAACCGGAATACAAAACATATATCATCAACCAAGGAAAAAAGAAAGGTGCTGCCCTCTTGGATATCAACATATTCGCCAAGAAATGTCGCGTAAAGGTAAAAGAAATGCGAGAACTAAATCCCGCAATAACGGGAGATTGGCTGCCACCTTACGAATATCAGCTTATTCTACCCGAACGGGCTGTCTTGCCCGTTATCGCCATGGAGACAAAATCAAATAAGAGACACCCAAAGGAAAAACACATTAAAGGGCATTAATCCTGTACTCGATAGGGTAAACGGTTTAAAGTCATTATCATAGAAAAACAGCCCGACAACAGCATTTTAGCCTAGTATGCGCGCTGACCGGGATGGGAGCATCACGGTAGACACCACGTATTCTCATTGTTAAAGGATTGTACGGTAAGAATAGATGATGCGGTCAATAAGGCTGAATTGGAAGAGGGTACTTTATCTGACGGCGCTGGGTCTTGCAGTGTCGTGGTGTGTGGTTTTAGCGCAGACGACTTTTCCTATACTTGAGCTGCAGGTGGAGGGGCATCGCATTGATGCCGAGGTCGCGGCAACTGCTGATGTACGGGACTTCGGATTGATGTCCAGATATTCGCTGTCTGACGACCGCGGAATGCTCTTTGTTTTTCCTGATGCCCGTAAGCACTGCATGTGGATGAAAGACACGTTTATACCTCTGAGCGTCGCTTTCATAGACGACAACGGTAAAATCGTGAGCATTGCCGAAATGCAACCGCGCTCACTTGCATTTCACTGCGCGCCTGTTCCTGTCCGATATGCGCTTGAGATGAATAAAGCATGGTTTAGCAAGAGACGCATCGGTTGCGGTGCAAGCTTTATTGGATTAAACAACGCACCTCCGGGACTATAATTTCGGGCTGTGACTTGAGCCGGAAATTACGTCAATAAAATTTCAATAAAAATTCTTGACAATCAATTCCAAACGGCGTATTATTTAATCAGGATAAAAATAGTCCTGATTATGGAAATCACTCGTCAAACAGATTATGCAATAAGATGTATTCTCTACCTTTCAGGGAAGCAGGATCAGCCAACTGTTGTTGACGAGATTGCACAGGAAATGTCCATTCCGAAGAGTTTTCTCTCCAAGATCGTTCAAAAGCTCAGCAGGGCCGCTATCCTGGAATCTTTCAGGGGCAGTAAGGGAGGGTTTAAGCTTGCCCGGAAGCCCGCTGAAATAAGTCTCCTTGACGTTATCGAGGCGATGCAGGGCACAGCTGCCGCTAATAAATGCGCCGTTGACAAGGCGCAATGCAATCTAAGTTGCACTTGTATCGTACACCCCGTCTGGATAGAGTTAAGAAAACAGACTGAGGATTACTTGAGAGGGATCAATTTCGAAAACTTACACCCTAAGGCCTATTGAGCTGTACAACATAGATAGTTTGGGTCGAGGATTCTTCAGGAGCAAATGTAGCAGTTGCAGATTATATGTCGAATATTTCCGCAAGGAGGAGGTATCAATGGACGTAGTGATGTTAAGTAGACTTCAGTTTGCCGTGACTGCGGGGTTTCATTTCATCTTCGTGCCGCTTACCCTCGGACTCTCTCTTCTCGTAGCATTTATGGAGACCAAGTATGTGCGCACCGGAGACGAGATGTATTTAAGAATGACAAAATTTTGGGGCAAGCTGTTTCTTATCAATTTCGCCCTAGGCATCGTCACTGGTATAACTCTGGAGTTTCAGTTCGGAATGAACTGGGCGGAATACTCCAAGTATGTTGGCGACATCTTTGGCGCACCTTTGGCCATTGAAGCTACCCTAGCATTTTTCCTCGAGTCGACATTTATCGGATTATGGATTTTCGGATGGGACAAGATTTCGAAAAAGCTTCACGCAGCATCGATCTGGATAGTATCTATTGCGGCGAGCCTGTCGGCCCTCTGGATTCTTCTCGCAAACGGCTGGATGCAGAAGCCCGTCGGCTATGTGCTCAGGAACGGAAGAGCTGAAATGGTAGATTTCGGTGCATTGGTAACTAACAGCTATGGATGGTCCAAATTTTTCCATACTGTTTTAGCCGGTTATGTAGTCGCCGCATTCTTTGTAATGGGTATCTCCGCATATCATCTGCTGCGCAGAAACGAGATCTCGTTTTTCAAAGCTTCTTTTCGGATGGCCGCTACTTTCGGTCTCGTGACTTCGCTTCTTGTCTTTATTTCGGGTGATTTCCACGCTGTAGAGGTCTCCACGACACAGCCGACAAAGCTCGCCGCGATGGAGGCGTTGTGGGACACCCAGAGGGGAGCGCCTTATAATCTCCTTGCCTTTCCGGATGTGGAAAATGAAAGGAATTCAGTCGAGGCAATCAGTATTCCCAAGGGGCTAAGCCTGCTTGCCTATCACGATGGAAACGCCGAGGTCAAGGGACTCAAGGACTTCCCGAAGGAGCTGAGGCCTCCGGTCATGGCTACCTTTTTGAGCTTCAGGTCTATGGCGGCACTTGGGATGCTGTTCATGCTCCTCAGCCTGATCGCCTGGCTGCTGGCTCGCAAAGGCGTTCTAGAATCATATCCGCTGTTCTTGAAAATCATGCTTTTTGCTATTCCTCTTCCCTATCTGGCGAACCAGGTGGGATGGATCGTGGCGGAAGTAGGGCGCCAGCCTTGGATAGTTTACGGTTTGTTGAAGACATCCGATGCTGTTTCGAAAGCAGTTACTCCGATGCAGGTTATAGGTTCACTGGTAGGGTTCACGCTCCTATACGGCTTTCTTGCAATCGTCGATATTTACCTTCTGACTAAAACTGCGAGGAAGGGTCCTGAAGATGAATCACCAATCGTTGTGAAAACGAATAAAATAGCGGGCAATTAGGAGGCATGACATGGAATTTCAGATTATATGGTTCATTCTTTGGGCGGTATTATGGGCAGTCTATTTCATGCTGGACGGCTTTGATCTCGGAGTCGGCATGCTCCAGAAATTTCTCGGACGAAATGAGGCAGAGAGAGGCGCAATCATACGTACCATCGGGCCCGTTTGGGACGGCAATGAGGTCTGGCTTCTTACCGCCGGAGGTGCCACTTTTGCCGCTTTCCCGACGACATATGCCCTTATGTTTAGCTATCTCTACACAGCGCTGCTGCTCATACTCTTTTCATTGATAGTGCGGGGCGTTTCTGTAGAGTTGAGGGGGAAGGAGGAGGGCGCAACCTGGCGCAGCAGATGGGAAACCGCTTTTTTGATATCAAGTTTTCTGCCCGCACTTCTTTTCGGAGTTGCCTTCGGTAATATATTCCAGGGTTTGCCTATGGATGCGGACGGATACCACGGAAATTTATTCACCCTGCTCAATCCCTATGGCTTGCTCACGGGGATTTTCTTTGTCCTGCTATTTCTTATGCACGGCGCCCTCTGGATCGGTGTCAAAACCACTGGAGATCTCAGCAAAAGAGCATCCGGCTTTGCCAACAAGGTGTGGTATCCCCTTCTTGTCGTGGCAGTGTTGTTTTTGATCCACACTAAATTTGCAACGAACCTTTATTCCAATTTCGTAGGAACGCCGGTATTGTTTGTGATGCCTCTTCTGGCGGTACTTGCACTTTTGGGCATTAAAATATTTGCGGCCAAGGGTGCATTGCTCACAGCCTTTGCATCGTCATGCGTGACGATACTTTCGGTAACCTTTACCGGTGTAATAGGGCTTTTCCCTAACCTCATTCCGTCCAGCATCGACCCGCGGTACAGCCTGACAATCTTCAACTCTTCATCGAGTCCGTACACTCTGAAGATCATGACTGGAGTGGCTTTGGTATTTGTGCCTATTGTTATTGCTTATCAGGCTTGGAACTATAGGGTTTTCAGAAAGAAGATTGATCCGAATGAGATGGAGCAGGGGAAGGCATATTAAGCGATTTAACAGGGCGCGGCCATGTACCGTGCCCTGTTAAATTATTCTCTCCAAGCCTGAGATAAGAAATCAGATCAGCGACTGGCCTCCATAGTGCACGCATATCCTGGCTGATGTGCTATATTTACAGATGCTCCGCGCTGTCAAGTATTGGTTTCCTGTTGCACTCTCGATGGGGTTTATCTTCTGGATGTCGAGCGGGACTTTTTCTTACGACAATACTTCACGTTTTATCGTGCCCGGTATCCATTTTCTCTTCCCAGAAATGCAGCAGACTGATGTGGAGCTGCTCCATGGATTGATCAGGAAGGCCGGTCATGTTACCGAGTATTTTATTCTCAGCTATCTCCTGTTTCGCGCCTTTCGAGGACAATCGACCAAGCGCTGGTCTCTACGTTGGGCTATTTCTGCCGCCGCGGTATCGGCTGTATATGCTTTCAGTGATGAGTTTCATCAATACTTTGTTTCTACACGGACGGCTTCTTTTATAGATGTCGGCATCGATGTGGCCGGGGGCATTATAGCGCAAATTGTGATCGCTTGTCGGCAGTTGGTGGTTTGTAGCAGGAGCTATTCCCGGCGTTAGACCCCGGCGTTTTTCAGGCTGAAGACCGACTTGCCCAAGTCGAAGATGTTAAAAGGCTTTGCCAAGACTCCACTGAAGCCGAAACTGCCATAATCTGACATAACCCGTACGTTTGAATACCCGCTTGATACGATAGCTTTTACCTTAGGATCGATTTCGACCAGCTTTTTGATGGTCTCTTCTCCTCCCATGCCACCCGCAACTGTCAGGTCAAGGATCACGACATCGAAAGGTGCACCTGTCTGCAGGGCCTTTTTAAAAAGGCCTATAGCTTCTGTCCCGTCGCCGGCGGACTCAACTTCGCAGCCCATATGCTGGAGCATCTCGACTGCTATCGTTCTGACTGCATCCTCGTCATCCATTATGAGCACCCGGGCACTGCCTGTTGGCGGGACATCTACCGAGCTTCGCCCTGTTGTCTTTTTGGACTTCGCAACCGGCAGGTAGATAATAAAAGTCGTCCCTTCGCCTGGCTTCGACCGGACTGTTATATGTCCTCCATGTGACTGGATTATCGAATAGCATATCGAAAGCCCGAGGCCCAGTTTTTTTTGGTTACATGTCTCTTTAGTCGTGAAATACGGTTCGAATATTCTGAGCATGGTCTGTTCCGGAATTCCAACTCCGCGGTCTGTTATGGTGATGGCGACATAATCTCCTTCCGGCAGAAGCAGGCCTTGACTCCCGATAACATCAGTATTGGTAGCAGATATCGTCACCAAGCCTCCACCGGTCATTGCATCCCGGGCGTTTAGTACCATATTATGTATGACCTGCCGAATCTGGCCCTCGTCGCAGAGGACAGGCGGGAGGGCCGGAGAAACAGTGAACTCGCACCGGACGTTAGATCCGCTCAGGGAAAAGAGGGCAGCTTTTTTTATGAGGTCGTCTATTACAGCAGGCCTCTTTATAGGATCACCCTCCCTGGAAAGGGCCACAAGCTGGCGAGTCAGATCACTTGCCCGGATGGATACATGTTCTACCTTTTCGAGGAAGCTGTATGCCTTATCGTTTGCGGAAAGATACATCTTCGCCAGCGATACGTTGCCTGAAATTGCAGTAAGCAGATTATTGAAATCATGAGCGATCCCTCCGGCCAGCACGCCTACTGATTCGAGTTTTTTTAATCGTAATAGCTCTTCTTCCAAGATATTCTTTTCGGAGAACCCCTTCAGCAGGCGGGAATTCGTTATTTTCAGCTCGGCGGTGCGTTGATCGAGAAGTTGTTCGAGATGCAAGAGCTTTTGGTCCATTTCGGCGAGGGTATGCCGCGTCTGAAGAGGTCTGTGCGATTCTTCAGGTGAAGTGTTCTGTTCATTATCAGATGTCTGGTCGACGCTCACGGTTCATTACCCCCCATATCGACAATAGAACATACAGCAGTGCTTAGTCAAAATGAGACGCAAGGATCTCCAAGTGAACTTAATTTTGATGGTGCGCTGCACAACACCTTGCAAAATAGCAGACATCAAAGCAACAGTTGATTGTCTCGCGAGCGGCTCTCCCCTGTACTGATCACATATATAGCAGGTTGTCCGCGTACAGGCACTTGGTCTCGCAGATACCGCATCCGATACACAGATCCAGGTCTATCCGGGGTTGTTTGACAGGGACGTCTTTGCCGTTCCTGTCTAGCGCAGTCGATTGCTCGAACCATATCGCCTTTTTAGGAGTAGGACAGACCTCTTCGCAGACAATACATGGAGTAGCATGCGCGTAAGGCAGGCAACGCCCCTTGTCGATCATGGCTGTGCCGATTTTCACCTTCATCTTCTCTTCGAGTGGCAGCTTCCTGATGGCTCCGGTCGGGCAAACCTGCCCGCAAAGGGTGCATCTAAATTCGCAATAGCCCAAGCGTGGGACCAGGACCGGCGACCATGTACCTTCGAGGCCAGCTTCAAGGAGTGTCGGCTGTAAGCCGTTTGTTATGCAGACCTTCATGCATTCTCCGCATTTGACACAGCGTTTCAGNNCAGACCTTCATGCATTCTCCGCACTTGACGCACCGTTTCAGAAACTCGGGCTCTACGAGGGACCCGGGCGGTCGTATAAGCGACTGATCAGTGAATCCTTTCTTTGAAAAAGGAGTGGCGCGAAATAAAGGCACTGTGACAAGTCCGGCGGCCGCTGCTGTCACGACTCTCCGCCTACCCAGGTCCAGCGTTGTAGAAGCGCCCGCATTGGAGAATCCGAATTTTATCGCATCCTGCGGGCATATATCGTCACAGTTCCGGCAGGCGATGCACTCGGCCTGCCGCCACGCAGTTGCATCGTCCGA
The DNA here is from genome assembly GCA_003170655.1 of Nitrospiraceae bacterium. Lineage (GTDB taxonomy): Bacteria > Nitrospirota > Thermodesulfovibrionia > Thermodesulfovibrionales > Dissulfurispiraceae > Fen-1308. Next base: position 7,407 of record PMYY01000209.1, read on the forward strand.
CAGGGCATTGCCCTGGCATTCCCGTGTGCACAGGCCGCAGGAAGTGCAGCCCTCGCTCACCGATCTCTTCAGAAAAGCATATCTGGAAAGCACGCCCAGAAGCGCGCCGAGAGGGCAGANNTTTGCACCAGAACCGTCTTTCATAAATGTTCAGGGCGAGAATGCCGAAGAAGATCAGACCGATGAAAATATTCTGCCAATAGAATGGCTGGTCGAATGAGAGTAAGCTTTTCTTGAGCAGTAAGTAAATACTTTCGGACACAACGGAAATGGATTTGACGTTCAAATCATAAATCGAATCGAAGAATGCCCGTATCCCGTAATTCAATAGCGGATAGGCGCTCAGCGAAAGGGATCTGATCAGGAGAGAAAGCGGATCCATGACACCGACCAACTGAAGGGTGAAGAGAGAGGAGACGACCAGGATGATGAGTAAATAATATTTGAAGCGATGCCAATCAGCCGGGGCTATCCGAGCGCGCCCCTTTTTGAAATGGCCGACAATGTTATGCAATGTCCCGAGAGGGCAGGCCCAGCCGTAGAATACCCTTGGGGATCATTACGAGGGAGAGATAAAATGCCACGGCAGCGGTGTGGGCTGCAAAGAGCGTCGTTATCAGGATGAGAGGATAGAAATCGGGGAATAGCCGGACAGGATAGCCGAGTTCGTCCAACCCTTTCGATTCCGTCTGAAGAAAGAGGAAGATGAAAAGCATAAGAAAAAGTCCCTGTGAAACCAGTCGAAGCCGTTTCATAGGATTTGCGGTAATCTTTCTTATTCTGATCTTTGATAGGTCCATGGTGCCCAGGCCCCTCTGGTCGGCCATCTTTATATATCCGAGGTCGCTTCCCTTCATGCCGAAAAGCGTAGCGCCGTAAGAGTTTATCGCCACCTGGTCTGTTCCTGCCACGACGGTATCCAATTCTTCATCGACATGGT
>PMYY01000072.1 GCA_003170655.1 Nitrospiraceae bacterium
ACAACATCCCTATCAATGAGAATCGACCGAAAAGGCATCGCCTCGGTCAATGGCGACTTTACTATCGATCCCATTGCTGCTAACATGTCCCTTAATATCAAGGGTCTACCGCTCAAACCAATCCAGCCCTATCTTGCCGAACGAATGAAAGCGATCCTTGCGAGCGGATCTCTCAACGTGAATGGCAAGGTCAGCGTGAAGAAAGCCAAGGAAGGGGAACTTAAGACTGCCTTCAAAGGAAAACTATGGGTAAATAAATTCGCACTCCTCGATACAACGAATGCCGAAGAACTTATCAAATGGGACACCCTTTACATGGGAGAGATGGATGTTCTCTATGCTCCGCTATTCGTGCATATCAGCGAAATTTCGCTTTCGAAACCCTACTCGCGAATAATCATCAGCTCAGACCGGAGAATCAACCTCCAGGAAGTCTTTGCCGGACCTGAGCCTCAGAAAACTTCGGCAAACCCACCTGACGAGTCAGCCCAAAAGGCTGCAGCAACAACGGTCGAGAAATCGCGGAAAGAGGGAATTAAGACCGTTCAGCAGCGCAATATCAGGATAGACAAGATCACAATGCAAGGCGGAACGATCAACCTAACGGATAACAGCATCAGCCCGAGATTCGACGGCAATCTGCTCGAACTCGGCGGCCGCATATCGGGACTCTCATCCGAGGAGAATAAATTCGGGGAGGTTGAGATTCGCGGGAAGTATGACCGTTATGCCCCCCTCGAAATCACCGGCAAGATCAATCCCTTAAGAGACGATCTCTATGTTGAACTCAAAGCCGATTTCAAGGACATGGACCTTACCCCGGTGAGTCCTTATTCCGGACGGTATGCTGGCTATACGATCCAGAAAGGGAAGCTTTCCTTCCAGCTCGAATATCTGATTGTCAAAAACAAACTAGATGCCAAGAACACTATTTTTCTCGACCAGTTCACCTTCGGAGATCCTGTCGAGAGTCCTAAAGCTACAAAACTGCCGGTTAAGCTCGCACTCGCCCTTCTCAAGAATCGCAGTGGCGAAATAAAACTCGACATCCCGGTAAACGGCTATATCGACGACCCCAAATTTAGCATCGGCAGCGTCATCATCAAGATCATTGTAAACCTACTCGTCAAAGCCGCCACATCGCCTTTTGCACTTTTGGGTGCAATATTCGGCAGTGGAGAACAGCTCGGTTATGCCGAGTTCGATTACGGCTCCGTCTCTCTTACAAGCGATACAATAAAGAAACTCGACACCCTGAGCAAAGCACTGGAAGACCGGCCTGCCCTCAAAATGGACATCATAGGACACGTTGAACCGGAAAAAGACCGCGAGGGCCTGAAGCAATATCTTCTGTCTAGTAAGGTTAAGTCGCAGAAGGTAAAAGATCTTGCGAAAAAGAGTAGTGAAACGCCCTCCCTGGATTCTGTCAAGACGACCGATCAGGATTACCCTGAATACTTGAAACGGGCTTATAAAGCGGAGAAGTTCCCGAAACCCCGCAATTTCCTGGGCATGGCCAAGGACCTGCCGGTACCGGAGATGGAGAAGCTCATGCTGACCAATATGAAGGTTACCGAAGAAGACCTGAAGGCACTTGCGGCAGGGCGGGCGCGGGCGGTCAGGGATTATCTGGTGCAATCCAAGATAGATCCGGAGCGCCTCTTCATTGTCGAAGCAAAGACGATTGAGATGGAGAAGAAGGAAGGGGCAAAGTCGAGTCGTGCCGACTTTAAGCTTAAATAAACCAAGGGACGACCTATAACGGCTGTCCTTAGTTGCTAAATTTGGCTTGTGGCATTACAATTAACTAGCATGTACGCTAGGATAAAGAACGATCTCGATGAAGGCCTGAACAAGGTAAAATGGTTCGCGTGTCTCCTGTCGGAGCGTGTCAGGATAGAGTTGACTGTCTTCCGGTTGCTCCACAAATCCGAAGAGCTCAAGAAAAAACGCGATGTCCTGATCAAGAAGATCGGTGAAGAGACTTACCGCATGAATAAGGGCGACCAAGGTATCCATCCTAGCAAGGATATGCTTGATGCCATAAAAGAGATCGATGCCCTCGAACCCCAAATTAAAGAGACCCTCGACAAGGCCGCGGAGATAAGCAGGATTACTACATGACCCTTGCGGCAATCATCTCTTTGGTTTTCGGACTCATCATCGGCTCATTCCTCAATGTCTGCATCTATCGGATCCCAAGAGAATTGTCGATAGTCAGCCCTGCGTCATCGTGCCCGAACTGCAAAACACCCATTAGGGCATGGGACAACATACCTGTAATCAGCTACTTGATTCTTGCAGGTAAGTGCCGCAAATGCGGAGAAAAAATATCGCTCCGTTATCCCTCAGTAGAGCTATTAAATGGATTGATGTACGCGGCAGTACTTTATCATTTCGGCCTCGGATGGCACCTTCCCCTGCTCTTTGCGCTCGTATCATCTCTCATAGTCATCACCTTCATCGACCTCGATTTCCAGATCATACCGGACGTTATCACGCTTCCCGGCATGATCATTGGACTGGCTGCTTCACATTTTATCATGCCTGATCCTTTCGCCACATATTCGCTTTTAGGTTTTGTGAATTCGGTAATCGGTCTTCTAGCCGGCGGGGTGACTTTTTATCTTATCGCCATTCTGAGCAGGGGGGGAATGGGAGGCGGAGACGTCAAGATGATGGCTATGGTGGGGTCCTTCATGGGATGGAAAGGCGTATTTCTCACGACCCTCGTCGGCAGCCTTACAGGATCTTTGATAGGCATCGGGCTTATCATCTTCAAAGGCAAGGGGAGAAAGACGAAGATTCCTTTCGGACCTTTCCTGGCCCTCGGCTCGCTAGTGGCACTCTTTTTCGGCTGCATGATCGTCGATTGGTATTTTCCGGGCTAGATCAGTTAAAATAGAATTTCTGCGTCTCAATCAGGTTGCCGTCTTTCATATTTCGCTATGATCGAATAAACCACTGAAGGACCGGATATCTTTCAAACTAGTAACATTTAATAAATAATCGAGGTCAAAGAGAGATTGATGAAAAGAGAAGACTTAAGAAACATCGCCATTATCGCCCACGTCGACCATGGCAAGACAACGCTGGTCGATTGCATGCTCAGACAGGCCGGCATTTTCAGGGCCAATCAGCAGGTTCAGGAAAGGGTCATGGACTCAAACGACCTGGAGCGTGAACGCGGTATTACGATCATGGCAAAAAATACTTCGGTGGATTATAACGGCTGCAAGATCAATATAGTCGACACCCCCGGTCACGCCGACTTCGGCGGAGAGGTCGAGCGCATACTGAAAATGGTGGACGGCGTGCTGCTGCTCGTCGACGCATCGGAAGGCCCCCTGCCCCAAACCCGCTTTGTGCTCAAAAAAGCTCTGGAACTTGACCTCCGGCCGATCCTTGTCATCAACAAGATCGACCGGCCCGATGCGCGCATCCAAGAAGTGTTGAATGAGGTCTACGATCTCTTCATCGATCTCGACGCCACCGAGGATCAGCTCGACTTCCCCATAGCATACACTAACGCCAGGCGGGGCACCGCAACGACTGATCTTGCCGTCGAGGGAGAGAACTTGAAACCTCTCTTTGATCTTATAATGAGCACAATTCCGGCACCAGAGGGTGATCCGAAGGGCATCCTTCAGCTCCTCGTGACGAATATAGATTACAACGACTATGTCGGCCGCCTTGCTATCGGAAAAATATTCTCAGGTACCGTCAAAGTCGGGAACCAGGTAGCCATGGTGACGCTTGATCAGAAAATCGTGAAGACAAAGATCACGTCTATTTTTACTTTCCAGGGACTTGAGCGCGTCGATGCAACCGAGATATCAGTCGGTGATATCGTCGCACTGGCGGGACTTGAGGGAATAAATATCGGCGACACGATCACCGACATAGAGAATCCAAAGCCGCTACCTAGAATCACCGTAGACGAGCCGACCATATCGATGGTCTTTTCAGTCAACACATCGCCCTTCGCCGGCCAGGACGGCAAATACGTGACATCAAGGAACCTGCGCGAGAGGCTCGAGAAGGAGCTCCTTTACAATGTTGCCATAAGGGTCGAATTCGATAACCCTGATTCGTTCAAGGTTATGGGCAGGGGAGAGCTTCAGCTTGCCATATTGATTGAAATGATGCGGCGGGAAGGATACGAACTTTCGGTGTCGATGCCTGAAACAATCACCAAAGAAATAGAAGGCAAACTGCACGAACCAATGGAGTTGCTCGTGATAGATGTACCTGAAGAATTTGTGGGTGTCGTTACCCAGCAAGCAGGTATGAGAAAGGGAAAAATGCAAAAGATGCAAAACAATGGCCACGGCAGGGTGCGGCTGGAGTTCAGGATACCCTCTCGCGGCTTGATAGGCTTCAGGTCCCAGTTTCTCACCGATACCAAGGGGACCGGCCTTCTCAATCATATCTTCGACGGCTACGAGCCGTGGCATGGACATATGACCAAACGCCAGACAGGCGTCCTAGTGGCGGACAGGCCCGGTAGATCCAACACCTATGCGCTGTTTCATCTTCAGCCCAGAGGTACGCTCTTCATACGTGAAAATACCCCTGTATACGAGGGAATGATCATTGGCGAAAATGCACGCGAAGCCGACATGGATGTAAACATAACCAAGGAAAAAAAGCTCACCAACATGAGGGCTGCAAGCGCCGACGACATTATGCAGCTTGTCCCGCCGCGCTTGCTGAATCTCGATCAGGCTTTAGAGTTTATCAAAGAGGACGAGCTTGTAGAAGTCACGCCCCAGACGGTCAGGCTGAGGAAAAGAGTCCTGGAAGCGAACAAGAGGCCGAGGGTGAATAAAGACTAATAGATAAATTTTGGAGCTTTTATGCTTGGACGAAAAGGCAAACGTCTGTTAAAGGCAATTATCCTGCTCCTGTCTGCCGCTTTCATTTTCAGCATTGCGGTATATTTCTTCTACCCCAATATCTCGAAGCTGAAAAAAGAGAACCCTAAGAAGAGCTCCTTCATGGATTACCGCGAGAAGCAGTGGAAGGAAGAGGGTAAAAAAATCACGATCCGCCAATATTGGGTTCCCCTCTCACGGATATCTAATTACATGACGAAAGCTGTCATCATCTCCGAGGACGACAAGTTTTGGTCCCACGGCGGCTTTGATTTCGACGCCATTGAGAAGTCGGTCGAAAAGGACCTCAAGGAAAAGAAATTCAAATTCGGCGGCAGCACCATCAGCCAGCAGCTGGCCAAGAACCTCTTCCTCAATCCGTCAAAGAATCCGCTGCGGAAGATTAAAGAAGGTATCCTGACCTGGCGGCTCGAAAAGAACCTTTCGAAAAGGAGAATTCTCGAGCTATACCTTAATGTCGCGGAATGGGGCGAGGGGATCTTTGGCATTGAGTCTGCTGCGCGCCATTACTATGGGATATCTGCCGCTGATCTCAGCGCTGATCAGGCTGCACACCTCGCGGCAGTCCTTCCCAATCCCCGAAAATACAACCCGACCGGTTCGTCACGTTATGTGCACAACCGGTCGCAAATCATTTACGAGATCATGGTAAAGCGGGGAATAGTCGTCCAGGAATATGAGGACGTCATGATAAGCCCTGACGAGAGCGGAACAGCGCCAACTCCTCCGCCGCTCAACGACAGGATGACCTCACCAGTGAAATAACCTTGTTTATATCAGGACAAGCCGACCCGATCGGTCTCGTTGCGGCTCTCTGATTTAACTACATCGATGTCTGCCTGAATTTGTTTAACAGCACTTGTAAGTTCACTATATATGGCCGTTGCACGACCGTCTCCGGCTTTTGTTGCTCTGACCGTTTCCTTTGCAAGAGAGTGAATTTTTTCGTGGGCTACAGACAACTTAGCGAAGCTTACAAGATGTCCCAGCAACATTCGGCCTTCATTTTCGTACCATTTCCCGAACTTACATGCATGGTGGTCGAGTTCGGCTTCATTGATGGCCCTACGGCCGTTAACGGCATCCCCAACCCTATACATGAATGACCTTATATCTCCCTTCGCGATCTCAAGCATAGCAGCTGCGCTGCCGACAGTCTTGAATCCCGAGAACGACTTAGTGAGGTCCTCGACCACTTTTACAATCCTTTCCGTGCCTTTCAATACGTCCGCCGACATGTTCTCGGTGCCTTTCGCTATCGAAGAGGTAACTTCTATATTGCGCGCAACCTCCTCTGCCGCCGAAGATTGCTGAACTACAGCCGCTGCTATCTGGGTTATCTTGTCGTTCGCATTAGAGACAGCTTCGGTCATCCTCTCCAGGGCGCTCATGACCTCTTTGATGGACTCATCGGCCTTTATCACTTCCTCTGCCGTCTCGCTCATCCTTTTGGTAGTCTGGGCAGATTCATCCTGCACCGAGCGTATCTCTGAGGTTATTTCATTCGTCGCTTTTATAGTCTTTTCGGCCAGCTTTCTCACTTCATCAGCCACAACAGCAAAGCCCCGTCCCTGTTCCCCGGCCCTTGCCGCTTCAATGGCCGCATTCAGGGCGAGCAGGTTAGTCTGATCTGCTATCTCCTTTATAACCGTAACAATATTGCCTATGTCCGCAGATTTAGTGTTGAGCTTGCCGATCATTTCGGCGAGGCCCACGGTTGATATATGCACACTGTTCACCGTTGCTACAGCTCCCTGAGCGATCTCTTTGCCCGTGTTTGCCATGTCCATTGCGTTGGCCGATATCTCTGAAGCAGATGAGGCGTTCTTCGCTATGTCATTTATCGTTTGACTCATCTCTTCAGCAGCCGCCGCTATCTGATTTGCCTGGGAAGCCTGCTTCTTTGCCCCTGTAGTCATGTCGTTCGCGTTTTCCTTCAACATACCTGATGTAGTAACAACCTGTCCCGTGGAAACGAGCATGTTTTCGACCATCTTGCCGTATGCGTCGAGCACCTTGTTGATGTCTCCGGCAAGCAAGCCTATCTCGTCTCTGCCTTTTACGCTCAACCTTCCTGTCAGGTCTCCCTTCCCTTCCGACAGTGCCGATGAAAAGTCCTGCATCATTTTTCCGTATTGCTTCACAGGTCCGGATATAAACCCGCCTCCTACAATGAAAGTCATCGTAGTGACAACAACTGACACGATGACCATCAAAACACCTATCCCGATAAGTATCTTCCATACTGTAGTCATGACGTCATCTACGTATATACCCGACCCGATTACCCAGCCCCACGGTTTGTAAAGCTTAACGTATGATATTTTAGGCGAGGGTTTCTCTCCCTCGGCTTTCGGCCAAACATAATCGACATAACCTTCGCCGTTGTCTTTTGAAATCTTTGCAGCTTCTTCGAGGAAATATTTTCCGTTTGAATCCTTGAAGTAATTAAGACTCTTTCCTTCAAAGTCCTTATTAGGATGCGCGAGCATTGTTTCGGAATCGTTAACCCATACATAGTCTTTTGCATCTTTTCCCGTCTTGAAATTAGCAACTCTGTCATGAGCTCTTTTCTTTGCCTCTTCCAGCGTGAATTCACCATTAGCTGCGCGCTGGCCATATTCAGCTATAATGTTGTAAGCTACGCCGACGACAGCTGCTGTTTGAGCTTTTTTTTCTTCCATGATCTTTTCTTTCGTTACAGGCAAGACATAAAGAAACACCCCGATCATCACCATCCCAACGGCAAGCATTGGCATTAATGAAATCTTCCAGAATATCGGCAAACTCTTAAACGATAGATAATTACTCACATTGTGTTTCACAGTCTTCCTCCCCATTGAATATCCTCTTTATCTGTACATGACAGCCGGGACCGGGCGCTAGCAGAGAATACCCGAAATAGTCCGACATGTCATCAAATATTCTTTTGCCTTATCTCCAACAATCTGCCTGCGCAGATATGAATCATGCCTCCTGCCGAGGATGATCATGCACGAAATGTGCAAAATTATAACAGATTTCTCATGGGAACACAGCCGAAAAATTAATAATATTTATTTATAGATTTATTATGACGCTTATAGACTGGTAATCAGCAGAAACGCTGTTCGCACATAAGTTGCATACCTTGACAGACATGCAATAGAAATAGAGGGATATAAGACCGGCGATTATTAGAGAAGCGGATTACTGCTCGCGTCTCAGTTTTTTTATCTCTTCCATGAACTCCTTCGGGGTAATGATTCCCTTCTTCAGCAACAGATTTATCAATGCCTCCTGCTCAAGGGCGCTGCTTATGATAAGCTCCTCTATCGTTTCTAATTCATTCGGTCTGGATTCATCGGTCATGATTGAGGCTCCTCCATCTGCTTATTTTTATCTCTTTGCTTTTTTAGCATCCCACGTTGCGCATTACAGGTTACACATTAAGGCAACCATTATAATACGAATTACGATATTCCTTTTGGGATCGACTCCAGAACATCCCATCGGTCATAACAAAGCAAAATATCTTTTTCGAGCACTTCAATTCCAGCTTTGATCTCGGCAAGTCTCGTTCCGTCCTGGCGATAGAACACAGGGTCTGCTAGATTTCCATAGAGCTTGTTCCGCTCTTCCTCCAGGGCTTCTATGCGTGCCGGCAGTGATTCCAGCTCTTTTTTCTCCTTAAAGGTTAATATGCGCGGTCGCTCCCTCTGCTGCCTGGGCTTTTCGAGTTTGGCGACCTTTTCCTTTTTGCCAGGGGCTTGAGGACAGCGCTGTCTCAGCCAGTCGTCGTAACCGCCCACATATTCAACAACCTTCCCGCCACCCTCAAACACTATCGTACTGGTTACAACGTTATTGAGAAACTCGCGATCATGGCTCACCAGTATTACGGTGCCCTTGTACTCTATAAGCAGCTCCTCTAAAAGCTCCAGTGTATCGGTATCGAGGTCATTTGTGGGTTCGTCCATCACCAGCACATTAGATGGAACCGTAAAAAGCTTAGCGAGCAGAGCACGATTGCGTTCTCCACCCGAAAGCACCTTTACAGGCATGCGCGCACGTTCAGGCGGAAAGAGAAAATCCTCGAGATACCCTATGATATGCCTCGTCCTTCCGTTGACGGTGATATGTTCGGTGCCGTCAGCTACGTTATCGATAATCGACTTATCGTCATCCAGCTGAGCACGATGCTGATCGAAGTATGCAACCTCGAGATTTGCACCCATGCGCACGGCCCCCTTGCGAGGCTTCATTGCGCCGAGCAGAATCTTAAGCAACGTCGTTTTACCGGCGCCGTTCGGCCCTATAACTCCTATCTTATCTCCGCGCATTATGACCGTCGAAAAATCGCTGATAATAGCACGGCCGCCGTAATCATGTCCGATCCCTTGGACCTCGACGACCACCTTGCCGGACCTGCGGGCTTCGTTGAGTGCCATAACAGCACTTCCGGTCTCTTCGCGACGCTCAATCCGCTCTTTCCTCATCTCCTTCAACGCACTGACCCGCCCTTCATTTCGAGTCCGCCGGGCCTTGATTCCCTGCCGTATCCAAGCCTCTTCTTTCGCAAGCTTTTTATCGAAGAGGGCTTTGTGAGTGGCTTCCGCATCGAGCTCGGACTGCCGCCTTTTCAGATAGGTTGCATAATCGCCCGGCCAGTCGGTTACCCTGCCCCGGTCGAGCTCTATGATACGCGTAGCAAGTGCCTGGAGAAATCTTCTGTCATGGGTTATGAAGAGTATCGCCCCTTTGAAATCGAGGAGAAACTCTTCGAGCCAGCCGATCGATCCAATATCTAGATGGTTTGTAGGTTCATCGAGAAGAAGCAGATCCGGCTCGCTCACCAGTACACGCGCCAGCAAAACCCTCCTTTTGAAACCACCTGAGAGGTCATCTGCTGCTATGTCGGGATCCAGCCCTAGGCGTGTAACGACCGTCTCGACCCTCTTCTGAAGATACCAGCCCCCTGAAGATTCGGTCAGGTGTTGTATGCGTTCAAGATCCGCGACCATATCATGATCGTTGCCTGAATCGATACGATTGCTCACGGCATGGTATTCGGACAGCAGGACGACCATGTTTCCGAGTCCGCCTGAGACGACATCGAAAACAGTGCCGGTCAGGGTCTGAGGAACCTCCTGCGCAAGATATGCAGTCCTCAGGCCTTGCTCACGCGAGATGCAGCCTTCGTCAGGCTCATACTCGCCGCCCATGATCTTCATCAGCGAGGATTTACCCTCCCCATTTCTGCCGACCAGACAGACTCTCTCACCGCGCTCTATCTGAAGGTCCACTCCTGAAAGCAACTCAGGACCGCCAAAAGCAAGCTTCACATTCTGCAAACTGATCAATGCCACACTACACCTAGACTATGCGAGATCATTGCTGCCGGGGGGATTCATAGTAAACCGATGTTATAAAAAAGGTTGAGGTATTATCGTCAGGCCTGTTGACCACAATTTCATCGCCCTCGGTCCTGCGCATTAATGCCTTCGCCATCGGGGAATCGATGCTGATGAATCCCCTTTCCGCATCGCTTTCATCAGGGCCTACGATACGATACCGGTATACAGTTCCTGAGGCATCCTCAAGTTCGATCCAAGCCCCAAAATATACCGTCGAAGTATCATCCGGTGTTCTTTCTACAACAGTAAGTTCGCTCAATCTTTTCATAAGAAACCTCACACGGGCATCGATTTGCCTCAATTGCTTCTTTCCATAGATGTAGTCAGCATTTTCCGACCTGTCACCCATCGCAGCCGCTTCAGCAACCGCCTGTGTGACCTGCGGACGTTTGACTTTCCATAGGTGGGACAGTTCGTCACTCAGACGCTTATGTCCCTGGGGCGTAATGTAAGGTGAAGCTTTTGCCTTATTGACTGGTGCTTTTCTCATTTTTCTCCGGAGTGGTTCTGTTTCTAAGAATCAAAGTTAAGGAGTCAGAAAGATTGTCAGAAACTCCACATGTGTCTGCCTGTAACCACAATGTAAGCCGGCGCACTGATATGCCCACACCTACCGCCTTTTGAGATCATCGAGGCATTTACTGCCCCGGAGCATCATAGCTCCCACGAGAATCAGAGGGAATACTATCAAGATCAGGAGGAGGTGGCGGAGGAGTTCTTCTGTAAACGCGTCTCGTCGGTTCAACCATTCCCGGGATCTGGTTTCCCTTGGCATACATGC
>PMYY01000196.1 GCA_003170655.1 Nitrospiraceae bacterium
AGCTAATCTGTTCTCAACCCCTTGCCCTTCAATTACTTGACGGCAATATCCTCGCCCTCGGGACCGAGGGATTTCACAAAACTTCCTCGCCGACCGTCACTGTAGTTCCAGCCAACCTTTCGATAAGGCCGGGGATGCCTTCGATATCCTTAATGTCTTTCTGGCAGAGAACTTTGATTATCTCCCTTAGCGGAGCGACTTCCTCCCAAAGGCCGGTGAGGCCTTCCGCAAGCGCCCTGAAAAGTTTCTCCCCTTTGTCGTCCCAATCCATCAGTAGAACAGCATTAGGATATTTTTCAGCGATGTCCTCGCAGAATTCATATACCCCTTTGCCCGAATGAAGGGTAATAATGTCGCCCACTAGACCGATCTTTCGCAGAGCATCGGTGTCCCTGCGGCCTTCGACAATGACCGGTACCCTCTTGTTCACTTCATACAGCGCCTGCAGGACCTCCCTGAGCCGGTCCGCCCTGTCCGCATCAAGACTGTAGATAGCCATTCCCCTGGCAAAGTCGGCATGTCTGAAGCAGAGCTCCTTATGGCTTCGCACTTTCTCGGATTCCTTCCTCTTGTCGGAGAGAGTTTGCCGCGTCTTCATGCGCAGCTACTCCACCGCCACGAAGGTTTCGGTGCGGGTTATACCCTTGATGGCCCTAACCTTCTTGAGGATGTTGTCAAAGATGCCCCCCATATTCTCCGACTCCAGCACCGCTGCAATGTCATAGTGGCCCGTTATAACATCGGCCGCTGCAACACCCTTTATTTTACGCAGAGAATCCCTGATTGTCCGGTCCTCCCCCGGCATGACATTGACCAAGATGTAAACACGTGCCATAACTTCCACCCCTGTTTATTATTTCAGCAGAACAAACGGCGGTATATAATCGCCGAATTTTCCCTTTGCATCCATAAGACGTTTCTTCTGGGCTTCAAGCACCTCAAAGAGTATCGCGGGCGTGTCAGCTACCTGTGTTTCATAAAATTTCTTCACGCGCTCGATCTTAGCAAGATTTTCGGGGATACGAATTGTAAACTGCTTGTTGTACTCCGCTTCGGAGTAGTCCTTATGCAGCGACTCCCTGAACAATATCTCTAGATCGTCATAGAGCGGGATAAAGCCTGTCGGGGTTTCGATGGCATTAACGTCATCATGGACCCGAAGCTCCATCCACTCGTACCAAACCTTTTTATCGTTGCGCTCGTTCAGCCATCTGCCCTCTTTGTCCTTCAGGAAGTAGTTGACCGAAAATATCAGAGGAGCCTTTTTCAGCCCGGTACCGAAATCGATGTTCATCTGGATATACCTGCCGACCGGGACCGAGAGGAAATCCAGATTCGCCATAGGATTGATCTCCCTGATGCCTTCTTTCCCGAGAGTAGCTGCCGTAGTCTCCGATTCCAAGCACGCGCCTTTGGCAATGACACCATGGATCCAATCGAAGGCCTCTTCGACTGGCACACAGGTGTCTGAATCCCTGCCGCCGTAGACCATCCCGCCGATTTCAAAACCCTCCGGATCATCAAGCCGCGGATCTGCATTACCCAAGCTGTTTAGGCTTAGCGTGAAACGAGCGTTGGGATGAGAAGGCGGAATATCCTTGCCTGCCGTATCTTTTTTCCCAATATGCCATTCACCTGAGTAGTTCAGCCCCTTCTGGGGCGATTCGACACCTTTGTCGATCCAGTGTACGCCGCCAGCATCAGTCACCATCACATTAGAGAAAATTATCTCCCCGGATGAGTTTAGCGCCTTCCACAAAAGCGGATCGTCCTTGGCGTTGACGCCCTGAATTATCCCGAACATGCCGCGTTCCGCATTGGCAGCGCGCACCTCGCTCTCGCCACGTCGCAGATAGGCGATATCGTCCCCGACGATGCTCTCGCCCTCCAGCATCGCTGTGGATGTCTTGCCGCACATAGAGGGATAAGCGCCGGTAAAGTAGGTCATCCTTTCGCGCGGGCCGCGAATGCCCAGGACGAGCATATGTTCCGTAAGCCAGTCTTCAGTTGAAGCCTTTAGAATCGCCAGCCGCATGGCGAGTTTCTTTAGGCCGATGGAATTGCCGCCGTACTGGGTGTTGGTGCTATAAACGGTGTCATGATAGAGATCGATATAAATCCGCCTCTTGTCGAGATTCTTGCTGACCTTTCGTTCATCGACCTCGCCCTGCGAATGCACAAACCTGAAGAATTCGGAGAGAGCGTTACCGCCCGCCCTCCTTATGAACTCCTGGTAGCCGGGCCGGTATAGCAGGAACTCGTTATGAATAACGTAGCTTGAGTCAGTGAGTTGTACGCATGGTATCGTAAACGGAGAGTTTGCGGGGCCCAGACAGAAGAACGATATGAAGAGCGTTCGTCCCTTCATGATATCTTTGAGGATCTGATGTGCCTCTTCGCAGCCCTCGTCTCGGTCCCTGGTGTCAATTGCAGGACCAAGATCAACTCCTTTAGGCACAAGAATTCTCGTATTCTTTTTGTCACGCCCCTGGTCGCCGCTGTTGTCGAAATGATATGTATGGCCGTCCATAGCCAGCCCGCCCTCTTCGCCGGCTTCTATTGCCGTCTTCCTGACATACTCAACGGACTCCTCACTGTCGTCATTTACGAAGACAGTGTCGGGATTGCAGTGCTCGACATATTTGGCAACGAATTTATGCAGCGTAGGACTATTGACATTCAACAACTTCTTGTAATTAGCCTCGTCGAGACGGTTTTTTAACGTGAAAGCAACAACCTCATCCATATTTCCTCCATATGCTGGCGGTGACTATTTGATTATACAATATAGCTGGTCCATATTAAGTGCTATAATAGATCTTCATTTTATAGGGCAAAAAATGTAATAATATGGTCTTATGTTCAAGAAAGTCTTAATAGCCAACAGGGGCGAAATCGCCCTTAGGATCATCCGGGCCTGCAAGGAACTCAGCATAAGGACCGTCGCCATCCATTCCGAGGCGGACTCGACTGCCCGCTATGTTAAGAAGGCTGACGAGGGCTATCTTGTCGGACCGGGACCAGTTGGAGGCTATCTCAACATTTACGGCATCGTTGACCTTGCGAAACAGGTGGGCGCCGACGCCATCCATCCCGGTTACGGGTTTCTTGCCGAGAATGCAGACTTTGCAAAGGCGTGTGCCGACGCAGGTATCACTTTCATCGGACCGTCTCCGCGCGCTATGAAAGAGATGGGCCTGAAAATAGAGGCGCGGAACAAGATGAAAGAGATCGGGGTCCCTGTCATTCCTGGCTCGGAAGCCATAATGGACCTGAAGCAGGCCCTGAAGGCGGCAAAAGAGATCGGCTATCCGGTCATGATGAAGGCATCCGCAGGCGGAGGCGGCAGGGGGCTCAGAATATGCCGGAGTGATGCGGAGATAAGGAGGCAGATGCCGATTGCCCAGTCGGAGGCCCTGAAAGCCTTTGGAAACGACAGTGTCTTCATCGAAAAATATATCGAAGAGCCGCACCATATTGAATTCCAGATAGTGGCCGACAAATTCGGCACTATCGTACACCTCGGCGAGCGCGACTGCTCGATCCAGAGGAGGCACCAAAAACTGATCGAGATCGCCCCATCCCTAATACTCGATGATGCCCTCAGGCAGATGATGGGCGAGGCAGCTGTCAAGGCTGCGAGATCGGTTGACTACGACAGCATAGGAACTGTAGAGTTCCTTGTTGATAAAGAAAGGAACTTCTATTTCCTCGAAATGAACACGAGGATACAGGTGGAACACACAATCACCGAAGAGATCACCGGAATAGACCTTGTCCAGACGATGATCAGATCCGCTGCCGGTGAGAAGCTCTCTTTCACACAGGAAGAGGTCTCTCTCACCGGTTACGCGATTCAATGCAGAATTAATGCTGAAGACCCGTTGAACGATTTCATGCCCGATACCGGCACAGTCACGTCCTATTACTCTCCGGGCGGATTCGGCGTGAGAATCGACGGCCATGTATATAGAGGTTACACAGTCCCGCCCTATTACGACTCTATGCTATTGAAACAGATCGTTTGGGGAAGGACCTGGGAAGAAGCAGTAAACAGGATGCGGCGCTGCCTTGGTGAATATGTAATCCGCGGAATCAAGACTACGATTCCTTTCTACATTCGCGTTATGGAGGACAGGGTATTCAGGAGCGGCCAATTCACGACAGGCTATGTACAGGAACGGCTGCCCCTTCTGCTATACTTGCAGGACCGCGATCCCATGGACATGGTAGTCAGCATCGCCGCCGCCATAGTAGCGCACAGCAAATTATGATATTCAGTGTAGGGGCGGCATATGCCGTGTCCTTACAAAATATGTGAGGGAACAATGAAACCTGTAATGAAGCCGATAAAGATTATGGATACTACTTTCAGAGATGCACATCAAAGCCTTTTGGCGACTAGGATGCGCATCGAAGACCTGCTGCCGGTCGCTGAAAAAGTCGACAACCTCGGCTTCTGGTCCGTAGAGGTATGGGGAGGCGCGACCTTCGACACCTGCCTCAGATTCCTCAGGGAAGACCCCTGGGAAAGACTACGCACTTTGAAGAAGGTCTTCAGGAACACTCCTCTCCAGATGCTCCTCAGGGGACAGAATGTTGTCGGATACAGGCATTATGCCGACGATGTGGTCGAAAAGTTTGTTGCGACCATGATCGAAAACGGTATCACCGTCGTGAGAATTTTCGACGCCCTCAACGATTTCAGAAATATAAAGACCGCTGTTAAAGCGACTCTCAAATACGGCGGCAAGGTCGAAGCCGCTTTCTGCTACACCCTCGGTCCGATCTATACTAACGACTTTTTTGTTGACCTCGCTCAACGGCTTGAAGATATGGGTGCCGATACCATCTGCATCAAGGACATGGCCGGCCTGCTGTCGCCCCTAGACTCTTTTGACCTGGTCTGGAAGCTCAAACAAAAGGTATCGGTACCGATACACCTGCACACACATGACACGAGCGGTATGGCCGTAGCCACAACGTTGAAAGCGATCGAAGCCGGCGTCGACATCATCGATACGGCAATCTCTTCGATGGCATCCGGAACCAGCCAACCGCCGCTTGAAACTATGTGCAATATACTGAGGGAGACCGTGTATGACCCATCCTGCGATTTCAGGGTTATGAGCGAAGTCGCCGAACATTTCAGGATCGTGAGAAAGAAATATCATGCGCTCGAAAGCGAATATACCGGGGTAGATCCTAACGCACTTATTTATCAGGTGCCCGGCGGCATGCTGTCGAACCTGGCAAATCAACTCAGGGATCAGAACGCCCTTGACCGTATGGACGAGGTGATGAACGAAGTGCCCAGGGTCAGGAAAGATTTCGGCTATCCGCCCCTTGTTACGCCTTCGAGCCAGATAGTCGGGACTCAGGCCACGCTTAACGTGCTTACCGGAGAACGCTATAAGGTAGTAACGAGCGAGACCAAGAATTATCTCAAGGGTCTGTATGGAAAGTCCCCTGCGCCGGTCGATGAAGAGATAATGAAAAAGGTACTCGGGGATGAGGAAGCTGTGACTGTCAGGCCCGCAAAACTGCTTGAGCCCGAACTTGAACAGGCACGCAAGGAATTGGGCGATAAAGCGCGGAACGAAGAAGATGTTTTATCATATGTACTTTTCCCCAAGATATTCCTTGAGTTTGCAGAGCTGAGAGAGAAGGGATTCCCTCCCGAAGAGCCCAAGATGCCTACCCAGGAAACTAAAGCGGAGGGTTCTCAACTTGCGCCATCCGAATTCATGATACATATCCACGGCGAAGCCTATCACATCAAGGTCGGCGGAAAAGGTCACAAGTCCGAAGGTAAAAGACCTTATTTCCTTTATGTCGATGACCAGCTCGTAGAGGTCTTCGTCGAGCCTCTTGTCGAGGTCATTCCGACTGACGAAGGAAAGATCGACATGAAGGCTACAGGCCAGTCGATCCGTCCGAAAGCACAGTTTCCCGGCGATGTGACCACCGCAATGCCGGGTACCGTAGTCAAGATCAAGGCAAAAAAAGGCGATACAGTCAAGGCCGGCGACACCGTGCTCATAATCGAAGCAATGAAGATGGAAAACGAGATCCACACCCCGATTGATGGAGTCGTTGAGCAAATCTTCGTCGGCGAGGGAGACATGGTCAATCCAGACGAGGTTTTGGTCAGGATCAAGTAGCCCATAAGACCTCCATGGAACTCAGCCATATAATACAGCAGATAGTAATTTCAATCATCCCTATCCTCTTCGCGGTTATTCTTCACGAGATTTCTCACGGATTCGTCGCGAATAAGCTTGGAGACCCTACCGCAAAGATGATGGGACGATTGACGTTGAATCCGATATCTCATATCGACCCTTTCGGAACAATCCTGATGCCTTTATTCCTGTACGCTGTGACGAACGGACAATTCGTTTTCGGCTATGCCAAGCCGGTACCTATAAATCCAATGAACTTCAAGAATCCCAAACGTGACATGGCCATTTCAGCTGCGGCCGGTCCGATAACAAACCTGCTTCTGGCCACTGTAAGTGTCCTATTGGCCAAACATCTTATGATTCCCCTAGCGACGATAGTACCGTCTTCTACGGTATTAACCGTACTGAAACCTCTCCTACTGATGCTGGAGGTAAGCATCTCCATCAATGTAATCCTCGCAGTTTTTAACATGATTCCGATGCCTCCGCTTGACGGAGGAAGAGTGTTGATGGGTCTGCTGCCTTACAAACAGGCGATGGCGTTGGGACGCCTGGAACCTTTCGGCTTTATCATAGTCATAGTGCTTGTGGCTACGCATATAGCGGACATGATTATCCTGCCGGTGATTTCATTCATCGTAGGTCTGTTGACGTTGCTATAATCTGTGAGGCGCTGTTCTCCGTGCCTTTCCGGCAGGTCATAGAAGCAAATAGAGGAGGAACAATGGTGAAGGATCGTGTATTGAGCGGCATGCAGGCCAGTGGAAAGGTGCATCTTGGAAACCTCGTGGGGGCTCTAAAAAACTGGGTTGATCTTCAGGATAGATACGACTGTTTCTATTTCATTGCGGACTGGCATGCTCTTACGACGGGTTACGCTAACCCTGCAGCCATAAAAGAAAGCACTAAAGACCTTCTGATCAATTTCATCGCTGCCGGCCTCGATCCGGAGAAATCGACCATCTTCATACAGTCGATGGTCCCGCAACACGCAGAGCTGCATCTTCTTCTCTCGATGATCACGCCGCTCAGCTGGCTCGAAAGGGTACCGACGTACAAGGAAAAACAGGTCGAGCTCAAAGAAAGAGACCTTTCAACATACGGATTCCTCGGATATCCGGTATTGCAGACCTCCGATATCATCATCTATCGAGCCAAGCGTGTGCCTGTGGGCATCGATCAGATGCCTCATCTCGAAATCTCGCGCGAGATCGCCAGGAAATTCAATTTTCAATACCGTGAAGTCTTTCCCGAGCCCGAAGGTCTGCTCACTGAATTCCCGAAAGTGCCAGGCCTAGACGGCAGGAAAATGTCGAAGAGCTATGATAACGCGATCTACCTGAGCGACACTCCTGAAGTGGTCGATCAGAAGATAAGGACCATGATGACCGACCCCGCCCGCAAGAGAAAAACCGATGTTGGAGATCCTGAATTATCTCCTGTATTCCATTTGCACAAAATATTCTCATCCTCAGAAGAGATCGAATATTGCACCCATGGATGCAGAACCGCTGCGATAGGCTGCATAGAATGCAAGAAGATCCTTATCAAGAACGTCTTTACATATCTCGAACCTATATGGAAGAGACGGGCCGAACTGATAGACAATCCTGACGAACTCTATGCCGTGGCGAAAAAGGGCTCCGAAAAGGCGGCAGTGGTCGCTGAAGAGACAATGAAGATCGTAAGGGAAGTAATGGGGTTAGCGTAACCTTTGCATCGTCTTAGCACACTGCAATGCACTCGGCTAGTGTATGGATAGATGGTGGACGGTAAGGGGATCGAACCCTCGGCCTCCACGTTGCGAACGTGGCGCTCTCCCAGCTGAGCTAACCGCCCGTATATCNNTCGAATTGTCTTCAATCCGCCGAATCATTTAATATAAATAACTTATGGATCTGTTTGTCCGCGATTACAAACTTGGCGAATTTCCTCTCATTGCAGGCATCCTGACCGACAGGGATTTTCTATCCGTCGACAGTGACATGATGAATGCCGTCGACATTATCGAGCTCAGGATAGACATGTTCGGACTGACTGAGCCCGGTCATGTGAAGGATGTGTTCAAGGAAGTTCGCAGCAGGTACAACAAGCCTATCATTGCCACTGTGCGAGATGTCCGCGAAGGCGGAGAAAAAGAGATTCCTGACCGTTTCGATATCTACCGCGGTGTTATCCCGTTGGCGGACGTAGTGGATGTCGAGATCCAGTTCGGTGAGCTGTTCACTCAGGTTAAAAGACTCTGTACTACTTTTAAAAAGCTGCTGATCGGATCATATCACAATTTCAATGCCACTCCGGATGATATATACCTTGAGGAAATCCCCAAACAGGGGAAAGTCCTTGGTGCAGACATCGTGAAGATAGCTGTCAGGGCTGCTAGCCGTGAGGACCTGTTGAGATTTATCGATTTTGCACTTAGAAACAGGGACAAGGGATTGATAACTATTTCGATGGGGGAAAAGGGCTTACCATCCAGGATATTCACCCCTCTGCTGGGCTCGCCGATAACCTTCGGCTACATAAACACGGCTTCAGCCCCCGGGCAGCTATCGGTGCAGGAGATGATGTCCATATTCAAGAAATTGAAGATGCGGTAGGGCAACCATCCCTTCCCCTCCTAACCAATGAAGGGAAGGGGTTTGGAATTTATTTATTTCGAAAGTACCAATTTCTTTTTATTGCCGACTATAACAAGCACGTAATTCTCGTCATCCAGGTATTTGCGGGCAACCCGGAGAACATCTTCCTTGGTTACTTTCGCGACATAATCCTTATATCTGTCGATGTAGTCGTCTCCGAGTCGGTAATATTGCACGGCTGCAATGAAATCGGCGGTCTTCCTGACAGTCTCTAACCGACGCGGGAAACTTCCTATCAGATAATCCTTGGCATCCTGAAGCTCCTGGTTCGAAATGGATTCCGCCTTCATCAGTCGCATCTGTTTGAGCATCTCATCGATGACGCGGCCGGCGGATTCATTCTTAGTCTGGACTTCCACTTTGAACCTGCCCGGATATTTGGTCGCTGCGAAAAAGCTGTTGATCGAGTAAGTGAGCCCCATCTCATCGCGGATGACCTTCATGAGCCTGGATGAAAAGCCGCCTCCGCCAAATATGTAGTTCATTACCTGGACTGCGTAGTAATCCGGATTGTCCCGTGCTATCCCCACATATCCGAAGAGTATGCTCGCCTGAGTTACATCCCTATCGATCACCTCGACACGAGGCCCCTTCAGCACAGGGGGGAGCTTCGGATCAACCGTCGATCCATTATCCGCTCCTGTTGTCTTCCATAAAGCGAAAGAGCGGTTGAGCAGCTTGTCGAGTTCCTCCCTGCTTAGATCTCCCACGACTGTAAGGATGGCGTTTTCGGGGCGGTAGAAGGAGCCATAGAAATTAAGGACATCAGCCCTTTCGATGGCGCCGATGCTCTGCAAAGTCCCTTCAACTAGCCTTCCGTACGAGAAGTCTTCGAAGATATCCCTGGCGAATTCCTTGCTCGCAACAAAAGACGGATCTTCTTCCTTCTGTTTCAAAGAGCCTTTCAGTAACTCCTTCTTTCTGACTAGTTCGTCTGCCGGGAAAGACGGATGCAAAACACAGTCGGAAAAGAGGTCGAAGCCCTTATCAACGTCCTTCTTCAGGACGGAAAGAGAGACTGTAGTGAAATCATCGTTGACAGCGGTATCCAGGGATGCCCCTATAAAATCGATCTCGCGGCTGATATCGGTGGCCTTCCTAGTCTCAGTGCCTTCGGAAAGCATCTTGGAAGTAATATAGGCGGTGCCACCCTTCTCGGCATTCTCCTGAAGCGGTGAAGCCTTGATAAGCATGGTCGCCATGACGATTGGCAGTTCATGTCTTTCGACATAAAGCACGGTCAGGCCATTTGGGAGTTTCTCCTTCTTTATATCTAGCGCACACGAAGGAGATGGGATGCACCATACTGCGCACATCGTGAACAAACCGAAGGCCAACATCGCTATGCGCTTATTCACTGCGCCCCTCCCGCTTTCTAGGTACTAGATATCCGATGGTCCTGTTCTCTTTTGTCAGATAGCGCCGGGCAACATCCTGCACCTCTGCAGCAGTCACATTCCTGATACCGCCAAGATATCGCTCTTTGAGCTTCCAATCGCCGAGTATCTGAAACATCCCGGTATACAGGGCCTCCGAATAACTCGAGTCACGAGCAAATTCAAAGCTTGCCTCGACCTGGTTTTTCGCC
Organism: Nitrospiraceae bacterium; assembly: GCA_003170655.1. Classification (GTDB taxonomy): domain Bacteria; phylum Nitrospirota; class Thermodesulfovibrionia; order Thermodesulfovibrionales; family Dissulfurispiraceae; genus Fen-1308. The sequence continues at coordinate 10,416 of PMYY01000196.1, forward strand.
TTCTGCACCTCATCGGCCGAAGGCGGCACGCTCTTTATCTTTTCGATCTCGGCATCGAGGGCATTTTCGACCTCCTTTATCTCCTTCCCCGGAGCAACGAGGGCGCTGAAGATAAAAACAAAAGGTTCGCGGCTAAGGTCCGTATAATCGGCCGATGCCTCGATGGCAAGCCTTTTTTCATAAACCAAGCTCAGGTAAAGCCGCGAACTTTTCCCTCCCGAAAGAATCGACGACAGCACATCCAGAGCAAAGCTGTCCTTATCGGGAAAGCTCGGCACGTGGTATTCCGAGAGGATATAGGGCAGCTCGGCGGATTCACTCTCGAGATAGACGATCTTTTCGCCCTGCTGCCCAGGTTCGACAGTATTAACGCGCTTTAGTTTGTCACCGGCAGGCCGAACCGGTCCGAATTCCTTCTTTATGAGCGGCATCAGCTTGTCTGGATAAACATCACCCGACAGGATAATAAAGGTGTTGTCAGGCGAGTAATAGGTGCCGTAATAGGCGGCAAGATCGTCTCGCGTGATGGCGGCTATCTCGGCCATCCAACCGATAACGGGCTTGCGGTATGCCTGCACTTTCAGCGATGCCGCAAGGGTCTCCTCGTAAAGCAGATTCTGTGGATCGTCGTCGGTTCTCATCCGCCGTTCCTCCATTACCACACGGCGCTCGGACTCCAAGTCCTTGAGTGTAAGGTTCTTCATCCTGTCAGCCTCGAATTCGATGGGAAGGTTTATAGAGCCGGAGGGGAGCGTCTCGTAGTACATCGTATAATCCCTTGTGGTAAAAGCATTGTCCATGCCCCCTTTTCGCTGGACCATGTTCGACAGCACCTTAGAACCGTACTTCGCAGTGCCCTTGAACATCATGTGTTCAAGAAGATGGCTCATGCCAGATTTTCCGGCAGGTTCATCGATTGAACCGACTTTGTACCATATTTGAAACGTGGCTAGGGGAATCTTGTGGTCTTCAATAAAAAGAATTTTCAGGCCATTGTCCAGCGCAAACTCCTGCACTGAAGCGAACGCGCAAGCTGGCTGAATCAAAGCGAGTATGAGCAGATAAAATAAGGACTTCAGGGATCTCATGAGCATTTGTGCTTACTCCTCTCTCCAAACCTCTATGGCAATATCGGGACAAGAATAGGCACATATGGCGCAACCAGTGCATGGCCCGGCATTGCTGAAGATGGCAGGGTAGTAACCACTGCCGTTGAACTTGTCGTCCTGGGAGATGCAGCCATTCGGGCACGCGCTGATGCAATATCCACAGCCTTTGCAGACCTCTAGATCGATCACAATCTTACCCAAAATCTTCTTTTTAATAGTCGTCTCTTTCATATCTGAAAATTGTGCCTGTCATTTGCCTTCTTTGTCAATCTCGAGCATCTCTTCCGCATGCTTAAGCGAGCGGTCCGTAACCCTTCCGCTCAGCATTCTGGCAAGCTCTTCCTGCCTTTTTTCTCCGTCAAGCATTTCAACCATCACGCTGGCTTCTTTGTCAGAAAGCTTTTTGTCAACCTTGATATGATGGGCGGCGCGGGCCGCTATTTGCGGCAGGTGAGTTATACAAAGTATCTGGTAGGCGGCGGAAAGTGCATGCAGCCTGTTGCCCACATGCTGAGCTGTGACCCCTCCGATACCGGCATCAACCTCGTCGAAAACCAGGGTGCGCGTCGCCGAAGCGGCTTGCATTCCGCCTTCCCTTCTTTTGATACCGTCCTGCCGTCCGATTTCGAGGCACTTCAGGCCGAGCATTATTCGTGACAGCTCTCCGCCAGATGCCACTTTGACAAGCGGTCTCGGCGGCTCGCCGGGATTGGCAGAAAAGAGAAATTCGANNATTCGACGTCGTCGGTCCCGGCCGGTCCAGCCTCCGCCTTCTGTTTGATGTCTACCTTAAATTCGGCCTTCTGAAAACCGAGCTCTCTCAATTCCTGGAGAATGAGCCTGGCCATTTGCTTTGCTGCGACCCCTCTCTTGCGCGACAACTGTTCCGCCATCGATAACAGCTGCGCTTCACGTACCTCGAGTTCTCGCTCAATCTCATCTTTCTGCTCTTCGGAGCGTTCAAGCCCTTGCAATTCTTCCTGTGCCTCGTGGAGATATACCATGATTCCTTCGGTCCCATCGCCATATTTCTTTTCGAGCTTCTTGATCATATCGAGGCGGTCTTCGACTTCGGTGAGCCGGGCCGGATCGATATCGTAAGTTTCTTTTAGATTCCGCACCGAAAGAGCTGCGTCCTCTACAAGCGGGACAGCCGATTCGAGGATTGCCATACCTTCTTCTGCCTTGCGGTCAATCCGTGACATCTCCCTGACAAGGGCTGCGGCCTTCGATATATTTTCTAGTATGGAACCTTCGGAGCCATAGAGCAGATCATAGGCGGCCTCGGCCGACTCCCTGAGCTTGCTGGCATTCAGGAGAACGGCGCGCTCATCTTCGAGCTCCCGCTTCTCATCATCCTGAAGGGAGGCGGCTTCAATCTCGTTTATCTGAAACCTTAGAAACTCGGTCCTCTGCTCCCTCTCACGTACCTTCCCTTTGATGTGATAAACACGGTCCCTCAGGTTAACGACATCGTCATAGCAGGAATGTAATACCGCGGTTTCTTCGAAAAAGCCTCCGAAGGCATCTACGAATCCAAGATGGCTCTCCTTCTTCAGAAGGTCCTGGTATTCGTGTTGGCCATGGATATGGACAAGTTCCTCTCCGATTGCCGAGATAGTCTGGAGGCTGACTGGAGAGTCGTTCACATAAGCCCTTCCCTTACCTTTGCCAAGGAGTCTGCGCAATATGATCCCGTCGCTGCTGTCTATACCGAGATCGTTGATGATGGGGAGGTCAGCGGCTTCAAAGCGTGCCTCGATGCGAGCTTCGCTGCTTCCGGCCCTGATAAAGTCTTGGGATGCCTTGTCACCAAGGAGTACGCCCAAGGCATCGACAATAATCGACTTGCCGGCCCCGGTCTCTCCAGTGAGGACGTTCAGCCCCGGCTGGAAGACGATTGTCAGATCGTCGATTATGGTAAAATCCTTGATCCTCAGTTCTCGCAGCATTCCGCTGACTTTACAGCAATCCCGTGAAATCCTCTTCCTTCACCGGGCCTAAGACTGTGAGACTCATAGGGCCGCCGTTGATGAGCCTTTCGGCCAGTTCCATGGCGCGGTCGAGGGACACGGCCTCTATCTCCTTCATGATTTCGAGCTGTGTGAAGTGTCGTTGATAGTATATTTCCTGCCGGGCATTACTCTGCATCTTGCTGCTGGTAGATTCGAGTGCGAGCACAAGGTTGCCCTTCAACTGGTCCTTTGCCCTCCTGAGTTCGACTTCGGTAAGGGAACGTGCCAGGTTCTTCATCTCTCTGACTATCATTTCGGCAACAGTGGCGGCCTTCTTTTTGCCGGTCCCGGCATAGACAGCCCAGTAACCCGCGTCAAAGTAGGATGACAGGAAAGAATAGATACTGTATGCATAACCCTTCTTTTCCCTGATCTCCTGGAAAAGTCTTGAACTGACGCTGGCGCCCAGGATGGTATTCAGCAGTGACAGGGCATAGCGCTCTTCACTGGCATAAGGTATCCCTTGGACACCTAAGCAGAGATGGGCCTCGGATAGGTCTTTGGTATGGATGTCGATCCTTTTACCGAAAGATGGCGTCGTAAAGAACTCCGGCTCCGACCCTCGTCTGAGACTTCCGAGGTGATGGTTAAGTCTTTCAAGCACTGCATCCGCCTCGAAATTCCCGGCGCATGAGATAACCGTATCTGCAGTGCCATAATATTTTCTAACATGACCCGTGAGGTCATCACGCTTGAACGCTTTAACTGTGTCCCTGCGTCCGAGCACCGGTTGGCCCAGTCCGGTTTCCCCATATACCGTCTTGCTAAACAAGTCATGGATATAATCATCGGGCGTGTCTTCGACGAGTTTTATCTCTTCCTTGATCACGCCTTTTTCCTTTTCGAGTTCAACCTCGTCAAAGGTCGAATGGAGAAAGACGTCGGTAAGAAGTTCAACTCCCCGGTCGATGTATTCGTCGAGGATTTTAACATAGAAAGCAGTATTTTCGCGCGAAGTGAAAGCATTCAGGTCACCACCCAGACTGTCTATGTCGATGGCGATGTCATGGGCGGTCCGCTTTTTAGTCCCCTTGAAGAACATGTGCTCCAGGAAATGTGAGACACCGTTTTTATCAGAGGGCTCGTTGCGTGAGCCTACTTTTACCCAAATGCCGAGAATAAAGGAGCGTGAACTTTTCACCTGCTCCATTACAACTGGTATGCCGTTGTCCAGATATCGTTTAGTAAACATATATTATATTATTGGAAGGCTGGTAATGTGGGTTATGCGGCTAAGAACCGGGCATCCCGAAAGAGATGCCCGGTTACCGTTCGTTAGTCGGTTTCACCTTGACGCTGCTGGTCCTTCATTGCTTCCTTCCGGCTCAGCCTAATCCTACCCTGGTTGTCAACCTCGATAACCTTAACAAGGATCTCGTCTCCCATGTTGATCTCATCGGTGACTTTGGCGATCCTCTTGTCTGAAATTTGAGATATGTGCAGGAGGCCGTCCGTTCCGGGCAGTATCTCTACAAATGCCCCGAAATCAGCAATCCTGACGACCTTGCCCTTGTAGATCTTGTTCAGCTCCGCTTCGGCGACGATGCCGTTGATAATCTCGATCGCCTTGTTTGCCGCCGCCTCGTCGCTCGATGCGATGTTGATAGTGCCGCTGTCATCGATGTCGATCTTGGCCCCGGTCTGCTCGACGATACCGCGGATAACCTTCCCGCCGCTGCCGATGACCTCCCTGATCTTTTCGGGCCTGATATGCATTGTGTATATACGCGGCGCATGTGGAGAGAGATTGTCTCTCACCGCAGGCATGGCATCGGTCATCTTCCCTAGGATGTGGAGCCTTCCTTTTTTCGCCTGTTCGAGCGCCCTCTCGAGTATCTCGCGGCTGACTCCCCCGATCTTCAGATCCATCTGGAAGGCCGTAATGCCCTTTGATGTACCTGCGACCTTGAAATCCATATCGCCCAGATGATCTTCGAGCCCCAGAATGTCGGTAAGCACGACTACCTGCTCTCCTTCCTTGATGAGACCCATGGCGATGCCGGCGACGGGAGCGCTGATCGGAACTCCTGCATCCATAAGGGAAAGCGTCGCGCCGCACACTGTAGCCATCGAGGACGAGCCATTTGATTCCAGTATGTCTGACACAATCCTGATAGTATATGGGAACACTTCTTTCGAAGGAAGTATATACTTGATCGCGCGCTCCGCAAGGGCGCCGTGACCGATCTCTCGCCTGCCAGGACCACGCATCGGCTTGACCTCCCCGACGCTGAACGGCGGGAAGTTGTAGTGCAGCATGAATGTCTTAAATGTTTCCCCGTCAAGGGAGTCTATTCTCTGTTCGTCGTCGGACGTGCCCAAGGTAGTGGCAACGAGGGCCTGCGTCTCACCCCTGATGAAAAGCGCCGAACCGTGAACCCTCGGGAGCAGTCCCATATGGCAGGTGATCTGCCTGATCTCGTCGGGTTTCCTGTTGTCTGCTCTCTTAGCTTCTTTAAGGATTGTATTTCTTACGATCTCGTTTTCGTAGTCGTCGAACGCATTGGCGATGTCCCGCGTAAGGTCTTTGCCGGCATTGCCTACAAAGCGTTCTGCATTCTCCGGGGTATTCAGCAGTTTTATAGTTTCTTCGAGGATAACATCGAGGGCCTTCTGACGCTCGTGTTTCCCCGGTATATGAATCGCCTCATGAATCGTGCTTGATACACGTTCCCTGACGGCTGCCGCCAACTCCGGCTTCTCCTCAACAGGAGCTACAGCCCTCTTTTCCTTGCCGACCTTGTTCCTCAGTTCATTTTGGGCCGCTACGATCCGCTTGATCTCCTGGTGGGCGAAGTCAATCGCCTCGATAAGGGCCGCCTCAGAAACCTCCGCGCCTCCGCCTTCCACCATGATCACAGCATCTTCGGTGCCTGCGACAACCAGGTTGAGGTCGAGATTCTCGAGCTCCGTCACGTCAGGGAATACTATAAGTTTTCCGTCAAGCCTTCCCACCCTGACCGCACCGACGGGCCCGCCAAAGGGGATGTTTGAGATATGAAGAGCCGCCGACATGCCAATAATACCGAGCATGTCCGCGATATTTTCGGTGCCATATGACAGAACCGAGACAATCCCCTGGGTCTCGCAATAGAAACCCTTAGGGAACAGGGGCCTCATGGGACGGTCGATAAGCCGCGAGGTCAGCACCTCTTTTTCGGTCGACTTGCCCTCCCTCTTGAAAAAACCTCCTGGTATCTTCCCAGCCGAATAGGTCTTCTCTTGGTAATCAATAGTTAGAGGGAAAAAATCGAGCCCTTCTTTTGGCTTCTTGCTGGCCACTGCCGTTGCGAGGACTATGGTGTCTCCGAACTTCACTACAACAGAGCCATCCGCTTGTCTCGCCATCTGTCCTGTTTCGATAATCAGTCGTGTGCCTTTAATTTCCAGTTCTACACTTGTCATTGAATTCGCTTTCTATCTCCTTGGTCTTGATACGTGTCCGCGCAATAAATGAGAATACTACTTTCTCAGGCCGAGACGCACTATGACGCTGTCATAGCGGGTTTTATCGGATATTTTCAGGTAATTAAGGAGCTTCTTCCTTTGCGCAACCAGCTTCAAAAGACCTCTCCTTGAATGATGGTCCTTCGCATGGGTCTTGAAATGGTCCGTCAGATAACTGATCCTCTCACTAAGCAGCGCAATCTGCACTTCAGGAGAACCAGTGTCCTTCTCGTGAGTCTTATAGGACTCGATGATCTCTTTTTTCTTCAGCGTGTCGAACATTCGCTCACCACCTTTCCTTTGAATTATCCTCATTAATAACAGACATTAAAAATTATCCAAATGGACATATTTTAAGTGTAAATAGGTTACCACATGCGTTCCCGCTGTGTAAACCCCGTCTACCACGCCTTGTAATCCGCTAGAAATAAAGCCCGGAGGCTCTATAGCGACACATTTGAAGATTTTTCATAGCCCTCAAGCCGATCATGACCAGGATGCACTACGAATTGGCTTTGACAATTCGCGACTGAAGTCGGGTTCATCGCATTATAGAGACTTCGAGCTTTTATCTATCCGGATTATGCACCTGCTATATCTATTCGACCGGCGTGACCACCGCCAGCACCACAAGCCTTTCACCCTTCGATGCCTTGAAGCCGTGGGCGACCTCAGGGTCAACTAGAATCGCCGTCTTTTCATCAGCTTCTATCTCTTCCTCGCCTACCGTAAAAACACCTCTTCCTTCGACACAATACATCATGAGCCTTAACGGCGCCTTGTGGGGTTTGAGTTCCTGTCCTGCCGCCAGGCACATTAAGGCAACGCGCATTTCCGTAGTGTCGGCAAGCATTTCCCTGTATATCTTGTCCGGATAAAAGGTTATGAGTTTCTTGATATCCAAAACTGTAGCAGCCATATGATCCTCCTCTATGATTATGTGTTAATTCCAGTATAGCAAGATAGATAAGCAACGAATATGACTTAGGTCAAGGGCGGAAGGTGTCAGGATTTAAGTGCGATGTCTGGGTTCTCAGGGGCGCGCGAGCAGCCAGGGCAATCTGACCACTGATGGCCAATGTTTATTCTATTTCATACTTGCCGCAGTCTCTCAATGACTAATTCATACACTTAAATCCTGACGCCTTCCGCTTTTGCGCAACTTGAATCACTTTCTCCGCATGCGTTATTATGAAATTCACTTTGTATTTCAGGGAGGTTTGAGTGAGCGATACCGTGAGAGTAAGATTCGCGCCGAGCCCTACGGGGCATTTGCACATCGGCGGAGCCAGGACCGCCCTCTTCAACTGGTTGTTCGCCCGCCATATAAACGGCGTTTTCATATTAAGGATAGAAGATACCGACACATCCCGTTCCACAGACGACTATATCGAGGCGATCATCGAAGGGATGAAGTGGCTCAATCTCGACTGGAACGAAGGGCCATTCAGACAGACCGACAGATTCGATGTCTACAGGAAATATGTGGAGCGTCTGCTTGCCGAGGGAAAGGCATATCGCTGCTATTGTACTGCCGAGGAACTGGAACACAGAAGACAGCAGGCCCTTGCCGATGGAAAGACACCGAAATACGATGGCAGGTGCAGAAGCATAACAGAACCCATGCCGAACAAGTCGTTCGCCGTAAGATTCAAGATGCCGCAGGAAGGCACGACCGTGCTCAACGACATGATCAAGGGTGCCATCGTATTCGAGAACAACCTTCTAGACGACATGATCATTCTCCGCTCTGACGGAACACCGACTTACAATTTCGTCGTTGTCGTCGATGATATAGATATGAAGATAACACACATCATAAGGGGCGACGATCACGTCAACAATACGCCAAAGCAGATTCATATTTACAAAGCCTTTGGATGGGAGCCGCCGCAGTTCGGTCACCTGCCGATGATCCTGGGCTCCGACAAATCCCGCCTGAGCAAGAGACATGGCGCAACCTCCGTAATGGCATACAAGGACATGGGATATCTTCCTGACGCCCTCGTCAATTATCTCGTAAGGCTAGGTTGGTCGTACGGCGACCAGGAAATCTTCACCCGCCAGGAACTTATCAATTACTTCTCTTTCGATAATGTGGGTTCCTCTGCGGCGGTATTCAATCCCGAAAAGCTTTTATGGCTCAACAGCCAATATATAATGAATACTCCTGCCGAAGCCCTTGCGGAGATGGTCCTGCCTTTTGTCGTGAAAGCAGGCTTCATTCGCGAGGGACAGTATCCCAACATGCAATGGCTTTCAAAGGCGGTGCTCACACTTAGGGAAAGATCGAGGACGCTCGTGGAGCTTGCCCAATCGATGAAATATTACCTCGTCGACGAGGTCGAGATCGATCAAAAAGCCGGAGACAAGTTCCTGAAACCCGAAGGCATCGCGCTTCTTGCCGACCTGAAGGATGCGTTAACAGGAATAAAGGACTTCACCGTGCCGGAGATTGAAAAAACATTTGCGTCTCTCGTCGAAAAGAAAGGGGTCAAGCTTGGCAGTCTTGCCCAGCCTGCACGAGTCGCAATAACCGGCGGCACAGCGAGCCCTGGCATTTTCGAGGTAATAGAGATAGTCGGCAAGGAACGGGTAATAAAGAGATTAACAAAAGTCATCGGAGGCTGATATGGCATTGAAAAAAGAATTGATCGATATTCTGGCATGCCCCAAATGCAAGGGTGACCTCATTTACAAAGAGTCAGAGAACTTCCTCGTCTGCAACAAATGCAAGCTCATGTACCCGGTGAAGGACGATATACCGGTCATGATTATCGAGGACGCACTGCCTCTGAAATAGTAGCACTCCTCCTTTCCGAGAAAACGCTCTTATTGTTTGACAGATAAGCATGCTATTGTTGTAGTTTCACAGGGTACAGATGACTGCTGAAACGATGAGTGAAAAGAAGATACTTGTCGGTATTGACCTCGGTTCCTACACCGAGCAGGTTTCAGCCTATGCCCTTTGTGGTCCTTGTCCTGGGGGGTGTTGTGGTCGTCAATGGACCTGCATACCTGCCGATTCTGCCGCCCGCGATCCTCTATATCAACTTTGTCACGGATGGTCTTCCGGCTCTCGCACTCGGCGTTTCTCCTATCGAACCCGATGCGATGAAACTGCCGCCGCGGGACCCAACAGAGAGCTTTTTTTCGAAAAATATCCTGACCTTCATCGGACTTTGGCTTCTCATATTAGGGCTTATCCTCTTCTATGTGTTCTTCAACGCGCCGGATATCGAACGGGGAAGAACCGAAGTATTCTTCCTCATGATCCTCGGCGAGCTTGTAATAGCACTCAACATACGTTCCCTGAGACACAGCATCTTCAGCGTGCCTCCGCGCCTTCCGCTTATCTTTTTGGTCATCGGCTCCATTGTGTTTACATTCCTTATCGTCGAGCTTCCGCAAGTGCGCGAAGCCTTTGGTATTAGGCAGCCGTTGATCTCAAGCATAGCAAGTGTGGTGGCTGTTGTCCTTGGGGTAACATCGGCCTTTGAGGGTACAAAGTTCTGCTTAAAAAGAATGTCCAAAAGACACTTAACAAGGCAACCGCCCATCGGACCTGGTTAATATAGGATTATCAATATTAGATCGAGAAATTGTACTCGACGTCAGTATTTCGTATCGGACATGTGAATCTCAACGAATACGCCACAAGCTTCATCCCTTCTTTATTTTTATTCCATTGTCCGTATTTCGGGTCTCCCATAACAGGGAAGGCGATCATGTCGAAGTGCCGCCTGATCTGATGTAAGCGCCCCGTCTTGATCGTCACATCAACAATCGAGGTGTCCGATGCAGGATTGTAAGATTCAACTTCATATTCAGTAAGCGCGGTTTTGCCGTCAAGGGACAGGTCAATAGCCCCTTTTGAACCTTTCTCAGCCAAATTGCCAAGGACTTCAACCCGATATTTTTTGATTATAAGATTATTCCGGAAAATTTCCGAAAGCTCAGCCGCCGCCTTTTTAGTATGGGCAATCAGCATCAGTCCTGCGGCCTCACGGTCGAGGCGATGGACGAGAAAAAACTCTCTTGAATTTCCAAAATAAATCTCAACCTGGCGCAGAAGGGAACAGTGGTCACCATACATCGTACCCTGCGCCATGAGCCCCGCGGGCTTGTGCCATACACTGTATTCCCTCAGGTCTTCTAGCAGTCGGGCCTGAGGCGGTTTAAGGGCAAGCAGGTTTTCATCATAGTGGAACTCTATGCGCATTCCTGCATGAAGCATCGACGTGGCCTTTCGGAGCCTTCGCAATTTTCCAATCCTCCCCCCCTGGACCTTCTCCTTCCCAACCCACAGGGCACCCTTGTTCATCGCATCCTTGATCTTGCTCTTCGATAGCCCTGTTTCGGATGACAGAAGATCGCAGACAGTTCCGCTTCCGCCCTTGCCTGTCGCTTTTGTAAAGGTGAATTTTCCCATGGCCATAGTCATATTGTACCATTAGAAGCATTGTCCGCTTTGACAACTCCTTAACGTTCAATTTAAATTATCACTTATCATTTTTGGAGGAGGAAACCGTGACTGAAAAGATTAAAGTGAAGAACCCGATCGTCGAAATGGACGGTGACGAGATGACCCGGATCATCTGGCAACTTATCAAGGAGAAGCTAATTACTCCTTTTCTGGACTTAGACCTGAAATATTATGACCTGGGCGTCAAGCACCGTGACGAGACAGACGACAAGGTCACCGTGGACGCTGCCAATGCTATAAAGGAATACGACATCGGAGTCAAATGCGCGACCATCACGCCCAATGCGGCCCGCGTAAAAGAATACAACCTTAAGAAGCAATGGAAGAGCCCCAACGGCACGATCCGTTCGATCCTCGATGGGACGGTCTTCAGAAAGCCGATCATCATCAGGAATATCCCTCCGGCGGTCAAGGCATGGAAGAAACCTATCGTCATCGGCCGTCATGCCTACGGCGATATCTACAAGAATTCGGAATGTTTTATCGACAGGCCCGGCATCGCCGAGATCGTATTTACGCCAGCGGATGGGGGCGAAAAGAAGGTGGTGAAGATCCATGACTTCGACGGACGCGGCGTAGTCATGGGGATGCATAACACCGAAAAGTCGATAAGGAGTTTCGCCCGCTCGTGCATAAATTACGCGCTAAGCGAAAAGACCGACTTTTGGTTCGGGGCAAAGGATACTATCTCCAAGCAGTACCACGGCTTCTTCAGGGACGTCTTTGCAGAAGAGGTCGAAAAGGTCAGGGACAAACTTGCACAGGCCGGCATTCAATATCGTTACATGCTAATTGACGACGCGGTCGCCCAAGTCATCAAGTCCCCGGGCGGCATGCTCTGGTGCTGCATGAACTATGATGGAGACGTAATGTCGGACATGGTCGCAACCGGCTTCGGCAGCCTGGGCCTCATGACATCGGTCCTTGTATCTCCCGACGGCAAATATGAGTACGAAGCTGCCCACGGTACCGTGACACGCCATTACTATGAGCACCTGAAAGGCAATCCCACCTCTACCAACTCCATCGCCTCAATATTCGCTTGGACAGGAGCTATTGCAAAGAGGGGTGAACTCGACAATACACCAGATGTGGTGGCCTTTGCGCGCAAACTCGAACAGACCATCATCGATACTGTCGAAGGTGGAATCATGACCAAGGACCTGATGCTGATCGCCGAGCCTTGTGTAGCGAAATATGCCCTTACCGAAGAATTCATTGATGCGGTTGCAGAGAGACTGACAAAAGTTTAATCCGAATCAAGCCCGGAGGCGCCCTCTTCTCCGGGCTGCGACGGCTCCTGCTTCTATTTCTTCTCCGCCTTCTGTATCTTCACCCACTCGTCCTTTAGCGTCACGATCCGGTTGAAGACCGGCTTGCCAGGCTTCGAATCTACGGCGTCAGCAGTGAAGTACCCGATTCTTTCGAACTGGTAATGGCCTCCAGGGATTGCCTCAGACAAGGACGGTTCCACTCTGCACGAGGTGAGTATTTCGAGTGAGTTGGGGTTGAGATAACTGATAAAATCCTCGCCCTCCCCAACATCGTTGGGATTCGCATTCACAAACAGGCTGTCATAGAGGCGCACCACTGCCGGGATCGAGCGTTCGGCTGAAACCCAGTGGAGCGTGGCCTTGACCTTGCGTCCATCAGGAGAGTCGCCGCCCCGGGTCGCCGGATCATAAGTGCAGTGAATCTCGGCAATCTCGCCGGAATCAGGGCCTTTCACAACGCTTTCGCATCTTATAAAATAGGCGTACCTGAGGCGCACTTCGCGTCCCGGAGCAAGACGGAAAAACTGTTTCGGAGGGGCTTCCATGAAATCTTCCTGCTCGATGTACAACTCACGCGAGAAAGGGACCTTGCGTTTCCCTGCTCCTGGGTCTTCCGGATTGTTTATGGCATCGAGATATTCGCCCTTTCCTTCGGGATAGTTGTCGATGACCACCTTCAATGGTCTGAGCACTCCCATGACCCTTGGCGCCCGCTTGTTCAGGTCTTCCCTCACACAGAATTCGAGCATCCCCATATCCACAAGACTCTCTTTTTTGCCAACGCCTATGCGCTCGCAGAGATTCCTGATCGCCTCAGGAGTGTAGCCGCGCCTCCTCATTCCCGCAAGAGTCGGCATGCGCGGATCGCTCCATCCTGCGACATGACCTTCGTTGACGAGCCTCAAGAGCCTTCTCTTGCTCAAAACCGTATTGCTTAGATTGAGTCGAGCAAATTCACACTGCCGGGGATGATAGGCACCAAGCTCATCGAGATACCAGTCATACAAAGGCCGGTGGTCTTCGTATTCCATTGTGCAGATCGAATGGGTGACCCCCTCTAGCGAGTCGCTCTGGCCATGGGCATAATCGTACATGGGGTAGATACACCACTTGCTGCCGCTACGCTGATGCTCCTCATGCTTGATCCGGTACATCACTGGGTCACGCATGTTGATATTACCCGAAGACATATCGATCTTAGCCCTAAGTGTCTTTGAACCATCAGGAAACTCGCCTGACCTCATGCGGCGAAAAAGATCGAGGTTTTCTTCGACCGGCCGATTACGGTAAGGACTCTCCTTGCCGGGGGTATTAAGGGTCCCGCGATATTCGCGCATTTGATCGAATGTTAGGTCGCATACAAAAGCCTTGCCTTTCTTGATCAGGGCTTCAGCGAATTCATAAAGACGTTCAAAGTAATCCGAGGCATAATAGAGCCGGTCTCCCCAGTCAAAACCGAGCCATCGGACATCTTCCATGATAGAGTCAACATATTCCTGTTCCTCTTTACTGGGGTTAGTATCGTCAAACCTCAGATTGCAGTGGCCTCCGAATTCTGCGGCCAGCCCGAAATTGAGGCATATCGATTTCGCATGCCCTATATGCAGATAACCATTAGGCTCGGGAGGAAAACGGGTGATGACTTTGCCGCCATTCTTGCCGGTATTCACATCCTCGGAAACGATGGAACGAATGAAATTAGGCGGAGGGGTGAGGCCTACATCCCCAGACTCAGGTGTTTTCATGACTTTTACCTCGCGCTCATGATGAATTATAGTATTGCCGTCCACGCTTCCAACCTTCCGCGCGTCTGCACCCATCATAGGGCTTATTTTACCATATAGGAATATTCGATACCGATTTCAATCCTGTGGGAGATATTCTTTGGCGGTGAACTTATGCTAAAATAACAGACTTGCCGAAGTGGCGGAACTGGCAGACGCGCTAGGTTCAGGGTCTAGTGGTCGCAAGGCTGTGCGGGTTCGAGTCCCGCCTTCGGCATTTTCAGTTCCTTTGCTGACTACATTTGCTATTTAGAGTCTGTTTATAAATTGGC
>PMYY01000182.1:0-2481 GCA_003170655.1 Nitrospiraceae bacterium
CGACGCCTGTGGAGGTCTCCGTGAGAAGGTATCCTATAAGCATTCTTACCTGTTTTTGCATACTGATAAGCTCCATTTCAATTAGTTCGTCATTCGTAGCTACGAAGGAACCGACGAGTGTCAGTCTTTCGACGACCGCGGAGGACCAAACAGCGCTTTCTATTACGGTATACAATGCCAATCTGGGGCTTGTTAAAGACCAAAGGTCCCTTAAGCTCGCCGATGGGCTGGTCGAGTTGAGATTCATGGACGTGGCATCGCAGATCATCCCGACAAGCGTTTACATTAAATCCCTTTCCGAACCCGGCAGCCTGCGTGTTTTGGAGCAGAATTATGAGTACGATCTTCTTAACCCTCAGAAGTTGCTCGATAAGTACGTGGGCAAGGAAATAAAGCTGCTGTATAAGAATCCCTACACTGACAAGGAAGAGATCGTTAAGGCCACTCTCCTTTCCAACAACGGCGGACCTATTTATAAGATCGGCGATGAGATTACATTCGGCCACCCAGGGAGAGTCATATTCCCCGGTGTTCCCGCAAGTCTTATTTCCAGACCTACTCTCGTATGGCTGCTGAAGAACAGTGAGCCAAATCAGACGATTGAAGCCTCATACCTGACGAGCGGGATAAGCTGGCGAGCCGATTATGTGGTAACTCTAAATGAGAAAGACGACAAGGCTGATCTCGCAGGATGGGTAACTATTGATAACAAGAGTGGTTCGGCCTATAGGAATGCGAAACTCAAACTTGTGGCTGGCGACGTGCATCGCGCGAAAGAAGATGCTGCATACAGGGCAGAGGCGCTGAATATGGCAAAGGCAGCCGGCTCAGCCCGACCCCAATTCCAACAGGAGGATTTTTTTGAATACCACCTCTATGCGCTGCAAAGGCCCTCGACTATAAAGGAAAATCAGACAAAGCAGATAAGCCTTGTCGATGCCGTCGATATCGCACTAAAAAAGGAGATGCTCCTCAAAGGGGCCAACTATTACTACTACAGCCAATACGGCGATCAGATGCCAAAGCAGAAAGTGGGTGTATTCGTGGAGTTTCAGAATAAAAAGGAGAACAACCTTGGCATCCCCTTGCCAAAAGGCACTGTGAGGGTCTATAAGCGCGACAGTGAGGGCAGCTTACAGTTCGTAGGGGAAGACGCGATCGATCACACGCCGAAAGACGAGAAGGTCAGGGTTATGCTTGGTGAGGCTTTCGATGTGGTCGGCACCAGGAAGCAGATGGACTGGAAGAAAATTGAACGGAATATTTATGAGGCAAGCTTCGAGATATCGCTAAGGAATCACAAGAAAGAGGATGTGACTGTAAAGGTGATCGAGCCAATACCTGGTGACTGGGCTATCCTCAATTCATCGCATGAGTACAAGAAGACTGAGGCCTTTTTGGCCGAGTTTCTCATACCGGTACCGAAGGATTCCGAAACAAAGCTCACATATACGGTCCGGATGAAATATTGAAAGAATAAAATTTATCGCTACAGATATAGGAAAAGCTCAAGTGCTTGCCAATTGTAATACTGACCTCATCCAAGGAGGATAAGGGACATAGCAGAGGGGTATAAGATCGGCGCAAACAGCTATATAGCAAAGCCAATCGATGGGTGCAACACAAAGTAGACCGCAGATAGTGAGCGAATTGTCGAGATAATACCGCGAGATGAAAATGCGGTAATTCCTATCGGCATCTACAATAAGTATTACGGAGTAATGTTATCGCTGCCGTGTGTGCTAGGTCGCGACGGGGTCAGCCGTATACTGGAACCGGATATGTCCGAAGATGAACCGCCGCCCTTCAGCGCAGCGACGACAAAATAAGGAATGCGCTGGCTGGGAGACTGCGTTGAGCGCTACGCAAAACCGGTGAGTGGGTAGCACTACGAAGCGGCCACGATGGATTTTTTGGTAATAACCACATTTCTGGTGCCGGCAATACGAATGATTATCTGTCGAGGCCCCCTTAAGAAAATACCAGCGCAAGAAGAAATAGTGGTATCATGATGAAAGTGCAGAGCTAGAGATAATCCACCTGGAGGAATGATATGCAAAGTGAAGGACAATACCAGCTTGATCATGACATTATCTCAAAATCTGTAGAAGACATCCTTAAGATATTATCCGCAAATGAGCCCGGATTCCCCAATCCGGAAGCAAAAGAGAAGATCACTACCCTTGCAGAAAGGATAAGGGAAGCTACAACGGATAGTTATATTGGAGAGAAGACCGTCGAGATTAAGACTCGGGCAGATGAGGTGTACAGTGCTAGCAAGCACCAGAAATACAGTGGCGGTGCTAAGGAATTATCCTCCTGGATTCTCAGTTCATGTGATCAGATAAGAATCCGGGCAAATTTTGCCAAGAGTATCGGGAAGGCAACTTCAAGATAATTGCCGGAGTGATTCATGGGATTCCGCTTCTATCGTGGAAAGAAGATACTGCCGGGCAAAACTCTAACCCTCAGCCGATCCGG
>PMYY01000182.1:2557-2763 GCA_003170655.1 Nitrospiraceae bacterium
CCCGATATTTTTAGAAACCGGGCTTTGTTGACGTTCACATTAGCATAAGGACGTTTGAGCCTACTGATAGCAGTTCGGATGGCGAGATTCCCTTCAACACGCCGTGTCTCTATGACAAAACCAGATCCCTTCGGTAACTAAAGTCAAGACTCACAGTACTGAAACCCCATACGTCGCTGGCATAGCTCTTCATACGTCATTCTGCA
>PMYY01000016.1 GCA_003170655.1 Nitrospiraceae bacterium
GATCCTGCCGCGTCAGCGGCTTATTTTAAAAGGAGTTAAAGCAACTACTTCACATAACGGGCAACTCCACATAACGTTTGTACTCTCCATCGCTGCCGGAACCTTGACGACCTCTATACCATGTCGAAGTCATCGCCGCAGCCACATCCAGGCTGCCGAATTGGTGCTACTCCTGATAACCAAGATTAGCCACCTGCGCTTCAAAATCGTGATTGCCGAAAGAATCTGTCGAAATCGGATTCTCGCCAACTACTCTAAGTTAACGGTCGAAACAAGTGCAAAGTACAAGATTTTTTCGGATAATCGAGCGCGGTGATCTTCTTTAGACTTGATCAAACTGTCTCTCCGAGCGTGATTTTGGCGGTCTCGGAGAAGAAGTGAATATCTCCACATAGCTTTGCAACAATGTCTTATGCAAAGAAACACATTAGGCGGCATGGTGCAAATGGGGACTTTGTGTCCCATCGTCCACAAGTGCTTTTCAATGTAGGGGAAAGACTTACGCACAAATCAGACCAGATCGGACATTAAAAATAGACAAATTCTTATATGGTACGTTTCCGACGGAAGGTATCCTATAACAGACAACGCCATAGGCCGCTATTTTCAAGTGATGAAGGAAGATTATTAAAATGCAACAACCAAAGGGGATGAAAAGATCGAATGCCCGGCACCGTGCAGTTTTACAGTAAAAAGTCATGATGAAAAAGAGATAATAGAATTGGCCAGGCAACACGCAGAGAAGAAATATAATATGAAAATCTCGAAAACAGAGCTCAAGGGAATGATACGACCTGCATGGCTTTGCAGCAAGGAATGAATATTGTAACTCAATCCAAACACTGAGGAGGTACTATGGGCTACTCACAAGTGGGGTCAGGAAGCAAGCCGTTGAATGTGTATTCAGATATAACAAAAAGCGGATTTACACCAATAAGGAATGCACCGGAGCTTACGACCCCTACCGTATCCCTTCAGGATACAGCATGGCAACCCTGCGAAACAACAAACCCAGATAGCGTAATGCAGACTATCATACACGTAAACAACATAGCAATTAGCCTATATGCTGTCGAAATTGTTGACCGAAATGGTTGTATAGATGCTACCAGCCAACTCGGCGCTAGACTGATTTCAAAAATACCTTATCGGACAGACTACTCGCACTTGGAAATAAAAGGGAAGAAATACCTCCCAATAGCTTGCCCGTCCCCTGTTAACCAGCGGTAACGACAAAAAAGCATGCAAGTATCGACGAAGCCATAAATGTAAGGACCTTGGCGGACACTGACATGCACAAGTTAATGAGTGTGGGGCACCATCGGACTCATAGCACCCTCCAGGAGGGCTGCTATGATGGAAAAACGCAAAGAATATCAGGAAAAGCTCGAAGCGCAGTTGGAAGAATGGAACGTGCAGATAGTTTCGTTCGTAGACAAGGCGGATAAGGCGAGGAGTTAAGGAAAATTTGAATACGATAAGATAATGGAGGCATTGCAGCAAAAACAAGATGCCGTGAAGATAAAGCTACATGAGTTGAAGTCTTCCAGCGATGCGGCGTGGGGAGACCTGAGGGCTGGCACTGAAAAAGCCTGGGCGGAACTCAAGATCGCGTTCGACAAGACCGCTTTAAAATTCAAATGAGAAGCCAGCATATCCTGCTGTCATAAGCGGGACGTGTACAAATGAGGTGATTGGTATGATCAAGAAGGTCAAAGGTGGATATGCAGTTAAGTCCGAGAAGGGCAAGAATCTCGGCGGACCGTACCCTTCTAAAGCCGAAGCTGAGAAGAGGTTGAAACAGGTCGAATATTTTAAGCATAAAGGTGGCAAGTGATTCTCTATCGCAAGGTAGTGGGGGTAATTCATAGCCGTAAGTTGGAAGTTGGTAAACCGGTTGCCGATAGGCAGCTTATGAAGGACTTGAGCCGTGTGTCGAGATCCCTGGCTCCGGCAGCTTTCCTGCCAATGGATTTGTTTTCACGATTTTCTCCTCAAATGTCTTGATGAAGTTGCGGCCGTCCTGTAGCTGATGCCCGTCGCATTCTCGGTTTGTGCATGGCGATAGGTCAACAGCGTGACGATCACCAGCGGCACAACTCCGAAGAGGATGAAACCAGGTCGGCAGGCATCCGAGCCCATTCCAAGGCGACGATCAGCGGCTGGCTGGAAAACTCGGTGCTGCGTGCGTGCCAATAGCCATTCTTGGTGGCGTCCAGCAGCTGCAACACGCCGCTCGGGAAGAGATTCAGCACCACCATGCCGCCCAGCCCAAGATTTAATCCCCAGAACGAGACTCGTAGGTATTTTTCCATTTTTCCCCAATGCTCCTCACTGGATACCTGCCGGAGGGCGAAGACGAGCAATGCAACTGCCATCATCCCGAAGACACCCATGAAGGCGGCGTGCGCGTGGTTGGTAGTCAGGTTTGTGCCTACCTCGTAATAGCTCACAACGGGCAGATTGATCAGGAAACCGAAAATACCGGCGCCAATGAAATTCCACACACCGACCGCGATCAGAAAGTAGAACGTCCACTTGTGCGGTAAATTGATTGACTTGCCGCAGACGTCGCAATGGCCATGAGCCAACCGCATAAAATGGGTCGCATCCAGGGTCAGCAAGATTAGCGGCACAACCTCCATCGCTGAAAATATCGAGGACAGCGCCATAGAGGCCATGGTCTGCCCCGTAAAGTACCAGTGATGCCCCGTGCCGATGATCCCACCGCCAAGAAACAGCAAGGCATCCAAATAAATGACTCGCGCTGCTGTTTGTCGGGTCACCATGCCGAGCTTATAAAACAGCGTGGCCACCATCACCGTCACGAACAGTTCCAGAAAGGCCTCCACCCACAGATGGACGATCCAGAACCGCCAGGTATCCACCACGGTGAACCGCGCCGCGCTGCCGAAGAAGAATGCGGGCAGGTAAAATAAGGGTATCGTCGCGGCGGAGATCAGGAACAAGGTGGTCATTTCCCCCCGCTCCGGATCGTGCCACGTCGGGCCTATAGCTCGTGCGAGCAATACCACCCAGAACCCCAATCCAAAGACCAGTAAGATCTGCCAGGCACGGTCCAAGTCGAGGTATTCCCAACCTTGATTTCCGAACCAAAACCATAGCTTGCCTGCCAACTGCTTCACCCCGATGAGTTCCCCAATCATGCTGCCCCCCACTACCAGCAACAGCACAGCCCACAATATGTTGATGCCCCGCACCTGTCCGCGCGCCTCGCTCGATCCCAGCGCATCCGCCAGGAACAGTCCACCGCCGACGTAAGCCGTCACGATCCAGAATATGGCCGATTGCAGATGCCAGGTTCGCAGAAGGTTGCTCGGCAGGTAGGCTGCCAGGTCGAATCCATAAAAGGTTCCGGGTTGCACGCGGTAATGCGCGACGCTACCGCCGACCAGCACTTGCACCAAGAACAGGAGCGCCACGACGACAAAGAATTTCAAGGTCGCCCGCTGGCTCGCCGTGGTTGAGCCCGGCAACAACTGTGGATGAACGTGTAAGTCCCGGCTCTTCCAGCCGAGGAAATCAAATCGTCCAAATGCGAGCAGCACCATTCCTGTGCCCGCTAACAAAGTGATGAGGCTCAGCGCGCTCCACAATACCGCCTCGCTCGACGGCCCATTGCCGAGAAGCGGTTCATACGGGAAGTTTTGCGTATAGGAGTACGACTGGCCCGGCACATGTGCCACCGACCCCCACGCCGTCCAGGCAAAGAAAGCCACCAACTCACGCAGTTCCTCCGCATCGGTAATCGTCTTGGCTGATAAACCGCGGCTGGCCGAAGAACCGGCGAAGTACGTCTTCCATTGATCGATCTGGCGGCGGTAGGACGCCGCCTCTGGCGTGGTAAACCGGAGCGTGCCTGTCTTGACGTCGTACCGGTTTTCCGAGAGTGTAGCCGGATCCTTTGTGTCAAGCGCCAACTGGTGCAGGTAGGCCGCCGAAAAGTCCGGGCCGAGGTAGGCGCCGTGTCCCCAGATTGTGCCATTCTCCATCAACGCGTGTTTCTGAAATATCTGTTGTCCGGCGATGATGTCTACGCCGGTAAAGATGGTTCGGCCGTTCATGTCCACGACCCTCGTAGGGATCGGAGTCCCAACGTCGCCCGTGTAAGTGTTGACAGAGATCCAGATCAGCACGCCCAATCCAGTCAGCGCTACGAACACGACGCCATAACGCCACCGACGTGACAGTTCCGTGTTCATCATAACAATTCCTCCAGCATCATTTCTTTTTCGGGTGCGCTAATTGTTTCTGGGATGAGCGATCGCTCTTACCGATCTTTTGGAGAGCCCCACCTTTGTGCATGGCCATGTGGTCNNTGTCGCTCTTGATCAAATACTGC
Organism: Nitrospiraceae bacterium; assembly: GCA_003170655.1. GTDB lineage: Bacteria > Nitrospirota > Thermodesulfovibrionia > Thermodesulfovibrionales > Dissulfurispiraceae > Fen-1308. Next base: position 4,364 of record PMYY01000016.1, read on the forward strand.
GGCTCTTCCTTCGAGGCGCGAACGGTATAGGTCTTAAACTTAATGGCGGAGGTGACCTTCTTCTTGATCGTTCCACGGACGCGGCCCGCTTCTGAGTTCCACTCCACGTGATCCGCAACTTTGAAT
>PMYY01000013.1 GCA_003170655.1 Nitrospiraceae bacterium
CCGCCTTTGCCCCGATGAGTATCTGTGCCAGTTGTCTTGTCTCCCTGCTCTTCAAGGAGATTCTGGTATTCTTCCATCTGCTCTTTTGTCAGAACCTGACCTAGCTTGATATCTGTTGTCCACTGAATTTGCTGTAAAGCACTTTTCATTGCTTTCCTATCTCCATTGCTGCTATTCAAAATCTCGATACGTTTATTACAGCTTTCTTGTATAATTGGACGAATTTGTTTTCCTTGATCTTCAGTCAGATGAAGTCGATCACGCATTTGGAATACTATTTCCTCAGGGGATTTGTTCATGAGAGAGGAGTTAGCGGTTTGAGCTGAACTTTGCTGAACTAAAATTACCGCAGTAATAAGAATAGAGGCTAATAACGTAAGCCCTTGAATTGCAATTTTTGCGTTTATTCTGATGAAGCCGCTTCGCACAGTTACCTCCATTTCTCATGAAATCTTTGATCCGAATATTTCACTTTAGCCGTTATCTCTAATGCCTTATTGATATTGAATAAGACCTGAGTTATGTCAAGTGGCTTTGTCATAAAACTAAATGCGCCTTTTTTTAGAGACTTCTCTATTATTACGGGTGTGCCAAAGGCTGACATAATTATCACTTCTGGTGCATCTGTTTGTGATCTGAGTTTTTCCATAAGCTCTATGCCATCCATCTTGTACATGCGAAGATCGGTTAAAACGACATCTGGCTTTAATGTTCGGGTAATTATTAGTGCCTCTTCCGCAGACGCGGCAACCTGTGTCTGATACCCCTCATCGGAAAGGATCACTTTGAGAATATCCCTCTGCAATGGCTCATCATCAACAACGAGGATAACGGCACCTTCAAAGTGAGAAGAATTTTCGTTATGTTGATCCGCCTGAGGTGCTGACGCTTCAGCTGGTTTCTTTTCCATAGCTTAGAATCCTTTCGAGCTTCAGACAACATTTATACGTGGGAATAGCTTCATACACTATGCCTTTGTTATCAGCTAGTTATCCCTAGATAACTATGTAGCAGTACATTACTCATTCGGTTTCTGGTTTTCGTCCTGCCCACTTCTGCATTCACATTTGGATAGTGCTACCTCCGAGCAATATTTCGAGCGAAATAGCTGCAGTCAATGCTGCCAAGCATCTCATTTTTTCTTTTTCACTTCCTCCTTTTTGGATGCACGATATAAGGAAGACGAAAAAGATCAGAGAAAGGTTACAGTTTGGCGGCGGCAAATTTAATGGAGGGAGAGCCTTGCTTTATAGGCCAATCTTTGTAGATGTCGTCAACTGACTCCTCTTCATTGCGGTTGAGTCAAGGGTTGGTAGGTCACAGCTATTTTATCATTGTCACGATGTAATCTCTAATGTAAATTGTAACCTTTTGCACTATCCAGCAGTCATTATTATTAAAAGGTGATGATGGTATGAATGCAATAATTATTCAAATAAAAAACCGCGTAATAGCTGTAGTGCCGGCAGCACTGGATATTTCGATCGTTATCAACAGAATAATCCTGCTCGCTTATAGCAACCTCACACTAGCGCTAACTATCCTGCTCCTTGAGAAAGGTGCCTCTCACATGAAGAAGTTGAGCAGTAGCGTAATAGCCCTTTTAATGTTTGCCGTGGTCGCAATTGCTGGATTAGCATATGAGTTTTTATGCATATAAAGACAGGCCATAGACCTCACAATGTGACGATTCATAATCAAGCACGATATGAAGAGATCGCCTACAGCGACCGTCGTGGAAAGCAAAAGACACGCAACTGCTTTCAATTACTTGCAAGTACCTTCGGCCGGTACGAAATACTATCAGGCACGCATTGGCTCTTTTCAGGCTGTGCGCAGTGCTTTTAGGACACTGTTGCTCTTTTTGTCGCCTTATGCGAAGAATTGGGTTAGGCAAGCCACTAGATTTATCGGCGTACAAATATATACGCGTTAAGCAATATAAGGGCTGAAAACGACGAGTAACATCGACTTCCCCAGATTAAGCGGGAACCCGTCGCCCCTGAAGGACCAACCGTCTGCTATAGTCAGAAGCTGATGTACGTAACGTGAACGCACAAGGTCAGCATATTGCTTTTCAGTCTTTAATCTAGTTTTAAACTCGAACGGCTTTCACCTGTGACGGATCTAGTGGACTTCTTGAAACATAATTGTTGGTTAGTTGTAACCTTTATCCTTTCTCTGACGTCTACTTACTAGACCAATGCGCATGCGACTAAAAATTAGAACCGTAATTCTAATAGTTACAGTACTGTCTATGATCTGTGCGGGTGCTTGGTGGTTTAGTGCCAAAGGTGACAAATCGCCTATTTTTCGCACAGTGGCGGTTACACGGGGTGATCTTGAGGCTACTATCAGCGCAACGGGTACAGTAGAACCGGAGGAAGTGGTGGATGTCGGCGCTCAAGTTTCTGGCATAATTAGCACCTTTGGTAAAGATAAAGATGGGAAGATGATCGATTACGGTTCGCCTGTTGAAGCTGGCACAGTCTTGGCGAAAATCGATGATTCGCTTTATTCAGCTGCTGTGAAATCTGCCAGAGCTCAGTTGCAGCAGGCCAAAGCCAACAAGCTCAGCGCTGAAGCCAATGTCCTACAGATGAAGGCGAAATTACTCCAGGCACAGCAAGACTGGGACAGGGCTCAGAAGCTTGGCCCATCTGAAGCACTGGCAAAAAGCGCCTATGACCAGTATCAAGCCAATTATGAGGTCGGTAAGGCCAATCTGGCAGCCGCTGAGGCATCAGTAGAACAAACGAAGGCATCAGTGGAGCAAGCGAAGGCAGGCCTCGACAGCGCGCAGGTGAACCTGGGTTACTGTACAATCAAGTCGCCGGTCAGAGGTGTGATTATTGATCGGCGCGTAAATATTGGTCAGACCGTTGTGTCGAGCATGTCTGCCACGAGCCTGTTCCTCATTGCAAAAGACTTAAAGCACATTCAGGTTTGGCTTTCGGTTAATGAAGCCGATATTGGCCTCATTTCGATAAATCAGCCGGTGACATTTGCTGTGGACGCCTTGCCTAACCGGGTATTCCATGGGCAGGTCGGTAAGATCAGACTTAACGCTACTATGACGCAGAATGTTGTGACGTATACTGTTGAGGTTAATACAAAAAACGAGGATGGTAAATTGTTGCCCTACCTGACTGCCAATGCAAAGTTCAAGATCGGCCGAAGGGACGGCGTCCTGCTAGTTCCAAATGCGGCGTTGCGATGGTCCGCTCTACCAAGCCAGATCGCTCCGGAAGCCAGGCACAAAGACCGAACTCATGCCGGGCCATCGGGTTCAGACAGGGAAAGAGAGCGTGGCGCTGGTAGCGCTACGCAGATAAGGGGGACTATTTGGGTAGAACAAGGCAAATATGTAAAGCCTATCCATGTTATTGTCGGGATGACTGACGGCACAGTAACCGAAGTCGAAGGCAAGGATTTAGCCGAGGGACTGACAGCCGTTGTCGGAGAAGTGACGCCTGAAAGCAAGGGTAGTTCCGGGGTGGAACGTAATCCATTCACACCTCAAATGGGCCGGGGGAAGCGCTAAGATTGTCATGGATTTGATCGAACTACACGACATTCGTAAGACTTATCGCCTCGGCGAAGTTGATCTGCCAGTTCTTATGGGAGTGTCGTTGAATGTATCGCGCGGAGAATTCGTAGCATTGATGGGCTCAAGCGGCTCAGGCAAAAGTACTCTTATGAACATAGTTGGCTGTCTAGACCGTCCAACTGCAGGAGCATACTGGCTTGACGGTAGAGAAATTTCGAAGCTTAATGCAAGTGAGCGTGCAAGGCTGAGAAACCGTATGATTGGTTTCGTTTTCCAAACTTTCAATCTGCTGCCCCGTACCTCGGCGCTGGAGAACGTTATGATGCCATTGATCTATTCGAGGGAGAACCTCACTGATAATCAAAAAAAGCAGCGTGCCGTATCATTGCTGGAAAAAGTTGGTTTGGCCGACCGCCTTGATCACCTACCGTCTCAGCTTTCAGGCGGACAGCAGCAGCGGGTGGCTATAGCACGGTCGCTGATTAACCATCCCCAGGTACTCCTTGCCGATGAGCCTACTGGTAACCTTGATTCACGCACTAATGCGGAACTCTTGCAGATGTTGCAACAGCTTAACAGCTCCGATGGCATTACTATCCTCATTGTCACCCACGATCCGGGTGTCGCACAACATGCAAGGCGGACCGTTTACATCAAGGACGGACTGATAGAACAAAGTCTCAGCATATGAAAACCTGCGGATAACATATGCATCGGTATGGCATCCTCAAAACTTCCCTGAACGCCCTTCGACGCAATGTAATGCGGACAATGCTTACCACGCTTGGCATAGTCATAGGCGTCGCGGCGGTTATCACAATGACGGAGATAGGCAACGGCGCGTCTATCGCTATTCAGCGCACTATGGCAAGCATGGGCGCTAATACGCTGGTGGTAATTCCAGGGGCCGCCAATACCGGGGGCATCAATTTTGGATTTGGCAGCCTAATGACGTTGACGCCACAGGACGCGGATGCAATTATTGAAGAGTGCCCCGCCGTTCGCAGTGTGGCCCCAATAGTACGTGCCCGGACACAGTTGATATTTGGCAACCGCAACTACGTCCCGACTTATCTGTATGGCACTACTCCGGCATTCCTTGACATTCGGGACTGGACTGACCTGGAAAATGGTGAAGCGTTCACCGAACACGACGTCCGTAATGCAAATAAAGTTTGCATAATCGGGCGAACAATCGTAAGACAGCTGTTCGGAGAAGAATCCCCCATAGGTAAAGAAATTCGAATCCGAAATGTAGCTTTCAAGGTCGTTGGTGTATTGCGTGCAAAAGGAGCGAATATGATGGGTATGGATCAGGACGATATCCTGTTGGCCCCATGGACGACAATCAAATACCGCGTGGTGGCTTCGTCGCTTTCCGCTGCCAACCAGAGCAATACTAATACGGGGAATAGCAATGAGGTCAATACGCTCAGTCAGATTTATCCCAATCTCCAACAAAACCTCTACCCCGTTGCCTCTTCCACAGAGCAAACCGACACGCCACAGCCTATCCGGTTTACGAATGTGGACCAGATATTGACAGCCGCCCAATCTGCCAGCCAGATTCCTTCTGCAATGCAGCAGATGACCGTGCTTCTTCGCGAACGCCATCACCTTCTAATCCCAGATCCGGATGATTTCAATATACGAGACATGACCGAGATTACCAAGGCGATGAGTTCTACAACGGAGTTGATAACCAAACTTCTATTATGTGTTGCAATGATATCTCTCGTTGTCGGTGGTATCGGCATAATGAACATCATGCTCGTTTCGGTCACTGAACGGACGCGCGAAATCGGCTTGCGCATGGCCGTTGGTGCGGCGCCGTCCGACATCCTGAGGCAGTTCTTAACGGAAGCTGTAGTACTGTGTCTCATAGGTGGCACTATGGGTATAATGCTGGGACGCAGCGCTTCGTATATCGTAACGTCGGTGCTGCATTGGCCGACAGCAGCCTCGGTTGGTGCGATCGTGGTTTCAGTGTTCGTGTCGGCCAGCGTAGGGGTTATTTTTGGTTTCTATCCGGCATGGAAAGCTTCCCGACTTGATCCCATCGATGCTCTTAGGTATGAGTGAGGTCGCAAGGATGAGTGTGGATAAGCAATGGCATTCTGCTGCAATCTTGGTTATCGCCGGGTTGGTCGTGACGCTAATCGGTGGATGTATGGTCGGGCCGGAATATCACCCGCCCAAGCCAACAATGAGCCCCTCTTCATGGACCGGGGTGTCAACGATTCCCACAGATCAACCGTCTGTGGCCACTGATCAACCCGCTGACCTAACCGACTGGTGGAAGCAGTTTAACGACCCCATATTGAATGAACTGGTTGAAGAAGCGATTAGAACTAACTTCGACCTGCAAATTGCTGTCTTGCGCTTGCGCCAAGCACGTGCCTTGCGTGGTATAACTATTGGGGGGCTTTGGCCGTCTGTTACCGCATCAGGCAATTACCAGCGATTTCACACGGCCGGGACTGTGCCCGACAATCTACAGCAAAATCTTTATGAGGCAGGTTTGGATGCTGTGTGGGAACTCGACCTATTCGGCGGCATGCGTCGGAACGTCGAATCGGCCGAAGCCAATATTCAGGGCGCAATCGAGAACATACGGGACGTCCAAGTCAGCCTCATTGCCGAAGTGGCTCTTAATTACATCCAGCTCCGTGGTTACCAGCAGGAGATTGTGATCGCACAAAACAATCTTAAATCCCAGCGACATACTGCTGAGATTACCCATAAACGACTGGCCGTTGGGTTCGCTAGTGCTCTCGATACTGCCAACGCCGACTCTGATGTTGCCATGACGGAATCTCAGATACCGGTCTTTGAAACGGCTTCACAGCAATCTATTTATGCTATAAGTGTACTGTTGGCACAGCCGCCCGCGGCTTTGCTCGGGGAATTATCACCTGTAAACAGCATTCCGAGGGTGCCTGCTAAAATCCCCGTCGGTCTACCGTCGGAATTGCTGCGCCGCCGACCTGACATCCGCGAGTCCGAGGCGCAGCTCCACGCCGCTACTGCGCAGATAGGTGTAGCTGTAGCACAGCTTTTCCCGTCTTTTTCGCTGACTGGCACAGCTGACTGGCATAGTAATCTGCTTCGCACTTGGTGGACCGATGCCGGCCGCGCTTTCGCCTTCGGTCCGTCAGTGAATTGGCCGCTTTTTCAGGGCGGGGCTGTTATATCTAACGTGCATTTGCAGGAGGCGATGCGTGACCAAGCATTCCTCATGTACCAGAAGACGGTCCTACTAGCATTTCAGGATGTCGAGAATGCTTTAATTGCATTTAAGAATGAGCAAGAGCATTGCAAGTCGCTCAATGACGTTGTGATTGCCAACCGAAGGGCTGTGGATTTGTCCTTACAGCTTTACACCGAGGGGCAGATCGATTTCTTGAATGTTCTCAATGCACAGCGTTCACTTTACGCCTCTGAAGACGCATTAGTGCAAAGCGAACGTAATGTCACAGTTGATCTCATCACTCTCTACAAGGCACTTGGCGGCGGTTGGGAATCCCTGCATTCTGACCATCGGCCGTCCACTGATTAGATGAAGCGAAGGACTGGAAGGCCTTTTGATGCGGAAGGTGCCATCAAAAAGAGTATGACCATTTAAGATAGGAGAAAAAATGTTAAGTAACTTTAGAACGTCGTGTTTATTGGTTGTTGGTGCACTGGTTTTAGTCTTAACAGGAGCTGCAACCCAAAGTGAGGCGGGGGTAAATGTGAATATAAGTCTCCCCGCCATCAGGTTTGTTGCACCTCCTGACGTGGTTGTGATACCTGGAACGTATGTTTATATGGTCCCTGACATTGATGCGGATTTTTTGTTTTATCAAGGCTATTGGTGGCGTCCTTATGAAGGGCATTGGTACAGATCCAAGGACTATAAAGGGCCGTGGCGTAACGTAGAGTCGAGGAGTATTCCAAGCGGATTAAGAGCATTGCCACAGGACTATCGTCATCGTCTATCGCCTGGACATGAACGGATACACTACGGAGACGTACAAAAGAACTGGAAACAATGGGAGAAGGAAAAGCATTGGGACGGCCGCGTAGGTCATGGCGAGCCTAAGCGGGAAGAACAAGGCGAACATGAGCGCGGCGGACGTGGCGAAGCCCACGAAGGACGAGATTAACAAAGAGGCCGCTAGAAAGCAAAGGAAAAGGGAACGCTCAGGTTGATGATTGCAAATCACTGCATCTCACGTGTTCAGGATGTTTTGGGTGGCACGCTCGTTAAGGATGTGATGACTTAGATCAAAAGTTTTGACGATAGAATAAATGCAGAAAGGCAGAAATCTTGACTATTATTGTTAAGAAGATCACGAATTGAATTCTAAGTCAGCACATGAAAGTAGTATTTACCGACTAAGGGTTTGCGGAACAATAT
>PMYY01000022.1 GCA_003170655.1 Nitrospiraceae bacterium
GGAGCCTTCTCAGTACCGACAAAAGATGCAGAACAATTATCTGCATCAAACGTCCAAAAGGGCTCTTTGGGATAGCTCCCTTGCAGGTAGCTAAAGCTTATCCTGCGGCACCAGAAATTTATCGGTTCCTGAGCGCCCTCAATCATCAAATCCAGTCGATGTATTAAGATTTACCTTGCCACATCCTGCGCCGTCCTCAGGGTAGCTATTAGCGATCATGGGTGCAGCCGGTCAGTGAGCACCAGGTTCTTGGTACGAAACTCGCCAAATCGTTCCGTTGCCGTCTTCGGTAACAAAGAGCGATCCGTCCGCGGCGACAGCTACTCCAACGGGGCGACCCCAGACTTGCTTGTCAGAAATGACAAAGCCTGTCATGAAGTCCTCATATTCGCCCGTCGGCTTACCGCTATCGTCGAAGAGCAGGCGCACCACTTTGTAGCCGGTCCTTCGAGAGCGGTCCCACGAACCATGAAGCGTTACGAAGGCGTTGCCCTTGTACTGTGCCGGGAAAGATGCGCCGTCGTAGAACACGATCTGGAGTGGAGCAGAATGAGTCTGGATCAAGACGTCGGGAATCGTGATTTGGTCCTTAAGGTCGGTACGCTCTCCTTTGTGGCGGGGGTCCTCGTGGACGCCGATGTAGTACCAAGGCCAGCCGTAGAACGCACCCTTCTGGACGTGCGTTGCGTAATCAAAAGGAGTATTGTCGCCGAGCCCGTCGCGTTCATTTACCACTGCCCAAAGCTGGCCTGTGGCTGGTTGAATTGTGATACCGGAGGGATTGCGTAGACCGGCTGCAACGATTTTCTGGTTTTTGCCTTCAGGATCGAAGGAAAGAATGTTGGCGCGGCCTTCTTCAGTATCCCAGGCGGCTCCGAACTGGTGGGTCTTGTTCCATCCGTCGACACCACCTGGGACGCGCGGCATTGGGAACATATCAAGAGCGGCATTGGATCCCGAGCCGACCGCAAGTAACAACCGATTGCCGTCGGGAGTGAACACGATGTCTCGGGTCCAATGGTGGGTCGACGGAATACATTCGACAATGCGTTCCGGTTTGGCGGTCGTCTTCATATCCCCGTTTTTGTAAGGGAAGCGAACAACGCCGTTGGTGTTGGCGATGTAGATCCATGCGGNNGACCGAAAAACCTTTCGGAACCTTTGGCCAAACACCTGCGGGCTGTGGGACCACCTCTACGACGTTGGGTGTCTCTTGCCCGATGTCGGACAGATCCCCTGCTGTGATCAGCCGTCGCACGCCCGGAGCATCTTCTCGCCAATCGCCGAAAGCCGCCTGACCGCGTAGCACTTTTCCGGCATCGCCACTGGCCTGCGCAAAGACGCAATTGCTCGCAAGTAACGTGAGCATCAATGCTGTGACAATGCCATTACGCAGCTGAACTGCAGGCACCCATGTGAAGATCGGCATAGTGTTTGTCATTGGATATTCTCCTTTCTTAATCGTGTGACATTGCCCTCTGTTTGCCTGCACTTCTCATTTGACAAAAGGTCCTTTTTATAAGTAACGCAGAAATTCCCCATTCATGCTCTTTTAATGATGTTCTGCCGCCTCAGCAGCCTCTGCTTCGGCTTTCGTCTTATGCACTGTGCCATCAGGATGATTGGGAGGACTATAGACTGTGTATAGCTTTAGCGGTTTGCTNNGGCACAACAACAGCGTCACCGTCACCGACAAGATGTTCCTCCTTGTCATTGAAGACGAATTTGGCATTGCCCTCCTCGATACGGAAGAACTGGTCGACCTTGGGATGTACTTCGTTGCCGATTTCCTCATTGGGTTGTAAGCACATCACCACAAGCTGACTGTATTTGCCAGTGAATAAAACCTGCCGGAAGAACCCGTTACTTAATGTCGCTTTCTCAATATGTCCAACATAGCCTGTCATTTGTCTACTCCTCCTTTTACGGACCCGATGGGATGCACCGGTCAGCGTTTCATTATTCGTAATAATTCCTGTTTGAAATGTATGCTTTCTTGAATGCCTTGTCAAATGAAGAAAAACTCTATAGATAGGTAAGCGCGATATTTTACCATTCAGAGCCTAATATCTGTTTGTAAGAGCAATCAATGTATCGGGCGAGATGCTCGGACGTCGCAGGAGCATAAGAACCTGAAATTGTGCTTCGAAAAGCATGGCTACGATATCAATTACAAACCCGTCGAAGCAACAGGCGCAGCCAAGATCGGCGGCCTAAGAGAAAACTTGCCATGTCTGGCACAAGGACTGGGTTACTAACAATAAGTCGCACCCCGTTACATTCAGCATTTCTTATTTTGTGACGTTTTGATTAAACTGTATATCTGAATGAATGTCCTCGTTATCAATACAAACCGTCACGATCAGCCCTTCCCCGTTATGCCACTCGGCGCGTGCATGGTCGCTGAAGCCCTAGAACAGGCAGGCCACCGGGTACGCGTGATCGACTTCATGTTCGAAGCAGACCCACTCTCAGCACTGCGCCGTAATCTGAAAGACAGCCGCTTTGACGTCGTCGGCCTCTCTATCCGCAATATCGATAACAATGATATGCGCAGCCCCGAGTTTTTCCTGGAAGGACTTCCCG
>PMYY01000192.1 GCA_003170655.1 Nitrospiraceae bacterium
GGATAATCAGCGATCCAGCCATTCTTCGGGGCTATGCCTGCTGTATCGAGGAGGTCTTCAGCTCGGGCCTCATTGTCGGTCTTCTCAAGCCCGAGATCGCCCGCTAGCCGCACAGCAAGCGTTCCCTCGCGGATAAGCGGCTGCGATAGCGGCGATATATTGGACGATGCGGCCTGTCCGTTTGCCGCCATGAGTACAATTATCAGGGTTAAGGTCACAGCCAACAAAACAAACGGTCTCTGCATTTTTGCCTCCCGGAGATCTGCAGGAACAATCTCACTCTCTATAGCAAGCTTTCTTCCACAACATCTCCCTGCAATCACCTCTATAAGAAAGACGGTTTTGTTTCTATTAGGTTACATATTTTCCCTCCTTAATGGTAATAGTGCAGGCTAGCATGCGAGGACTCCTGCACGTATTCTTGCAGATAGGGCAAAAAGCTGCGTTTATTTCTGGGAGAATCTTAGCTTGTGTGAAAATTGAACACAGTATCGATAACCGGAAAGATCACGCAAATGCTTTTTGCCGGTTATTTTCCGAATACGTAAGACTTGAAAATATGGCATCGGTGCGGATAATCAGGTGACCCAGTCAGTTGCTTCCACGCGGCTGCCTCAAAGATTACGACATGCACCCTCGAGCGTCAAATTTACGGCGACGATGGAGGGTACAACTGGTATTCATCATCCCACAGGAAAATTCAAAATCGCGCCTTGTCGGTGGAGTTTTAAAATGACCACCGATGATTTCCGAAAAAAGATATCATTACCTCGTTATTGAGAGGGTCCTTGTACTGCATCTTGTTGAGAAATGAGCCGTCATCCAAGGAACTAACCGTTACAGCGTCTCTAATCGGACGTTTGTTTCGGTTTACAATAATGTGTCGAGTAGGCTTCTTCGATGTTAGAGTCTCCGGACTTGCTGAATCTTAATGGTGTTCTTGGGCCTTTCCCGCGAGACATATAGGCAGTCTTGCTGGCCAGGAGGCCCCCTTTTATTGAATTCTGGCCAAAGCTTCTCAGCATGTGGTTCAGTTTCATCAGGTTAACCCGAATCACCCTCTCCAGATATGGGACTTTTAGAGACTGCCATGACTCATAGTCCTCCGTAGTCAATTTGCCGATATGAAGGAGGATATCCACAAAACAAACGTAACCCTTTTTGCGGAGTATCTCGCCGGATGCTTCGTTCATTTGTTTGATCAAATCGTTGCGGTTGAGACTCATCCTCTTGAATAACCTTTCCTCTTCAGTTGTCTCTTTAGTAGTTTAATCAGTTGTCTGAATATCCCCCTTTCATTTGCTTGTTCGTGAATTGAGGGATAGGTTCTGATATAACCTTCTTTATCTGCTTCAAGATATTTGTTTCTTTGTTTCATCGTTTCATTCATTGTAGCAAACTCGGCGGCAACAGGGACACTTGCCGTACAAATGCTGGGCATCGACAGAGTGGCGCTCTGGCGGAAGTTGAAAAAATACGGACAGCACTATGCCTGCAAAGCTGATTGAAGGCCTGCCGGTTGATAACATGAATTGCCTGTCACGCCAAAATGATACTGTCCTATAGTGCCAAAGTGAAAATGTCCTATTGACGACAGTGCTATACTGCTTTTTTCAGTTAAGGGGGCGGGATGGCGAAGGGGGACATTATCATGGTAAGTCAGAGGGAACTGAAACTATTACACGTGATTCACAAAGTTCTTGAAGGTGCAATAACACAGGCTACGGCTGCCACGTTGGTTTCAATAAGCGAGAGGCAGATACGTCGACTGGTGAAGCGGATACGGGCTGAAGGCGGCGAAGGGATACTGCACAAGTCCCGAGGCAGGGACTCAAGCAGGAAATTACCCTCAAAACTTAAGGACCGGGTGGTCGATCTGTACCGGCGGAAATACACGGGGTTTGGACCGACATTTGCGGCAGAGAAGCTTGCAGAGATCGACAAAGTCGACATTAGCGATGAGACATTACGCAAGTGGCTGTTGGAGAGCGGGCAATGGGTAAGAGGTCGCAAAGGCAAAGCACACCGGCAGTGGAGAGAAAGAAGACATCACCATGGGGAACTGTTGCAGATGGACGGTTCGCATCATGACTGGTTTGAAGGTCGTGGCCCTAAGTGTGTACTCATGGGAATGATAGACGACGCAACCGGGAATATATACGGCCAATTTCACGCCTACGAAGGCACGCTGCCGGCCATGGCCTGTTTTAAGGGGTATGTCCAGAAATATGGCATTCCCTTGGCTGTCTATCTCGACAGGCACACAACGTACAAATCGCCGACTAAGGTTACGATGGAGGAAGAGATAGCCGGCGTTAGTCCTTTGAGCGAGTTTGGCAGAGCCATGGCGGAGTTAGAAGTGGAGATGATATATGCACACTCTCCTCAAGCCAAGGGCCGCGTTGAGAGGCTTTTCCAGACCCTTCAGGATCGGCTGGTAAAGGAGATGCGGCTGCTGGGTATCAGCTCGATCCAGGCAGCAAACAAGTTCCTGAAAACTTATCTGTCGAAGTTTAATAAGCAGTTTTCTGTGAAACCGGCCAACGAAGCGGATCTGCATCGTGCAGTCCCGGAGATGTTAGATCTCGATAAGGTCCTCTGCATCAGGACGCCTCGTGCACTCAGGAATGATTTCACTGTGGCACACAACAAGAAGCTCTACCCAGGTGGAGAGCGCTGTGCAGACCGACACAGTTCTTGTCGAAGAGAAGATAGACGGCTCTCTGGTCATAAGCTATAAAGGCAAGCAACTCAAGATCAGGGAGATACTGGAGCGGCCCGTAAAAGCTACTCCTCGTAAACGCAAGTACAGAGGGTGGAGGTCGGGAGCCAAGAGACAGATTATTCCGATCGAGCGCCTCTTATGGAATGATGGTGCTATGGCTGAAAGCAGCCCCGAAAGCAGGCAATCACATGCTGCTTAAAACCGGACATTTTCATTTTGGTAGAAATAGGACATTTTCACTTTGGCTTGACAGATAACATGAATTGCCTTGACATCTTACTTGAAGCTGTTGATTCATCCTTACGGATAAGCGACGGGAGGGAGATCCCTTTTGCAAGGGCGATTCTGACGATTCGTAACCGCTGCGATTCAGAGGTGCTGAATGTTGAACCTCACGCGACGCTCGGTCAGGAGAGGGGGACCGTCCAGGAGGTTACCAGTTCTTTCTCGCAAAAAGCTCATGCATCAATCCCGCCCGGTGGGACAGTCACCTGGGATTTGTACGACGAAATTATTCCTGCGCACCCGGGGGTGTCCAGCAAGGTCCATCTTTTCGGATACCGTGCCATCCTGAACTGGAGGTTTGATCTGACGGCGTGGGCTGAATATCGGCCGGCCAGCTTTACCGCATCGATGCAGACCCCTGTATCTCGATGGGCGCTGAGATGGACTGTCCCGGAGTCTGCTGCTGGAAAAGTGGAGCTTGCGATCGAAGAAATAAAGAACTGATACGGTGCGTTATCGTATTTTATTCATGTAAGCAAATCGGGACACATACCTTATAATTTGTAAATGGAAGCAATGAGCTTTAAACTGTGGAGTCTGAAAATAGGGTCGGCCCTTAACGCTAAATCCCGGCAGGTCTAATTCTGTGAGTACCTGACGCAAATGTCCTACTGATAACAATCTATTTTGCCAGTAACAGGAATTTGGTGATAGCCCTCAGAAACATTGATACTGGACTTTCTTTAAACAGAGCAAGCCTGCATTCAAGGGTTCTACCCGGAAGTCTTTAGTGGTCGGTTCGTAATAACACCAAGTAATATCTAGTTTCTGCAACATAGCGCAATCAATGATTTTCGATAAAAATCACCACAAGCCATTTTCACTAGGTTCTGAAGCATTCGTAGCTGCGATTTGATATAATTTGCTGGATGACCGAAATGAATAATAACTTTCTATACGTGCAAAATAGCCCTGTGAATTATGTCGATCCATTTGGACTAGATATAATGGTGATTGAGAACGGTCAGACTCTGACTTATGGCGGAAATAGCCCTGCTTGCCACACCGCAATTCCAATCACCGGTCAGGGAGTTTTCAGTTTCGGTAATGATACGAATGCCGGTTCGAGTGTCGAGGGGTATCTTTTAAATCAAGCGCAAAAGCGAGATTACGTACTATTTATCATTGAAATCTCGCGGGAACAGGATGCAGCAGCACTTGCCTATTTGAAATCCTTCGGCACAACGCAGCTACCTCCGCATGCCTCAACTAAGGACAATTGTTCAAGCCGTATGAACAGAGCGCTTGTAACAAATTCGATCTAATACTCTGCATCTCTTTAAATGGTTGCAAATGTGCGGACTTCCAGAAAAAGCTGAGACTCCAGTCGGGCCATAAAGATATCGATAAAATTGTCGAAGCGCACCTCCGTCGCATTGATATCCGTTATAAAATACATCCGTTAAGAAGAGAAAATAATTCCAGGCAAATAGGCGGCAAATGTTATGCATTCAAAAAAACCGCGAAAATACTTCATCGTGTCAAAGTCAAATACCATTCGGTGTAATCACTCCCTATACCGAACTGTGCAAGTTGGCGTAGATCCACCTCCAATACTTCAGGCGTGCTGAACTCAAGTATGCGGTATTTTGTATCCTTCCAAATACGTTGCCTTAGAAACCAAACCTCGGTTTCCGGCGGCAAGGTAAGTCGGATTCGGTGGATGAGATTGACACTGGCCAGTGCCGCAACTTCCGCCGCCATATCTGTGCAATTGTTAGTCCTCAAGTCGAACTCGTCATATTTCCGATTCATAACGTGCTCATAGATCAGTTGATACTTTAATCTGGTAATAGGCATTCTCCAGACGAACGTTGGTGGTCGATCAGGCTTGCCAATCTGTAATTTGCCGTCGGGCATAGTCTCCCATAAATAAGCGATAGGATTTGGATGCTCATCGTCGAGCCTCTTCATTGCGCCCTCATGGTAACGTGGCTTCTTCTTCCCGATGTTACCGGTTTGGCCAAATTCCATTCTATCATCAGGACTCTCCAAAATGATCCAGCTATGCCCATACGGATGCATCCAAATTGAGATGAGAATCGACTTCGCATCGCTGAAATCCCATTTTGCAGCTTCTGTCAGGATATATAGATAATACCCTTCGTCACCAACGGGCGTTCCAGTGGCTGAATCAAGGTCGGCATCTTGAGTGAAGCGACAGGCGTTCACAATTGGTTGAGCACTCCAGCCGTCTGGCTGCATCCTAGCGTATAACCGGTGGGCGCAGCTTGTCGCAACCCCGGTCAGCAAAATCGCTGCCAGGATAAGACACCCCCTGGTTATTAGTCGTATTACATTCCTGTTCATGCGATGTTGACAATAGACTTTCTGAATAGGTGATATCTATTATACGTAGTCGTTTGATTTAATAAAAGCTCGTTCGTTAGATTGAGTTACCTCCCTCGGACTGCGCGTGCCAGCATGTTGCTGATAATTTTTTAATCTAGATTCCCACGGATACGCACATAAGAATCTGCCTACAGATGAGAATATATGAGAATGTTACGTAATCATTTCTTAAATGTTATATTTTGGTTGCAAATAGGAAGTCGGGAAGCCAGTGCTATGAGGATTTCCATCATAATTGATCACAAATTTAGGTGCATGCCAAGGCGCGTATTCCCAGAAATATCATCTTAACAGTCCTTACTGGTTGCCATGAGGGTCATGATAAGAACACCTCATATCGCATTGTGGTTTAGATCGAAGGTAAACGGTAACTCTTACTGTTGCAAAATGTCTGCAGTGCGGAGTAGTCG
>PMYY01000188.1 GCA_003170655.1 Nitrospiraceae bacterium
CCCGATTCTATGACGCAGGCCCTCGGCCTTTTTTCAGCGCATCCATTTTATTCCGGCGGCCTAGTAATTTATCAGGTAGACCGCCGAGATGGCAATCGTACCGCCGACTATCGTCGAGGGCTGAGGCACTTCGCCGAGGAATATCCAACTAAGCAGCATTGCGCTGGCAGGTACAAGAAAAACGAAAGAACTCGTTCTGTACGATCCGAGGCGCTCAGCAGCCACGAAATAAACTGTTGTAGCAAAGTTAGTTGATATTATGGCGAGGAAAATGAGATTAACCCAGAAGAGGACATCTTCATGGAAGACAACTGAGATGCCCTGCTTGAATGCAGAAGGCAGGAAAAATAAAGTCGAGATGCCATAGGTCAAAAAGCTGAAAAAATAGGGTGAAATTGTAGCTGCGGCCCTCTGGCTGCAAATTGTAACCAAAGCCCAAAGCGCAGAACATAATACGAAGAGAAGATTGCCGCTCTGGAAAAGATCATGGGCATTGAAGTTCCAAACCTGCAAAAGAACTGCAGCTCCAGCCATTCCGAGTACAAGGCCTGCAATGTCACGTCCTGAAGCCTTTTTCCGGAAAAGTATCATCATAAACAGGAGGGTCATGAATGGCATCATTGAAGTGACAAGAACCCCTGCAGCGCCTGCCAGGCCATGTTCCAGCCCTCTGAAAAAAAAGTACATATAGGTGCTTATAAAAATGGCCCCCAGAACACTGTACAGTGCACCGGCGCGTGAAACGGTGAATGGCTTGCGGAGAAGCACCAGCATGGGAACAAAAGAAACGAAACTCATGAAGAAGCGCCAGAAGCTGAGTACTTCAGGCGTCAACCTCCCGGCCATTACCTTAGCCGAGACCCAGCTTCCGCCCCAGACCACCATGGAGATGACCATGAGGACCGTTAAGATAAGCCGGGAGTTCTTTTTTACGGGAGCTTGCCAACTATCTGAAGACATCTGATCATTATGACGGATGGACCGGAAGATTTCAAAGCAGAGACGAGCGCCGGGTTGTCTCTGCTTTGATGTTTTCATGGTCGGTTCTACCCGATGTTCTCTACCATCTCCCATACGCCGCAGGGGCATATGCCTGCGCAGAAGCCGCAGCCTATGCATTTGTCGTCATCGACGACATATTCATAGGAGCCGTCCTTGTGGTCTTCCCTGCTGATAGCTCCCCAGTAACAGGTAGCTTCGCACATATGGCAGTCGCGGCAGGTGCCGCAGGACATGCAGGTCTCGCCGACCTTCTCTATGGTCATTTCGCCCTTGCAGACATCGTAGTACTCTGACTTGATCTTCTCGTAGGCAATAGCCTGTTTTATCTCGGGCCAGCGCGGGGCATGCATTATCTGCGCATGCACAATTTCACCTAATACGCGGCCCTGGCCGATCGCATGAGTTACAAGGCCGAGCTGGGTCGCGTCGCCGATGGCAAATACCTTTACGTCCGAGGTCTGATAAGTTTCGTTCACAGCCAGCCATCCTCTCTCGGTATTGATCGATTGAGGCAGGAAATCTAGGATGGGCGTGTCGCCGACGGACATGATAACCACATCGGCATCAAGGCTCGAACCGCCTTTGAAGTAGAGCTTCTTTTCTTTCGGAGCGTATCTATCAGTGAATTTCGGCCAGAGTATCTGCGTACCCTTTGCCACGGCGGTTTCGACCTCGATACCAAAGGCAGCGGGTTTTTGAATGTCGAGTGCTATAACAGATGACGCCCCGTGGTTGTATGCTTCGGATGCAGCGTCCATGCCAACGTTTCCGGCGCCGATGATGACGACCTGCTTGTCCTTTAAGTCAGGGGCTTTGCCGCTATTGATGTCCCTGAGGAAATCGTAGGCTGACGAGATATGTTCGAATCCGGGAATAGGTATAATCCGCGGCTTGTGGGCACCGCACGCTACGACCACGATTTCGTGATCATTATAGATCTTTTCAAACTTNNCTTGCCGCCCAGTTTATCCGCTGCTTCATAAATATCGACGGTATGACCTTTGAGGCAGAGCTGCCAGGCAACACTCATTCCCGCCGGTCCTCCGCCGATGACAGCTATCGAGTGGCCGGTAGGCTCAGCCTTCTTCGGCGCAGGGAGCTCGAGCGCAAGGCTTCCCATCCTGTCGATTTCGAGTGGCTTGTCGAAGTGCGCCCGTGAGCAGCTCTGCATGCAGAGGTTAGGGCAGATTTCTCCGCAGACCGTGGCCGGAAGAGGGCTGTACTGGAGGACCAGTTCCAGTGCCTCGTTAAGCCTTCCCTGGCGGATAAGCGCGGTCCTCTTGTGAGTCGGTATCTTTGTAGGACATGCAAACGCGCATGGCGGGAGGAATTTCTCGTTCGACCAAAGAGGCTTGTTGCGCCTCTCCTTGCCTGTTGTGATATAGGGCAGAAGTGTAAGATCGTGGTCGAGGTATTCGGCAAAGATGCCTCCCTGACCGACTTCTTTCTCCCAAAAATCCTTCCTGAATTTCACGGTGTCGAGCTTGTTCTTACCCTTGAAGGTCTTCTTTTCCTGTGGCGTATAAGCGATCAGTTTCTTCCAGTCATCGGAAGAGCTTGTCAGCTCCCCATAATAGGACACCCTGCCGATGGCTTCGAGATAAGGCTTCATATTTTCGGTAAGCCATTCCCAATCCTGCGGGGTCAGGTCCTGAAGTTTGACATCCCGTTCGCTGTATCCCTGTATCTTTCCCCTGAAATAGACGGTGCCTCCGACCATGCCGACGCAGGGGCGATAACCGAGAACATTCTCTGGGTTTCTGGGATCGATGCCGCATACAACCGCGATGCCTCCTGCCTTGAACTCAGCAAAGGAGTCTCCGACGTTCCTGAAATACCAGGACTGCGGAGGTTCGAAGCGAGGGTTGCGCTTTGTCATGGTATCGCATCGGGCACCGCCGCTTCCCTGGACGTAGAGGATTCCTTGAGCAGCAGCGTTGAATGCGCCGTTCGTTACGTCTCCGAGTACGGTGATCCTAGCGCCGCAGTTGATCCAGCCGATGTCGTCGGAAGCGCCTCCGTTGATTACGATCTCTGTGCCGGGCATCCCCATGCTGCCGACCCTCTGCCCGGCAGGGCCTTCGATTGTAATCCTGACTATTTCATCTTTAGGCCAGATGCGGCCTCCCATTCCGTGCTGGCCGTTGGACATGATTTTGATATCCCTTGCACCGTCCTGAACAGCCTGCTGTATGCGTTCTTCGAGGATGCGTGAAGGAACTCGCTCATCATTGACGTTTCCGTAGATGACTGCCTTTTTCGTTGTGGGATCGAATTCTACGGTATTCGGCCCCTTAGCTGCTTTTGGCTTCTGCATGGGCATAGCGCGCCCTGCCCCTCTTAATTTTATAATTTTGTTAGCAGACATAGTTTATCTCCAGCCTGTCCGCCATCGCCTTGTCATCTATGCTCAATCCGTCCGACATGCCGATAGGCAATTCGGTAGACCTTCCCATAGGTGCGAAGATTTTCTTGAGTTCGACGTCGGCGGCCTTGAATACCTCGACAACACGCTCGGCAACCCTGTCGGCATCGAGTCTCCTGTAGAGTTTTGGGTCCTGCGTGGTAATGCCTCTTGGACACTTCCCGGTGTTGCAGAGGTTGCAACGGTTGAATTCGTCGCCGAAGCAATCGGCGGCGGCCTGCATGATATATTTTCCGATAGAGACACAAGATGCGCCAAGCAGTATAAGTGCGGCGGCATTTGCTGCCAGATTTCCTTTTTTACCGACACCTCCCGCGGCGATGAGCGGCAGCTCGTTCTGCTTTCCCTGCTTGACCAAATCGAGATAACAGTCCCTCAGGTTAGATGCGATAGGGTGACCCATCTTGTCCATCGAAACGTTATAGGCCGCGCCAGTCCCGCCGTCCTCGCCGTCGATGCTCAAGGCAGCGGCATAGGGGTTTCTCGCAAGGTTGTTCAGGACTGCGCGTGCCGTCTGGGTGCCGGAAATCTTCGGATAGACCGGGACCCTGAATCCCCAGGCCATGGACATGGACTGGATCATCTTGGCGACTGATTCTTCGATCGAATACTGCGTCTGATGAGTCGGAGGAGACGCAAGGTCGACAAACTGAGGGACGCCACGGATCTTCGAGATGAGCTTCAATACTTTCTGGGCCATGAGAAGTCCGCCGTCGCCCGGCTTTGCGCCCTGGCCGTATTTGATCTCTATGGCCGCCGGGTCTTCGATCATATGCGGAAGTGAGTGGATGATCTCATCCCATCCGAAATATCCCGAAGCGATCTGGATGATGAAATATTTTAGGAACCTCGATTTCAGCAGCCTGGCCGGCATACCTCCTTCACCGGAGGCCATGACAACCGGCATCCCTTCGACTTCGTTGAGATAGGCGATTCCCATTGCGAGGCCTTCCCACATCGGCGGCGAAAGGGCGCCCACGGACATGCTGCCGATCATGATCGGGAATATCTCTCTGACCGGCGGGATGAACTTGTCGCGCTTATCGACAACAAGTTTGCCGTCCACGGTTGTCAGAGGAAGCTCAGAAGGGGGAAGGATTCTGCCTAGAAGACTTCTCACCCTGAATTCATGCCTTCCGGCATCGAGGGCTGGATCGGTAAGCATCGAGATCCTTGTGAATTTCAGCCTGTCGAGGGTCGATATGGAGGGATCGTTTCTCCTTCCGCCCCTTTTGTATCCGTCTCCGCCTTTGTTTTTGTAATGAAGCAGTTTATGCTGGATATTCATTTCCGGTTCGATCGCCGCATTCGGGCAAACGAGTGCACAGGTTGCACAACCGACACAATATCTTTCCATATCGGTAACCTGCTCCACTACCTGGATTACGCGACGCACTGAAGTGGGTGTCGGAACCGGGCCTTCAGATTGGACGACCCTCTGGACTTTCACGGCCGGCTCGATGGCCTTTACCGGGCAGGCGGCGGTGCATCTGCCGCAGCGCTTGCAGCGGTCGTCACGCCAGCGAACTATATAGGGCATCTCCCTGACGGAGAGCTGATGATTGTTGTCTAACCTTGCAGCTGGTTCCATACCTTGACCTCCTGTGCCATGGGGGGAATCATGACTAAGTCATATTTCATGGGCAAGATGTCTCTGCTCTTGTCTCTGCCCGGGATTGCCCTGTCAACGCCGCACTCTTCCGACATGAGGGCGTATTTGCCTTTGGAGCCCGCAACAATGCCGGGTCTCAGCTTTTTGGAATCATGCATCATAAAACATGTTCCGTCTGGAGTAAACCCTATTACGCAGTTAGGCCCATCGATGCAGAGCGGACGCAGCGATTGCTTGAGCAGCTGCAAGGCCTCGGCGTCGGACCTCTTTCCCATTTCATTATTCGTTAGGGGAGTGATCACATCTTTGTAATAGGGAAGCGGCAGCTTCAACTGTCTGGCCGTGTAATGAAGAATGTGAGTAAAGACCTCGCTGTCGCTGTTGTAGCCCATATAACCGGGGAAGCCCCTGCTGAGGAGGAATTCCCTTATTGGCACGAAGGCGGTGTTCTCGCCGTTTGTCATCGAGCAATACCCCTGCAGAAAGAATGGATGGCAGGCATAAAGGTAGATTGCATAATTGGTATTCTGTCTCCCCTGGGCAAATATGATCTTTGCCTTTATTTCATCGCGGTCGAGACCGAAAAATTCGCCTAACAGTAATGGGTCGCCGACTTCCTTTAAGGTGAGGACATCAGGATAGAATGAGAAGATGAATATGGATTCATCGGCCTCTCCGAGTTTCCTCAGGGAGAGCCGGGTCTGCAGAAGCAGGTCTTCTTTCTCCTGCGTCGATCGGTACCTGAAGTATTCGGGATAGTCGTAAACCCTTGCGAAATAGTATTCATGGGGAATTACACCCTTTATCTTCCTGGTCTTTGGCGCCCAGACGTGGAGAAGTTCGAACCCGTGCTTGTCCATATACTCGTCCACGACCCGGCCTCCATTTCTGGTACCCATACCTGATAGTATCGGGTATTCTTTCAGTTTCCCGAATTCACCGTCTAGATCCTTCATGGTAAGGCCGAGACCGCTCCCATCGTTACCTTCCTTCATCGTCTCCAGGGAGAGAATGTTTTCCATGGGCGAGAAGTGCTTATCGGATGTTATCGCTGCCAGTCTGCACATAATCAATTACCTCATCGTCGATTTCTGAAAAAAGAGCGTCTCGACCGTGCTTCTGGTGCGAGACGCCGTCACAACCATAATTTATCGATTAAATCTATAATCCGCTAATCTTCCTCTTCAAACTCTTCATATTCCTCATTCATCTTCATGGCAGCACTTCCAGAAAGTACGGAAAGTTTTACCGCCCCGATTGTGCGATATACTTCTTCGGGTTTGCATATCTTGCCGTCTACTGCAAGGAGATCTTCAATCCCGATGCCGAATAGTCGTTCATTTTCTTTCAGGTATGGGAGAATCAGTTTCCAGTCGCGCTTCCTGAATGGAAGAATCTGACCGCCGTTCAACTGTTCCGGTACGATGGTCTTATGCGGGTCACGGACAAAAATTGCTCCGCCTGAAGCGAGTGAGAAGATATTTGACCCCGGATATGGTATTTCCAGAGGCACCATCTTCCCTTCATTATCAAAGGATAGGCCGTTCAGGATAACAAAACCTCCCCCCTTGTACGGATCGCCCGCCATGAAGGATTCTGCGAGGTAGTCGAGTGCCGTGCCGTTTATGACAACCCTCGGTTTTCCGACGGCATTGATGAGGGGACGGCCCGCCGCGTTTCCGAGAACATAGACCTCGCCACCTTTGGCCCCGTACATAAACGTCTGGCCGACATCACCATACACGACGAGTTTCCCTGATTTCATTATCTGTCCGAGCTGGTCCTGGGCATTTCCATGCACATATATTTCAAGACCGTCCATGCCGGACCCCAGATAGTCTCCTGTAGAGCCGAAGGCATCAATATGAACGCCCTTCGTGTCCGGACCAAACCCGCAGCCCAGGAACCGCTGTCCCCGATGGCCGAAACAGATGAACCGTTTCCATCCGAGACTGTATGCTTTCGAAACTAAAACTGCGAATGAGTCATCACCTTCCGGCTCGAACAGGCTAGCGTCCGCAACCAGCACCTTTTCCCCCCTTTTGGGTTTGCGAAGTGCGGAACGGCTGTCAAAATCTATTCTGCAGCAGGAAAGCGGGTTCTTAGTATCACTGATGATCGGAACAGACCTGAAGACTTTATCAAGCGCACCCGAGACCATCTGGAGCACTGAACGCCGTCTCATGTTGCCTGTAGAATAGCGCCTGTCGAGGAGGAGCGACAGGAGGGTGATTGCCTTCTCCATCAAGGCATCCTGCTTTGCAAGGGCAACCAGGTGGTCCAGAAAAGCAGAAAGCCGTGAATAGTCCCATTCAAGAAAGCGCGGGGTTAAGCCGGCAAAAATGTTTTCCGCGCTCGTCCCGGACAAGTCTTTCAGAATGTCATTTATGAGGGCAACTTCGGCAGCAGGCGTAGCCTGTAGTTGTGCACGGCTGTCATGAGGTGCCTGATTTGTCGGGACATCAACGATCCGTCCGAATTTGTCCGCACAAGTGAGATTCATCTTACCAGAACCGGCCTCCTTTACTGTGAAAATAAAGGCGCCGCCATCGGTGTAACTGCCGCCACGGGCATTCCAGTAATGGTCAGCTACCGTACCGAAGCGAGGGTCTTCTTTTGCGAGGCTTTCAAGGGTAGCATCGATCGCCTGTTTTTCAGAACAGATCAGGCCTATCTCGACTTCGCCTTTCTGCAAAGCAAAGACCTGCGGCCGGAGCATGGCCGTATCCGTGATTCCGATAAGCTGGAACTGTTTCTGCTGAACATCATTGCGGGCAATGATGAAGAACCATGGCCCGTCCGGGGACCCATGAATGTGAGCAGTCTGAATCTGCCTGTATATGAGTTGTTTTTCCGCCGGCAGGTGATCGAAATCCATTTCTCCTGTCGGGGCAAGGGCTTCAATTATGTATTCAAGGGGATAGCCGTACACCCTGTTCAGGAGATCGAAAACAAGGACGGAGACTTCAGTATCGGTGAGGAACAGTGGGAATACGTTCCGCTGGCGCAGATAGTCTGATACCGAATAATAATTGGCAAAGTCCCCATTATGGACAAGGGCTTCGTTAAGACCTATAAAGGGATGAGCGCCGCCCGGATGCCAGACGCGGCCCTTGGTGGGGTACCGCTGATGTGCAATCCATATATTGGCATCAAAGTCTTCGAGTTTATAGTATTGGGCCACCTTTTCGGCATACCCTACGATCTTAAGGATCATCATGTTCTTGCCATGGGAAAGGACAAAGGCCCTTTTCTCGCCAAGGGAACTGTAGAAGGCAAGATTCAACTGGTATGTATTCTGGAAAAGGAACTCTTCCTCGGCCCTTTCATGAGACAGCATTCCCAAGCCGCGTTCTTTTTGGAACCGGGCAAGGACTTCCGGCTTTACCCGCACAAAGTAACGCTTTACTGCAGGCGGTTTCACTTCGAGCCCTTCAACGTCACGGTAATCGTCTACTGTTTCGATAAAAGCCTCATGCGCGACCCGGAAGTAGGGACGGATAAAGCGCGTTTCCATCTCCTGCACGACCGTATCGTCGAGGATCGCCACTTGCAAAAGGTAATCATTGTCGAGGGTGTTCTGGTCCACACCAAGCTTCGCCGGGACCAGGCCGACTGCCGCAAGACCTCCGCCTTTGCCGTTTCCCCTATTGTGCATCTGGACTGAGGGCGTGAAGATATGACGTCCGCCAACAGGAATACTGCAGGCGAAACCTGTAACGCCGCAGCCGCCTTCCTCAGTTTCCATATCGGTCCGCTTCACCAGCTTGTCGGCCTCGCGGAAATGGTATCGTGACTTTAATATTGCGTCTGCTATGCTTAACTGTCTCATAGTTCCAGCTCCCCTTCTATCTCTTCCTGCTTAATGTAATCGAGGTGACCAATCACATCGAAGCGTCCCACAAGCTCTGTAACGCTCTTCATCCCAAGACGCTTGAGGATAGAGACAAGCTGGCGTCTCCACGTCAAATACATGTTGATAATGCGCTGGGTTGCCCACTCGAGCTCCATGAGGTTCGTAAGTTGTTCGTCTGTTGTGGCAATGCCCCTGGCACAACCGCGGCCTGACTCACAATGGTGACAGCGGATGCATTCGAGGGCAACCAGATCGGCCGTGCCGAGACATACCCCGTTGGCTCCCAGGGCAATTGCCTTTGCCATATCGTAGGCAGAACGTATCCCTCCGCTTGCGATAATCGTTATCTTGTCCCTGATCCCTTCTTCAGAAAGGAATTTATGCACCTTGGGCACGGCATATTCTATGGGCATGGCGATATTCTTTTTTGCGATATCGGGGGCTGCGCCTGTTCCACCGTAACTTCCGTCGAGCTGGATAATATGCGCGCCGGCATAATAGCTTCCCACGGCGACCATGTCCACGTCCGTAGGTGTGGAAACCTTTACCGATACGAGTGCACGGGAGTTCGTCTGCTTTATCCAGTCCACATGTTTCTTGTGGTCCTCCACCGAGTAGACGCTATGGAAGGGAAACGGTGAGAAGAGGGCGCTTCCCGCCACTGCCTCGCGCATGCGCGCTACGCGGGGTGTCACCTTATCGCCGAGGAGATGTCCGCCCAGGCCTGGTTTTGCACCCTGCGCATATTTGAATTCCACTATTCTCACCCTCTTGAGCGACTCCTCGCTGACGCCGAAAAGACCTGTTGCCACCTGCGTGATCATATGATCGTCGTAGGGGATCAGTTCTTCCGGGTATCCGCCTTCTCCTGTGCAACAGAAGGTATTGAGCGCAGCAGCAGCCTTGACGCGGGAAAGCATGGTGACAATACTGACAGAGCCGAAGGACATGCCGCCGAGATAGAACGGAACGGGAATCCGGACTCCGGGCCTGGAATCCCCGGACCGGTTAAGTTCAATGGCTGTGGATACTTCCTCATCAGGAATTTCCGGTCCTTTCTCCCTGGGGAAGATAAAACGGAGCTTATCGAACCCGCCGCCTGAATCTCCTGTCTTATAGTTCAGTCCCTGGTATGGGATTTCGCCGGTCTCTGCCATGTGCCATGTGCTGGCCAGAAGATCAGGCGACCACCGCCGGTCTCCCAGTATCTCAAATGCAGGATTTAGTCTTAATTGGATTGCCTTCTCCGGGCATTTGTTCACGCAGTAAAATTCATTTGCACTGCAAGGGAACCCAAGGCAAAGATGTTCGGCTGCGACCCTTGGTTTTTTGGAACCGGCTTTATAAACACCATAGGGGCAGAGCTTTACGCAGATCCCGCAGTTATTGCATTCTTTCGTTATCGTTACACGATACTTGCCGAGGGCGTTACGGAAACGGCTCGGTATTTTCTTCACTTCAGGTAGCATTTGTGTGTCCGTCTTTGTCTCCATTGCATCAACCCCTTCTGCCCAATGTGGCAAAGATGTCTTTTTCAAGATCCTCGAAGAACATGGCGCGACCCATTTCTCCACGCAGTCTCTTTACTTCGCGAATACCCATAGCACCGAGTATCTCGAGAAGCTGGTTATGCCAGCCCGCCATTAGATTCCTTATGCGGCTAGCACCCCATACGGGGTCGACGCCCTCAAGCTCTACGGGACAAGCAATGCCCTCCTTACAGCGGCGGCATACTCTGCATTCCATCGCAATAAGGAGCGGTATGTCGACAGACAATAAGTCCGAACCGCATATGATCTGCTTTGCCACATGCTCGGCCATGGCGATGCCGCCTCCCGAGATGAGGGTTATCTGGTCGCGGACACCCGCCTCCACGAGGCGAAGATGGATATCACGAGTCCGTTCTTTTATGAAGAGAGGCCTGTCGCTTTTTTCGAGGCCGTATTCGTCCGCAACAAGGTGTATTGCCTCGGCCCCTTCTTTGGTGAGCCGGACTACTTCCTCCGCTGAATCGGGACTAAGGTCCATCCGAATGATCGTTACGAGTCCGGAGTTTGTTATTTTCAGAGTGTTCTGTGCAGCGATGACTTCTTTGCTGTAGGGCAACTCTATCAGACGAAGTGCGCTCAGGACAGAGGGCTCAATATCAGATACCTGCCCATCAATGTATAGAGCTATGTTCGACAGATACTCCTTCATCGCCGGAGTGAAATCACTTTGCCGGATAATCGCGAAGGTCCCCAATGACTTTGCCCCTTCGAGAATGGCAAGTTTGATCCCCATACCCGGCGGGGACCACGGCAGCATGTCCAAAAGAAGCGGCAGCGGTATCTCCACAACGGGCGGCGGGGTCACCGAAAGCGCCCCTGTCTCATCGAATTCCAGGGCCATCAACTTGCGGCCGATATCAGTTGTCGTGCTTATGTATTCCCGGCCATGGATGCCGTCCCTTGTCGGCCTGACGATTTCGGACATATCCGTCCACATGGCGTCGAAGCCTGGGCCCGAGAAGGCTCCACCATAACCGCCGCCTGAAACCGGTATGCGGCCTGCTTCAGCTTGGTACCAGAGCCCCGAAATAATCTCCGGCGTCCAGTAATGGTCTCCGAGGGCTTTATAGGATGGATTGAACCCTTTCTGGATCAGTTGCTTCGGACAGCCCTGTACGCATCGGAAACAGTCCTTGCAGACGCTGTCGAGAGATTCGAGCATCTGGCGTGAATCAATACCGCGCTTTTCATATACCTTATAGACACAAGCTTTCTTTACACAGCTAGGGCATTTGAGACACCCTTCTTCCCACGCGATAACTCCTGAACGGGTGATCAACTGAAAGCGGTTCGCTGCTTGGGCAGTATGAATATGATACTTGGCAGGCATATCCTTAACCTCTAAACCTGAGGCCTGGGGAAAAGTTTCGCCTCTTGAACTATCTGCTGAACGACATCTTCCCATTCGATTGCCATGATATGAACTCCGTGAACCCCTTTAATAGCCTGAAGCGCCTGGACGGTCTCCACCGCTATCTTGACCCCTTCCTGCCGCTGTTCTTTTGCAGGAACCGATTTCATCCTGTTAATTATCTCTTCCGGCACGTCCATTCCGGCCACATTTTTTGCCATGTACTCTGCCATGCGGGCGGATTTAAGAGGGGTAATCCCGCCAAGGATGTATACTTTGCTATCTAGGCCGCTGTCTCGTACTAAGTCCATCCATTGCTTGAAGCGGTCGAGATTGTAGATGCACTGGGTCTGTATGAACTCCGCGCCGGCATCCACTTTTGTAGCAAGACGTGCAGCCCGATACTTGAAAGGATCGGCAAAAGGGTTTGCCGCGGCTCCGATAAACAGATGCGGAGGCTCGGTCAGCTTGTCACCGCCTATGACTTCGCCTGCATCTCTCATGGTGCGTACGGTCTGTACAAACTGGATGGAGTCAATGTCAAAGACTCCCTTTGCCTGAGGCTGGTTGCCGAAGGATTGGTGATCGCCGGAAAGACAGAGGATGTTCCTAATGCCGAGGGCAGAGGCCCCAAGAACGTCCGACTGAAGAGCAATACGGTTGCGGTCGCGTGTGACCATCTGGAGCACAGGGTCAAGCCCTTCCGCCTTGAGCAAGGCACAGGCAGCCAGACTG
Source organism: Nitrospiraceae bacterium (assembly GCA_003170655.1). Lineage (GTDB taxonomy): Bacteria > Nitrospirota > Thermodesulfovibrionia > Thermodesulfovibrionales > Dissulfurispiraceae > Fen-1308. The sequence goes on from PMYY01000188.1 coordinate 12,532, forward strand.
CAAAGGCGGACGACGCCGGTCTGGTTATCGGTAACGTTTACACTATCCACATAATCTTTGAGGATCTTTCCCTTGCTCTTTATCACCTCGGGATCTGCTCCCTTTGGAGGGCCGCACTCTGCAGTAACGGCAAAATTTCCACTCTGTAAAACTTTTTTAAGCCGGCTTTCGGTCATCACGATCTCTGATCCTCCCGGTAGATTTTCCTCGGTCCCTTACCCTGTTGCTTAGACCAATCCGCAGGGGGATGGACCTTGCACAGGAGGTCAAGCCGACCCATATCTTCAAGTCTGGAGACGATGAGCTGCCAAGCGCACGGTACATCCGGATCGACCTCGCAGCGGTCGGTTTTGGAGCCGCCGCAGGGGCCATTGAACAGCCCTTTTGCGCAACGGGTGACAGGGCAGACGGCAGCGAAAAACCCAAGCTTGCAGTCGCCGCAGCCCCGGCAGTTCTCTATCCAGAGACCAGCTTCTTTTGTCTGTCCAATGAACGTTGTATTGAGAGCAGGTACTATATGGACCTTAGGGAATACCTCGGCAACGGCCTGTACTCCGGCGCCGCACCCTAGAGAGAGAATGACGTCGTACTGGTCAACTACGTCTGTCAACTGGTCGATGAATTCATAAACACACTGGCGGTCCAGGGTCATCTCTTTAATTTCTACGTCCTTTCCCGATGCCTTTGAGTCCATCCGGAGAGCGGAAGCGAGCAGTCCAACCTCCTTTTCACCTCCCGATGCACACTCCGCGACGCAGGACCCGCAGCCAACTACAAGTATCTTCTTGTACGGGGCTATCATCTCTTTGATTTCTGATATGGGTTTTCTTTCAGCAGTAATCATGCTCTTGCTCCTTTATCATAAGCTGTTCTTAACTTCAAGCCGTTTTGCCCCGCACCGGAGATGGTCCGGTTGTGGCCTCACTGGAAAGGAGATCCCTCGCCAGCTCATCGATGTTTACAGGGAGGCCCGCAGGCGCCATAATCAACTCCAGCCGCTCGCCTTCAAGACCTATCTCTTCGATCAACCCCTGGGTATAAGCGACGCGTTTCCTGGCGCGCATATTCCCTTCCCGATAATGGCATGCCCCTTCGGGACAGGTGATGACATATACTTTGTCGGCCCCGGATTCGAGTGCGCGCATAAGGTGGAGAGAATCGATGCGGCCGCTGCACGGCAGTGGGAAAAACCGTATTCGGTTGCCAAGCTCCCTTTCAAGAGCGCGTCTATTGACGTCCTGATTTGGGTCTATTTGCTGACAAAAAAAAATCGAAATATTGAGTCCTGCGTTTTTCTGGTCCATGAGGTCCTTTCGTGATGCTAAAAATAGCGTCTATACCTTGTTTGCCGGCATAGGCGCTCATGACGGTAACCTATCGTTTGCAAATTTATAATAAAAAGGCATGGCGGTCTTTGTCAACACAAAAGGCATGCGAAGTGGCCGGGGCACACACATCGATGTGCCTCGACTTGTGTATTATATATGGATGTCGCGGAGGAAAATTTGAAGCTCAAAAACGGGACGGTTGACCTTACTATCGGAAGCTTATGGGCGAATATATGGCATATGTCGTGGCCCATGCTCATAATCATGCTTTTGAATTTCCTTGTCGGGGTGGTCGATGTCTATGTTGCGGGCCTCATCAGCCCGGAAGTCCAGGCGGCTGTCGGATTTATCAGCCAGATATTCTTCCTTACAATCATCATCGCCAATGCAATCAGCATAGGCAGTCTGGCTCTTGTTGCCAGGGCTGTTGGAGCAGGAGACCCTTCGAAGGCTGTAGAGGTTGCCCGCCAATCCCTGATGTTCGGCGGGATTATCGCTCTGGCTCTGACGGTCCCCGGTCTCATTTTTTATAATGAAATAGTCACCCTTGCTGGATTCCCTTCAGAGATCAGGGATATTGCAGGCAAATTCCTTCAGGTTTTCGCAATCTCACTTGGAGCCAATTATCTCCTTATCATTTCAAACTCAGTGTTCAGGGCGTGCGGTGAAGTAAAAAAACCGCTTCTGACAATGACCGTCGTCAGCATTATAAATATCGTATTGAACTTCGTCCTAGTCTTCGGCATCTATCCGTTTCCGAAGATGGGCTATATAGGCATAGCTGTTGCGTCAGCTTTTTCTGTGGCAGTCGGGACTGTGATGAATCTGCTCTTTTTCAGATTCGGTAGCTGGGCAGGGATATACAAGCGACCGTGGTCGTTGTCGGGAGAGCTCATCAAGAAAACATTGAGTATAAGCTGGCCTGCGGCGCTGCTTCAGATCGCATGGAACGCAGGCAGCATTATTCTGTACAACATCCTCAGCAGGCTTGGAGATGCATCCATTACGGCCCTTGCAGCGATAACGAACGGTTTCAGGATCGAAGGCGTAATCTTCCTTCCCGCCTTTGCCCTCAACATGGCGGCTTCGGTCCTGATCGGACAGAACCTGGGTGCCGGCAATCCGGACAGGGCTGAAAAGGTCGGGTGGAAGATAGGAATGACTGGCGTAGTCCTCATGAGCATTATGGCACTCATCATCTTTGTTCTTGCGGAGAAGATCGCCGCTGTTTTCACGAGCGATCCGGCTGTACTCGCCGAGACTGTCAGATACTTGAGGTTCAACATGCTTTCAGAGCCCTTCATGGCGTTGAGTGTCGTTCTAGGCGGCGGACTCCAGGGGGCCGGAGATACAAAGGGAACGATGTGGATTGTCGGCACTGCAATGTGGCTGATAAGGCTTCCCTTGGCGTTTCTGCTGGCCCTTGTGCTCGGGTATGGGGCGACGGGCGTCTGGATTGCGATGATCGTCTCGATGTTCATCCAGGGGATATTGATGGTACGGAGATTTCACGGCGGCAAATGGAAAGAGGTCAAGGTGTAATAGCGTGATTTCTCACGCTTAGCATTTTTTTGTAGTGGCCCTACAGTTTTTACAAATAATGAGGTAAATTAAATAGATGACGTTTGATTATCAGGAGATATAATGCTCAAGCTCTACAACACCTTCGGTAAGAAGATCGAAACATTTAAGCCGGTCAACCCGGACATGGTGAGCATCTTCACCTGCGGACCGTCCGTTTATCAGCGCGCCCACATCGGAAATATGAGGACATTTCTTTTCGAGGATACTCTCGTCCGATATCTCGAATATCTCGGCTGCCACGTCAGGCGAGGCATGAATATCACCGACGTGGAGGACAAGGCGCTAAGAGAGGCAATGAAGGAAAACATGAGCCTGAAGAAACTGACCGACCTTAACATTAAAAAGTTTATCGGTGAGATGAAGCTATTGAAGATGAAGGTGCCCGATCATCTGCCGAGAGCATCCGAGCACATTAGTCGTGCCGTCGACATCATCCAGGATCTGATCGACCGTGGAACCGCTTACTGGTATCAGGGAAACGTCTATTTCGATCCGTTGAAGTTCAAGGGTTTCGGAAAACTTTTCGGTCTCGACATGTCCCGATGGCCGCAGAAAAAAAGAAGATTTCACCAGGATACCTATCCCGGCATTCAATGGAACCTCGGTGATTTCATATTGTGGCACGGATATAGAGGAGGGAACGAAGTTTGCTGGGACACTAAGATCGGCAGAGGGAGACCATCATGGAATATCCAGGACCCCAGCATGATCGTCGACTATTTCGACAAGACACTCTCGATATACTGCGGCGGCATCGATAACCTTTACCGGCATCATGATTACACCCTCGCTATTCTCGAATCGATCAGGCCTTTCCCAATGGCCCGATACTGGCTCCACTGCCAGCATCTTATTGTAAACGGTCAGAAGATGTCCAAGAGCAAAGGAAACATTATTTATGTTGACACGCTCATGTCGCAGGGGTATTCAGCGGAAGAGGTGCGCTTCTTCCTGACATACGGTCATTATCGCGCGAAGATGAACTATTCCGATAAAAGTGTGGGAGAGGTGGCCGGGAAGCTGAGATCCTTCAGGCAGCTTATCACAGCAGTCAGAAAACATGCTGGACGCGCGGTACCTGTCGAGAGCGAAGAGGCTGTTAAGCTTAAAAAGGCTTTTACCGAAAATATCGATAATGATCTGGATGTTAAGGGGGCGTTCGATGCCCTCTTCCAAATCATGTCTAGAATTCAAATTAACGAGCTTAAACCTGGTGAAGCATTGGGGATTATAAGGGCATTGCAAAAAATAGATAAGGTACTGCAGGTGATGTTTTAGACAAAACGGACGCAAATCATCGTGTGATATTGTGGGTGCCCTGTTTTTGTCATTTGGGCATAAGGGCTGGCCCCTACAGTTTCTTATTCCATTCGTTCAAGTGCTTTTCAATAAATGCAATAATCACATTGTTTTCTTCGACGCCTCTGTTTTTGATTGTCATAGGTTCGCCGAAACTAAAAAAAACTTTTTTAGACGGATCTATCTCGCCGAAATCCTTAAACATTTTGCCATTGCCCCACGCATCGGTTTTTAGCGCAATCGGGACTACCGGAACGTTCGCTTTTCTGGCGAGTTTGATACCGATCGTGTTGAATTCTTTCGGGTCGAACGCAGCAGCCCGGGTTGTTTGCGGAAAGATGACGATAGACCGCCCTGATGCCAGTATCTCCGTGCCGCCTTCCAGCACTGCCCTCAGATCTTCGCGGGGATTGGTTCGGCCGACAGTGATTGGATTTCGCGACCTCATAACGTATCTGAAAACCGGATAATCTATAAGACTTTGTTTCACCACAAAGGTCGTGTCTTTAAAGGGTTCTATGACGCAGGGCAGGACGAAGGTTTCGAGCGCGCTCATATGATTGCCGATAAAGACGCAGGCACCCTCGATGCCGGCGACATTGTCCATTCCTGTGATTTCGAAGATTATCCCTACTTTCTCGAGTTCCAGCATCACTTCATGACTGCTCGATGCCCAATCCTCATTTCCATAATGCCCATGCTTCGCCTGAGAACTGCATCTGAAAACTATCCTGGTAAGCCCGGCATAAAAGGCCACAGGCGGCATCAGACGCGCAAGAGCAGATACCTGCTGAGGCGCCGTTTTATACGATCCGTTAATGAAGGGAATAATCTGTTTCAATATGATAGGTTAATTACTGGTCTTTGTTGTTGTCAATCGTCTGTGGTCGATAGCTATCGGCACAGAACGAAAAGGGACATGAAAGCCCCTGCAAGTGCGATCAGACACGATCCGACTACGCCCGGCCATCCGAATGCGTGCCAGAACAGCCCCGGAAGTATGGCGCCGGCGCTGCCGCCCATATAGTACCAAAAAAGATAGAGGGAAGTGGCAGAACCTTTTGCCGAGCTGGTATTGTCGCCGACGAAGGCGCTCGATGCAGGCTGGGTTGTAAATAGACCGGCGCACAAAAGCAGCATGGCACCAATGATGACAGGCAGTGATCCTGCCAAGGTTAAGAGTATGCCTGCGGATGAGATACTGAGACCTGCGCCCATGACAGTTCTTCTTCCATATCTGGTCGATAGAGACCCCGCAAACGGTGATGCGATGCCCCCTACATAAACAAAAAAGATGAGACCGAGGGCTGTTGTCGATAGATTGAATGGCGCATCACTCAGGTAAAACGTGATATAAGTGAAGCAGCCGGTGAATGTGAAGAAAAGCAGAAAGCCTATGATGCAAGTGCCAATGAGGCGCCGGTTACGGAAGTGTCCGATCAGTCCACTGTAAGATTCGCGAAAGCTTGCGTTACCTGTGAACTTCTTGGACGGAGGCAGGTATCTGTGCATCGACCAGGCGCCCGCAATATTCAGCATACTGAAAAAGATGAAGGTTGCTCTCCAACCGAGGAGACCGGCCATGACGCCGCCTGCAACCCTTCCGAAGAAACCCGCTGTGATCATCGAACTGATATAGATACCCATCACGCGACCAATGATTGCGGGAGGGAATTCTTCGGTTATATAGGCCATGGCTATTGCAGCGATGCCCGCGGCAAATAGTCCCTGGAAAATGCGTAGCAGAAGGAAGACCATGAAGCCGTGGGTGAGCGAGATCAGCGCCGTCGGAACAGCCAGCAGGAACCCGGTAACCACCATTACAGGCTTTCTGCCGACTCGATCGGATAGCGGACCGTAAAAGAGCAGGGCTAGGGCGAGAGCAAGAATATTAAGAGAGATCGACAGGCTCGCTGTAGCGTGGCTTACATTGAAATCTTTGCTAAGCAGCGGAAGGATGGGCTGAGTGATGTAGATGTTTGAGACAATCGTAACTGTGGCGAAGAAGAGAGTTATGATGGCCTTCTTTGTATCGCTTTGCTGTGCCGGTAGAGTGTACATCAACGAGTTCAGTCCTTATAGTATTGCCGGAAGAGAAAGTCCGGTGCATATGGCCTTGACCTCTGGCCATCTGTTTAAATATTTTTATTTTAACATTGACTGCTCCCCAGGGTTAAAACCCGAGGATTCGAGAAGATAACGAACCAAGCTCCCCAATGAGCGACTTCAAGTCCTTGCAGACCATCAACTTGCGCACAGAGTTCTCACTTGGGTATTCTCCCGTTTTGCCGCAAGAACCGCTACTCGGTCTCTTATCCAGACCCAAGGCAAAGCCGATACCCTGACCTCGCCTACTCGCAGTTTGACTCGGATATACCCGGTGACTTGCAGTCAGAAGCAGTCTGTCTTCGCTGTGGTATTGACGGGCAGGGTCACTGCCCTCCCACTCACCGGGGTTCGGGACGTAGTACGTCCAGAGATAAGCTGATAAGACATCTCTCTGTGCCAGACACCCGCAATTGCATTCGTGAAGCCTTTCAGAAAGCTTCTTCTTTTTGCGGGCACCACAGACACAGAGTTGAGACAAGGCGGCAATCAGCGGGATCTCCACATTCTCATTCCCGGCGCTTTCAGCCTTGGAGAATATGTCTTTCATGAAATATGAGGGAGCGAAGTTCCCGACTGACCGGCCATAGTTCTTTTGCAGTGTTTTGTACGATAAATCTTCCGCACTCACCTTACTGCTGAGTGCTGCAATGATGCTCGACAACTCGCGGATGGCACTCTTCCGCGTCTCTCTGATAAGACGATAGAGTTCTTTGATGCGATTGTTTGTCTCGATGTAACCCTGGGAGCGTTTCCATCTGAGACGCTTGCCTTTTCTGAGCGTCCCATTGGGATTGTAGTTATCGGGATTGCTTGCGCGTCTCTGTCTGTCCAGCTTGCGCTGGAGGATCCTGAGTTCATCGGCGTACTCCTTCAACCTGTCAAAGATTGGTTGAAGGATAGCGATGGAGTACTGTTCACTCCTCAGAAACGCGGCAAAGTGCTTCGGTCCCATATCGATGCAAGTCTGGAACTGACCATACAGCCCTAACTCCCGTATTATCTCCACAGTCTTATTGCCAGTGGGGAACTCGACGATACTTGAGACTGCATGCTTAAGCCGGAGCCTGTTAGTGGGTTTGCCCCCGGCAAGGGCATTGTTGATAAGAGATTGGTTATGCTCAGCGATAGCTGCATTAGTAGCGATAACCTTTTCGTCGGTCATCCCGATCGGGCGGACATCGATCACAAATTGGACATAGAAGACGTCGTGACCTTTTATGACCCTCCGGACGATACGGATATAGGAAACATTGAAAGCCTTGTGTTTTGCATAATTGTCGACAATCTGCTGCAGGTACCATTTGTGGTAACCATCATCCTTACGGTAGTCCAGCACAAGCGGGATGCTTACCTCCATGTATGAGATGGAGAGTGTTTTGGAGTCAAACATGATGCCGGTATCCGTGCTTTTTGAGTTGACCGATGAGAGGATGTTGTCCCACTTACCCTTGAACCGGACTTTCTTCGACTTCCCGTACAGAACCTTCTGGATAGTGTCGAAAGCACGGTCGGCTAGTGTCTGGGCAAACTGAGCGTTGAAACCATCCCGCAGATATCCGGCATTGTCCTTGACGTACTTCTCGATATCTGTTTTTGTGAGGAAGTACCGTTTGGTGACAATGTCTCTTAGAAGTCGGTCGACCTGCTTAGTCGGCAGTTTTGCCTTTTTGAGGTCACGCCGCAGAGATCTGAGTGTCTGGTATTCCTTGTCGGCGCGGAGTCGGTTGAGTCGTTTCTTGCATTCGGACAGGCCGAGATTGTAGATACCCTTGCCCTTATCCAACAGTTTGAGCAATAACCGCTGGTGAGCACTGGAAGTGCGCAGTTTAAATTCGATACTTTTCTTCATTTCGGACTGTCTACCATATACATATAACAGTCTAGTTTTTTTGTCAACCCCATACGGGAAAAAAGTGGGATAAATCCCACAAGGGAAGCGGCAAGGGACTACGCCTTGTATCCCCATGTTTGAAAACAGGGGCTTTACGGCGCTTTTGGGTAACTTCATGTTGAACACACATGACTCTTTGTGTACAATGAATTCATGTGGGAATATACTAAGAAAGTCAAAGACCTTTTTCTTCATCCAAAAAACGTTGGAGAAGTTGAAAATCCCGACGCAGTAGGCGAAGTAGGGAGCATCTCCTGTGGAGACGCGCTGAAGCTTTCGCTAAAGATCGACAAGGAGACCGGTAAAATCATAGACGCCAAATTCCAGACCTTTGGCTGCGCATCGGCCATCGCAAGCTCTTCCGCACTCACCGAACTCATAAAGGGGAAAACTCTTGATGAAGCGCAGAAAATTACCAACCAAGAAATCGCAGACTACCTTGGCGGATTGCCCAAGGAAAAAATGCACTGCTCGGTTATGGGACAGGAGGCACTTGAAGCGGCGATAGCCGACTATAAGGGGGAGGCGCCTAAACCTGCCGCTGAAGCCCATGAGAGGATCGTCTGCAAATGTTTCGATGTGTCCGAAGAGAAGATACGGCGAGTGACCATGGAAAATCATCTTACTACGGTCGAAGAGATCACTAATTTCACCAAGGCCGGCGGTGGTTGCGGAACCTGCATACCAGACATAGAGGCCATGCTCAGGGACATCTGGGCACTCAAGGAAGTGCCAAAACCCAAGGAGCCCAAAAAGCTTACCAATCTACAAAAGATCGCGCTAATCCAGGATGTTCTTGAAAGGGAGATCAGGCCGAGACTACAGGAAGATGGGGGAGATCTTGAACTCCTCGACGTGGAAGGAAGCAAGGTCATTATCGCTATGCGAGCGATGTGTGTTTCGTGTCCGATGGGCGGTGTGACGGTCCAGAGCATCGAACAGAAGCTCCGGGAGCTTGTTAGTGAAGATATAGTAGTGGAGGCCCGATGAAACCGATCTATCTCGATAACAACGCGACGACCGCCGTTGCACCAGAGGTTGCCGAGGCAATTCAGCCATACTATCATGAGTTGTATGGCAACCCTTCGAGCATGCATCTCTTTGGTGGACAGCTCCACAGGCGGATAGAGGAGGCTAGGGCTAAGGTTGCGGCCTTGATCGGCGCGGAACCGGAAGAGATTATTTTTACCAGCTGCGGCACCGAAAGCGACAATACGGCCATTATGAGCGCTGTGGAGTCCTATCCGCATAAAAGGCATGTTATCAGCACAAGGGTAGAACATCCCGCGGTCCTCAGTTTTGTAAGGCATCTGGCGCGTAAGGGGTATCGCTTATCGCTTGTTCCCGTAGACGCTATGGGAAGATTCGATATGGACTTCTTTATGAAGTCGCTCGATGAGAATACCGCCGTTGTTTCGGTCATGCATGCCAATAATGAAACCGGCGTCATATTGCCGATAGAAGAGATTGGAGCGATACTAAGGGAGCGAAATATTCTTTTCCACACCGACGCCGTACAGACGACCGGTAAAATACCTATCAATGTTAAGGGTCTGCCCGTGGATATGCTCTCCCTTTCAGGCCACAAGCTCCATGCGCCAAAGGGCATTGGCGCGCTCTACGTGAAAAAGGGTACGCGGTTTTATCCATACATCATAGGCGGCCACCAGGAGCACGGTCGGAGGGCCGGCACAGAGAACGTCGCATCCATCATTGCTCTTGGAGTGGCCTGCGAGCTTGCGCAGGGGAACCTGAAGATAGAGGCGGTCCACGTTGCACGCCTGAGAGACAAGCTTGAAAATGCGCTTCTCGAAAAATGCCCCGATCCGAGAATCAATGGAGATACGTCACGCCGCCTGCCTAATACCAGCAATATCAGCTTCGAATATGTCGAAGGTGAAGCAATCCTTCTCAGAATAGACGAATTTGGAATCTGCGCATCATCGGGATCAGCTTGCACCTCCGGCTCTCTCGAACCTAGCCATGTACTGAGGGCGATGGGCATTCCCTTTACAGCCATCCACGGTTCGATAAGATTTTCACTGAGCCGCTATACAACGGAAGAAGAAATCGACAAGGTCATAGAAATAGTACCCCCTATTATCAAAGAACTGAGAACGTTGTCTCCATACGGAAAAGAAAGAATTATTAAATGTTCGTAGGGGCAACCCCGTGTGGTTGCCTTTTCTTTTGTCTTTTTTAGTAGGTGCGTGATTTATCAGCTTTAATTACCTCATTCCCAGCGGGCGCAATAAATTGCGCCCTACGAAACATGAACCTGCTTCCGCCGTTTCAGTTATAATAAACGTGTAACGATGACTCATCCGCAGCACGACAATACCCTGCAGCAAATCCTAGCAAGGCATGCCGAAGATGTCTTGCATCGTCTCAACTCGTCCATCGAAGGGCATAATGATAAAAGCCGGCGGATATATAATGTTTCTATCCCTCACTTCGCGGCGCTCTTGCTTCATCATAAATCGGAATATCTTGTAATTGAAGACACTCCGGAACACGCGGAAGCGCTCTGTCACGATCTTCAGTATTTCTTATCGGCGTGCGAACGGAAAGAGTCGATGTTCGATTATTTCCCACCGTCCTTATCTCCCGAACTCGTCGGAGAAAGGGCGAGGATACTTCGCAAGCTTATTTCAGGTGGAGTGTCGCACATCATAACATCTGTTGATGCCGTGAGTACCGGTTTCGGCAAGTCAGCTCCATTTGATATTTCCAAGGGTTTCTCGGTCGACAGGGAGCTGATGGAGATGATGCTGGCAGAGATTGGATACAGGAAAGTGAATATCGTCATGGAGAAAGGTGAATACGCAGAGCGGGGCTGGCTCTTCGACATCTATCCTGTGACCGAAGAACTGCCAGTCAGGGTCGAATTCTTCGGAGACGAGATAGACCTGATCAGGACCTTCGATATCGAGACCCAGCGCTCGATAAAGAAGATAAAAGAACTGACAATCTATCCGGCTATGGAGCCCCTGATTGAAGTGGCAGACGGCGAAATCGATAATTCCCTGATCAGGATGATGTCCAAAGCATCAATTTTCCTGAGCGGAAAGATAGCACCCGAGATTATCAGCAAAAATGACCTTAACGACGTTACTATCTTTTCGCACTTTGCGATAGCGGGTGAAGGTATCGATTCCGGTGCTGTGCCTGTAGTGGGACTTGGCATACTGCCCGAAGAACGCCAATCGATTGATGATGTCGGGCAGGTCCTGTCAAAAATAAATAAAAAAGTAATTATCGTATTGGCGTCGACTGCGCAGATTGAGAGATGCCGGGATATTCTCTCGGAAAGAAGAATAGTCGCACCTGTTATCAACACTGAACAGACATGTCTGTATGAAGGTATCTTTTGCCTAACGAAGGGAACACTGTCGGCCGGCCTTCATCTGCCCAATCTTTTGATACTCACGGCCAGAGAAATATTTGGAGAGCAGCCGGCGTACAGGCCGATGAGGAAGTCGAGGGTATCGAGGCTGCTGCTGACTATCGATGATCTCAAGCCGGGAGATTTTGTCGTCCATAGGGACCACGGTATAGGGAAATTCATTGGCCTCCAGAGAGAAAGGATAGAGGATTACGAAGAAGATTTGATCACCCTCGAATATGCGGGAGGCGACAGGCTTTACCTGCCTTTTCAGGGCATCTACCTGCTTCATAAATACAGCGCAGGCGAAGGTCATGCGGCTGCGCTTGATCGGATCGGCGGGAAACGATGGCAGACCACGAAGCAAAAAGTAAAGCAGAGCGTCAAGGAGATGGCCGATAAGCTGCTCAAGCTTTACGCTGAAAGAAGAGTGTCGCGCGGGTTCGTTTTCAGCGAGGACACGCCGATGCATGCCGAATTCGACGATTTCTTTCCTTACGACGAGACAGATGACCAGATAAAGGCTGTTGAAGAGATCAAAAAGCACATGCAGTCAGATCATCCGATGGACATGCTGATCTGCGGCGATGTCGGATACGGCAAGACCGAGGTGGCGATTAAAGCCGCTTTCCGGGCTGTCTATGACGGCAAGCAGGTTGCGGTACTAGTGCCGACTACATTGCTTGCAGAGCAGCACTATCGCACCTTCAAATCCAGGTACGCGGCATTCCCAGTCAAGATCGACTACCTCAGCCGTTTCAAGGGCCCGAAGGAGGCGAAAAAAAGTATTGCGGCACTAGCAAAAGGCGAAATCGACATTGTCATCGGCACACACGCGCTGCTCAATAAGACGGTCCAATTCCAGGACTTGGGGCTCCTCATTATCGACGAAGAACATCGCTTCGGCGTTGCTCAGAAAGAGCGCGTCAAGGAACTGAGAAAGAATGTAGATGTTATAACGCTTACTGCAACTCCTATCCCCAGGACACTCCATATGTCGTTGTCGGGCATACGCGAAATGTCAACTATCGAGACCCCGCCGGAGGAGAGGCTTGCGGTGCGGAGCGTCGTTACACGCTATAACGACAGAACCATTAAGGAGGCGATCGAAAGGGAGATAAAACGCGAAGGTCAGGTCTTTTTCGTCCACAATAGAATAAGGGACATTGAACGGGTGGTTTCCTATATCAAGAAACTTGTGCCGGATGTGCGGATAGATTATGCCCATGGTCAGATGGCGGAGCACCAGCTTGAAAAGATCATGCTCTCTTTTCTTAACGGTCAGATCGACGTGCTTGTATCGACGGCCATCATCGGATCGGGTCTCGACATCCCGACGGCAAACACAATGATCATCGATCGGGCCGACACCTTCGGACTTTCGGACCTGTACCAATTGAGGGGCAGGGTAGGACGTGGAAATCTTCAGGCTTACGCATATTTCCTGATTCCAGGCGAGGACATTCTCACCGATGACGCAAAAAAGAGACTGCAGGCTATTCAGGAGATGAGTTACCTGGGTGCAGGCTTCAGGCTGGCACTGAAGGACCTCGAAATACGTGGAGCAGGAAATCTTCTAGGCGGCGAACAATCCGGCCATATTTACAAGGTGGGCTTCGATATGTATATGGACATGCTCGAAAAGGCGGTAGCCGAGCTGAAAGGAGAAGAGGTAAGGGACGAGATAGAACCGCAAATCAAGCTGCGCCTGGCTGCCTTTATTCCTGAGGAGTATATCTCTGATATGTCGCTCAGGCTGAGTATGTATAAACGCCTGACGTCGCTCAAGTCTCTAGGTGAGCTTGATGATTTTACCGTTGAGCTGGTCGACCGTTTTGGCAGGATGCCTGATGAAGTGATAAACCTGATGCATGTGATCGCGATAAAACTTCTCTCAAGAAAACTTTTCATCTCAAAGGTCGTCGACATCGACGGTCATTACCGGTTTACTGTCGGGAGGGATGAGTCCGGCAGGGAATATCAATTGCCCGAGAGCCTTTCTGATAGGATGCTGAAAGCCCTGTCCGAAATGCAAAAGAGCTTAAGAGGTGGCCTGACGATTCGATTCTTCAAGAGCGGATTTGAGTTGAGCACAAAGGCTAAATCGCCAGAGGAGTCGATGAAAACGGTGGAGGAAACGTTGAAGGAATTGGCGGGAAAATTGTAGCGGCAGGGCCTTGTGCCTGCGCTGGCCCGAAAGAGAGCAGCCACATGGGGTTGCCCCTACAATAATATGGAAAATATGTCGCAAATCATTTAAACTGAACATATTAAAGAGGATAGGCGGCATGAAGATGATAAGATCAAAGATTGCAATTATATTCGTTGTACTCCTGATGGTAGTTTTAACGACGGGAGGGTGTGTTCCCTCCGCAGAGAAGGCTCCGACGAAACAAGCTGATTACCATAACAAGATGGGAACAGCGTATCTGAATGAGGGCAAGACCCAGCTCGCTTTTGTAGAGTTCCAGAAGGCAGTGCAGATTGAGCCTGACAATAAAGACATAGTCTATAATCTCGGTATCGTATATCTGCGACTTGAAGACAATGAAAACGCAAAACAGTATTTTCTCAAGGCGGTCAAACTGGACCCCAAATTTGCAGATGCCTACAACAATCTTGGTGTTACCTATATGCAGCTCGGGCAGTGGCGGGATGCCGTAGGAGCATTCCAGAAGGCACTCGCCAATTTGCTTTACCGGACGCCTGAGAAGGCCTTCTATAGCGTGGGGATGTGCTACTACCGGCTCGGCGAGTATGGAAAGGCGGTTGACTCATTTAAAGACTCTATCAGAAGAGATAATACGTTTGTTCTTCCCTATTACGGTATGGCGCTTGCGTACAACAAACTGGAACGATTCGGTGATGCCGCAGAGATGATGGATAGGGCCATCATGATTGATCCAGGGTATCAGGGCAACAGGGACAAGAAGGTTGCCGATATGAACGAACGCCTGTATTCCGCAAAGGGAGAAGAAGAAAAGGATCTGCGGGATTATTTGGAAATAATGCAGTATTGATTTACTGTTGGCGGCGTGATTTGCGGGTACATACCCTTGTTTCCGCCCGTGAAACTTAGCGGCGCACACGTACTGTAGGTGCGCCCAACCCAAAACTACAAAAAGCGGCTGCCCTTTCGGACAGCTGTCAGCAGAGCAGATTGAGCAACTCTTCGATAGTCATTCGCGTTTGAGGCAAATTTGACTTTAAAGTGGCTGGATTTTAATCGACGGTATGTGTTGGCCCCGTTACCAGGAGGTTGCCTCGCTTCATCTGAATATAATTCCCCTTTTGGTAAACTATGTAGAATCCGACTTTCTCGAACGTTCTGACAACCTCGATCGGCATGAACTCTCCCACCACTAAACCGTCGCAGCAGTTCTAGTGGGGGTTTCCTGTTTCACAGAAGAACTGCGTATCGGCTTTGGGGCTGATACGACTGACAC
>PMYY01000130.1 GCA_003170655.1 Nitrospiraceae bacterium
GGCCTCTGCTGACTTCTCGTTCCGGTTCATCACCGTCACCCTTTCAGGTACAAACAAGATATCCCCAGGTAAGAACGCGATCCTTATCCGCACAACCGCCAAATCTACGCCACCAATCCTTGACCACAAAAGCTTCGCATCAATGTGCATGCTCGCCTTGATCGGCATCGCCTCATATCTGGTTTTTGTTCATCGGCTCACGGATTCGTTCCGTACTTCCTCCCCACGCTCGGTCACCCTCACGCAGTTGTACTTCCCTTTGCTCGCTGTGGTCAGCTCGCAGGAGGACTTCCACCTCCAAGATCGCGCCCATGCTGGGCACACATCCTCTCGTAGTCAGAGACTACGAGCATCCTGGTAGTTCAAGACGCAGGTTCGTGAAGACACCGTTCGTTTTTTGCCCGATGAAGGGTTCAACAGGAGTCGGGCAATACTGAAGCATTGAAGTGCTCTCAGGCTGTACCACGCAGCAAACCGGTAGATATTCAGATAATTAAGCGTCGAGTTGAGGTCCTGTGGTATGGTAAAACCACACTCGGGACAGGTGAAGGTTCGTACTGAAGGCGATAATCCCTGACCTCTCGCCAGATTGAGCGGCAGGAATGAAGTGGGATAAGTGGCAGATTGACTGGAAATGGTGGCAACTTTGCAGCGAATTTAGTGGCAGGGTTCACCGGAATACGCAAAACGAAATATGTGAAATCATATCGTTCGTATTATAATGCCAGATGAGCAAAAACAAGGATGTAACCTTTCGCGTTTTCCTGTTCGTCCTGGGTATGATGCTGGTTGTTTACGGCTGGCGTTCTTTTTTCAAGGGACTTCTGGATGTGGAGCACCAGTGGGCGCGGCTCGTCTTCGGCCCTTTGGCTGTAAGTACAGGACTTATTATTTTTTATCTGCTCTTCCTAAAAAAAACAAAAAAAGATAAATAAAGATATATCGACGAACACCCGCTGCAGGGCTTCTGTTAGAGCACCAGCATGCTTGCAGGGCGGTTTCGACCGGTACCTTATCCGCCACTGATCGGAGGGAACGATCATAAGGACATCACCATCATGTTGCCGAGTGTCTGCTTTGGCATGTTGCCCATTGACTGAATACAGATATGACTCCCTCCATTCAATTACAATCAGTAAAGGCTGAAGCTATATGCGGCTTAAGAATATTATTATCTACCAACCGACAACGCACAAAGGCCTATAATCATAATTTTCCGCAATTTTTTTCAGTAGCTGTTCGAACGCCATCTATCTTTTTTCGATCATCATAATTAGCGTTAATCCAGAAGGTCTGCAGTTTCGATGAAATCTCTTTCAATTCCATGCATCTTTCTTTGTCGAAATTAGTACCATCAATAATTTCGTGAGCTCTATTGTAAAGGGGAGCAATATTCTGCGTCTGTTTATTATTGAATCCTCCATTATCAAGATGAAATGACCCATTATTATTATGGAATGATCCATTCGAATTAGAGTTCCACTCGGCGCATGCTCTTTCAGCTCCTAATGCTGCCATTGTGATTGTTATCAATAAGACAATAGTTCTCATGGCCATCTCCTTTAGATGATCTTATCACCGCATATCGTATCAGTCAATAAGTCTTTTTGTGATCATTCTAAAGAGTCAAGGAATCCTGATTCTTGAAATGTGTTTACAGTACTTGCAGGCAAAATAACTGGATCTCTTCATAATTATCCAACCTCGGCTCACCAAATAAGAAGGGCCACGGACTTCTGCCCCGGCCCCCGATAATTTTCATAAATAGTGATTGCTATTTACAGGGACCTATCATCTTTCCCTTCATCTTGCTCTTCATCTGCATCTTCTTGCCTCCCTGATTCACAGTCGTTTCCATCGTGCCATCAAACGTCGATCCAGCATAAGTCACCTTGCCTTTACTTACGGCATCGGGACAGGTCACGGCCCAAGTGACAGTATTGCCTACTGACTTCATATCGGTCATCTTGCAGTCCGATTTTGCAGGTTTCTCCGGGACAGCATCCTTCTGAGTGAGACAGGAGGTGTGCGACATCGGCTTCATCATCCCGGCCGGCATTCCCTCCATCTCGACCGTTGACGTAATCTCCCATAATCCATTTTGCATATTAGGCGCACAAAAAGCAGACGTACCCCAAAGAATGCTGCATACAAAAACAAATCCGAATATTCTTTTCATGTGCAATCCTCCCTTAAAATAGCGATTGATGCTGCTTCGCTCACGTTTATTTCGATCGTCAATTATAGGCGCCAATCAAGACTGTTTGCAACATAAATCGCCTGTGACTATGGTAAACTAAGACGAATATTGTCAACCTTGTCTGGAGCATCCAACATGAAAATATGCTTTCCTATCCATAAAGACCTGGGCCTTCGAAGTCCCGTACATCAGCATTTCGGCGCGGCCCCGGTCATCATGGTGATCGATACCGAAGAAGGGAGCATGCGCTCCTTTTACAACAAAGACTTCAATCATCTTCACGGCTCGTGCGATCCTTTAAAGGCACTGGGAGGAGAGTACGTAGATCTGATAATTACGGCGAGCATCGGGGCAGGGGCATTGATCAAACTCCGGTGTGCCGGCATAAGAGTATTAAAAGCAGAAGGGGCGACCATCGAAGATAATATCACTTACTTCTTCGACCGCGGGCTTCCCGAATTCGTAGCCGATGAACCCTGCGACGCCCACAATAGCGGCGGCAATTGCTGCGACCGCTAATCCCCTATCTTTGCCATAAAAGCAATTACCCATTTCCGTTTTTGATCAAGTATCTCCAGCAACTGCTCCTCTATCAACCCCAAACGCCGCGCCGCGCTACGCCAAGTATCGCTGCTCTCTTTCAGGACAGTTTCGTTACGCAGCCGGAGCACGATCTCGATAGTTCTATAAAAAATATACGCCTCTTTCAATGCCGCTGCATCGCGCGGAGAAATAATACTCATGTCGCACAACCTCCTGACGGCATCGAGCGTGCTCTGCACAAAGAGGGTCGAACTCTTGCAGCAATGTCTGAGCTGAAGGTATTGTATCGCGAATTCGAGTTCCTCTATTCCGCCCGGACCCAGTTTGATGTCATGGATGCCGGATGCTGCGGCATCTTTCGAAAGCTCCTTCTGTATTCTGCTGCGCATGAGCCGGATATCACCGATGACTATCTCATGCGCCCTCTTCATCAAGACCTCTTTTCTCATTTCATCGAAATACCGGATCGTTTTTCGGTCGCCGCTGACCGGACGCGCCTTCAACAGAGCCTGCAGCTCCCACGTCTGGGCACTCTTGAGATAATAATTCGCGATCCCACCGATCGAGCTGACAAGAGGCCCTTTGCTCCCGTCCGGCCTAAGGCGAGTATCGACCTTATATGCGACTCCATCTTTCGTATGAGACATGAGAAGCTTGAGAAGGTTCTCCGCATCCTTTATGTCTTTTATCTTAGGGGTGTCCAGTGTTATAAAAACGACATCGAGATCCGAACTGAAGATGATCTCTCTGCCTCCGAGCTTTCCGAATCCGGCAATAGTCAGGGCCATAGAGTGATGGCACGTAATAGTCGATAGAATGGCCTGTGCAACTATACTTATGCCTTTCATCAGGCGGACCACATCGATCTCACCGTTCAGAAAGAGTATGCCGAGCCTTATCTCCTCAAGCCTCCTGTACAGCCGGATTGCCGCAGATTCGCCTTTCCTTTCGATGAGCAGTTCAAGTTCGCTCTGCGAGAAAACGATCGACTTCCTCTTTATCAAGCTTTCTACAAGCGATTCCATATATTCCGGATTGCTCATGAGAATCTTCGAGAGGTAGTCGCTGTGCGAGAATATGAAGGTGAAGGCATCGACCACCTGGGGCCTCTGGACAAGAGGTTCAAGATAAGACTCGCTCGCTGCAAGAAGGCCCGAAAAACCGACAAGCTGGAGCAGTGCCGCATCTGGGTTGTCGCCGGCAAGGGCCTTCCTTACAAATTGTGGGACAATATACTCGAGAAGCCTCCTTCCCCTGATCGTCTGGAAGTGATAGATATTATTACGGATCTGCATCAGATGATTAATCGCCCTGTCTATATCTCTTACGCCGCGCTTTACGAGTTCTTCCTCGATAGGCTGTTTAATCGGCGTTTCAACATCCCAGAAAATACGGCTCATAATATCACCACCTGCCTCTCCTTCAGCAGCAGACTCACCCCTTCCATGGACATGGAAAAGTGAGTCATAGATCCCGCGGACCTTCTTCCTCCTTTTATCGAGTGCATCCATAAAATCCTTCCTTCCCAAAAAGCCCATCTTTCTGCCGAGGACCTCAAGCTCTTTTTCACCGGAAGGAAGGCTGTGTGTCTGGAGGTCGTTCATCTGCTGGATACGGTGTTCGAGTGTTCTGAGGAAGAGGTAGTTGTCCGACAGCTGCCCGAGATCGTCGTAACCGATAAGACCTTTCTGTACAAGGTGATGAAGAGCCTTGAGAGTACTTCTCTCGCGCAAGCTGGGCTCCTTGCCTCCGTACATCAGCTGAAAAATCTGTATGAAGAATTCTATCTCCCTTATCCCCCCGTACCCTCGCTTGATATCCCTGCTGAAGGTACCGCTCTTTAGCTGTTCGACCTGAGACTTCATGCGTTTGATTTCGTCGATAGTTTCGTGGTCGAGATATTTGCGATAGATGAAGGGGGTGACAGTGGTAAGGAAGTCACGGCCGAGTTCATCATCGCCCGCAACAGGCCTTGCTCTGAGAAGCGCCGCCTTTTCCCACAACTGCCCCCAGGACTCGTAATAATCTTCGTACCCTCTCAGCGAGAGCGCGAGGCTGCCGCGCTGGCCCTGTGGCCTGAGCCTGAGATCGACACGGTAGGCAAAACCGTCTTCGGTATTCGAGGACACGAATCTAGTCAGTTCCTCTGCCAGTTTGACGTAATACTCGAAGGCAGACACCCTGTTCATCGTAATCCCGGGAATCGACGATACTCCTGAAGTCTCTCCTTCATCGCGGTATACAAAGACAATATCAACGTCCGAGCTGTAGTTTAGTTCACGGGCGCCCAGCTTCCCGAGACTGATAATCGACACAGCATTATTTTCAGGCCTCCCATACCTGTGCTCCAGGAATGATTCCACGAACTTGAGTGATTCGCTGAGGATGGCATCGGCGAGATTGCTCATCTCAAGCATGATATCGGGCAGCTCTGAGATATGGAGTATGTCCCTCAGCGTGATCAAAATCTGGTTGTCCTTGCGAAAGCGGCGTATGATCTTCATTCCATCGTTTATCGCAGTACAGGACCCCAATGCTTCATTCAATTCAGAGACAAACGAATCGGTATCAGAAGGCTCACGGAGATGGTCCAATGCACGGAAAAGCGAATCGGGATACTGTATCGAATAGTTTGCGAGGAATTGGCTATGAGAATATAGCGCCGCAATCTTCTCATAATGCTCTTCTATGCGGGACTGCAGTTCGGGATGCCCTGCAATCAGCGTCTCGATATTCTTCCGCGCCCTGTCGGGATCAGGAAGGTAAGAGAGGTCTTTCATGACTTATTTCCCCGAGCGCCAAAGCCTCGGATCGATAGCGTCTCGAAGCCCTTCTCCAACAAGGTTGTAGCTGAGTACCGTGAAGAGAATGGCCATACCCGGGAAGAAAGAGAGCCACCAGGCGCCTACGGTGATATAATCCTTTCCGGATGTCAGGATATTGCCCCAGCTCGCGTCCGGCGGCTGAACCCCGAGGCCAAGGAATGAGAGACCGGATTCAAGCAGGATCGCGCCTGCAACACCCAGAGTCGCAGATACGAACACCGGCGAAAGCGCATTCGGCAGGATATGCCTGAAGATGATCCTGAAGTCGCTCGCACCGACCGCCCTTGCCGCCGCAACAAAGTCCCGTTCCTTCAGCGTGAGGATCTCGGCCCTTACTAGGCGGGCTACATCCATCCAGCTCGTGGTCCCGATAATAACCATTATCACCCAGATGCTGGGTCCGATTATGGCGATGACCGCCAGGATAAGAAACAGTGTTGGAAAGCAGAGCATAATGTCGACGAAACGCATGAGTACCGCATCTACAGCCTTTCCGTAAAACCCAGCCAAAGCTCCTATTATTATTCCAATGGTGATTGATATGCCTACAGCCACAAATCCGACCGCAAGGGATATACGGCTGCCCCAGATCATTCGCGAGAGGACATCGCGACCGAGATCATCCGTCCCCAGCAGATGTGCCGATGTCGGCGGTGAAATAACGTTGTAGACATCTATAACGAATGGATCATAAGGGGCGACTATCGGCGCAGCAATTGCGACAGAAACGATGATAAGTATTACAGTCAATCCGACGACTGATAAACGGTTTCTTTTGAAGCGGCGCCAGATTATTCCGATCATCATTTAATCCTTGCCGACCCTGATCCTCGGATCAGCCAGGGCATAAGCAATATCTGCAAGAAAGTTGCCGATTAATGTAAGTACGGCTCCGATAACAAGGATTCCCATGATAGTCGGATAGTCCCTCGACATGGCCGACTGAAAAAAGAGCAGCCCCATGCCGGGGATGGAAAAGATGGTTTCCATTATCACCGAACCGCCGATAAATCCCGGCACTGCAAGACCGAGTATTGTTATGACCGACATAAGCGCATTCTTCAATGCATGGCGCGTTATCACCTGCGATTCCTTCAATCCCTTTGCCCGCGCTGTCCTTATGTAGTCCTGCCTAATGACCTCAAGCATGCTCGATCTGCTATAACGGCTCAAGCCCGCTAGGGCGCCTGAAGCCCCGATCAATACAGGAAGTATGAGATGTCTAGTCCAGTCGGCAAGCCTCTCTGCCACCCCCATCCCCGAAACATCAATGCTCTGAATGCCCGAAACCGGCAACCATCCAAGTGTCATGCCAAAAAAATACATACATAAAAGGGCAATCCAAAAGTGAGGGGCAGAAAATCCCACCATGACGAATACTGTCGTCAGCTTGTCGAAGAGTGAAAATTGTCGCGTAGCCGAAAGCACTCCTATCGGCACCGCTATACAAAAAGTAATGATGAGTGACAGCACACTTATGACGATAGTGATTGGAACTCTCTCCCTGATCTTGTTGATTACTTTCTTATCGTCGACGAAAGACTTTCCAAAATCGAGCTTTACAAATCGTGTTAGCCAATCGATATACTGCACATGGAGCGGTTTGTCGAGACCGTAAAGCTTTTTTAGATTTTCGCGCGCCTGGGCGGAGGTCTTCATCGACATTTCGGTCTCGACCTCGACCGGCCCCCCCGGTGCAAGGTGTATAACAGAAAAGCTGATGAGTGTTATGCCGAATATGAGCGGGACCATTAAAAGCAGCCGCCTAGCGATATAGGAAAGCATATATGTAAATTAATTGATGGTGCGAGTAAAGTCAACAATAGATAAGGGGCCTGCGTCATAAAGAAGGG
>PMYY01000018.1 GCA_003170655.1 Nitrospiraceae bacterium
AACAGATCAGCAGAAGATCGAAAACATCATGCATGGCGAGCCGGGCACAACGAGAGAGTTTATCGTCACGCGGCTCAATCGCGAACTCAGTCTGGATTCGGCCCAGCTTGAACAGCTTCGAACCATTGTCAGAGAAACACATGCAGAGATACGGAGTGTGCGCAAAGAGTACAGACCCCGGATCGAAGAAATACTGAAACGATCACAGGATAGAGTCCGTGCCATACTCCGCACACAGCAGCTTGAAGCTTTCAATAAGATCGTAGAGGAACGGAAAAAGAGGCACGAGGACGAGGAGAATAAATGAACCTACTCACCCGTGATGAATCCTGGGGTTTCAGTACTCTGGCACTCCTCTGCGAGGACTGAAGTCCGCCGCTTTCTGGCAGTGGCTATAAATTTTTAAGATTTTTTTTCACCCTCAAGGTAAAATATCGTGATAGAAAGACAGATAACTTCGGGGGTCGTTAATGTTGCACGAAGCCCGATTGACATCGACTCGAAAAAATTGAGATTATACTAATGTTAATACTAATAGCGAGGTCGGCATAATGGAGTCTCGGCGCGAAAGCAATTTCGAAGGCGATAAAGAAATCAAACAGGAGCAACCAAGACAGACTGCAGTACGACGTCACTGGTGGAAAGTGCTATTGGCAGTCTGCCTCCTTGTCGTTGGCGCCTATTTTTACTTTAAATCAGGCAGTGAGTCGCAACAGACCAAGCAGCCAGTCGTTCGAGCAGCGCCTGTTGTGACTGCGGTTGCGAAAAAAGGCAATATCAACATTTATGTCACCGGGCTCGGTTCCGTTACTCCGCTCGCTACCGTTACAGTGAAGAGCCGCGTCGACGGGCAGCTGATGAAGGTACTGTATAAGGAGGGGCAGATTGTCAAAAGCGGGCAACTGCTTGCCGAAATAGATCCGCGTCCCTACGAAGCTCAATTGACCCAGGCGGCTGGTCAGCTGGTTCGCGATCAGGCGTTGCTAGACAATGCCCGGCTGGATCTGAAGCGCTATCAGGTACTGGTCGAGCAGGATTCAGTGGCGAAACAGCAACTCGATACCCAGGAGGCATTGGTCCGGCAGGATGAAGGAACTGTTAAACTCGATCAGGGCCTTGTCGACAACGCAAAACTTCAAGTGACCTATTCGCGTATAACCGCGCCTGTCAGCGGGCTGATTGGGCTGCGACTCGTCGATCCGGGAAACATCGTTCACGCGACAGATACCACCGGGATGTTAGTGATTACTCAAATGCAGCCAGTCACCGTAATCTTTCCAATAGCCGAGGATACTCTCCCGGCTGTGTTCTCTGAGATGAAGTCCGGCCGCCTTCAGGTTGATGCCTTCAACAGGGACCAGAGCCAGAAACTCTCGACTGGATATCTGCTGACTATCGACAACCAGATCGATCCTACTACCGGTACCGTGAAGCTCAAGGCAATATTCGCAAATAAGNNTACCACTATCGTACCGACAGCCGCCATTCAGCGCAGTCAGAAAAGCACGTTTGTATACATAGTAAAAGAGGATAAGACGGCCTCTGTTAGACCCGTCCGCGTCGGTCCGAGCGAAGGTGATAATATATCGATTGAAGAGGGCGTATCACCCGGTGAAGTCGTAGTGGTCGAAGGTGCAGAAAGACTACGGGATGGCAGCAAGGTTGAGTTGCCGACGCCTCAGGGACAAAATAGCAACGGCGACCACAAAAGCCGGCAAAAATAAACGATGAATCCCTCGCGTACGTTTATCCTGAGGCCGGTTGCGACCGCCCTGCTGATGGTGGCTATACTGCTGGCCGGTTTCATAGCGTATTACGAATTGCCGGTATCTGCGCTGCCAGAGGTGGATTACCCGACTATCCAGATTGTCACTTTCTACCCTGGCGCCAGTCCCGATGTCACCGCCTCTTCAATTACTGCACCACTTGAGCGCCAGTTCGGCCAGATGCCTGGGCTTAAGCAGATGACATCAACAAGCTCAGGCGGTAGTTCTGTCATCACGCTTCAATTCAGCCTTGACCTCAGCCTGGATGTTGGCGAGCAGGAGGTGCAGGCGGCTATCAACGCCGCGACGAGTTACCTGCCGACGAACCTTCCAAACCCGCCAGTTTACAGCAAAGTGAACCCGGCAGATGCGCCGGTTCTGACGCTCGCCCTGACCTCAAAGACCCTGCCTTTGCCGCAAATAGAAGATCTCGCCGATACGCGGCTGGCCCAGAAGATATCACAGCTTACAGGAGTCGGATTGGTCAGCATCAGCGGAGGGCAGCGGCCTGCGGTAAGGATTCAGGCCAACCCGACAGTCTTGGCAGCTTACGGTCTGACGCTCGAAGACCTGCGCACTGCCATTGCTGCTGCCAATGTCAACCAGGCTAAAGGTGGGTTCGACGGACCACGACAGTCATCCATTATCGGCGCCAACGATCAGCTTTTAACGAGCAAGGAATATCAGTCGCTGATTGTTACTTACCGCAACGGCGCACCAGTGGTATTGTCCGATGTCGCCTCTGCAATAGATGCTGCCGAAAATGTTAAGCAAGCAGCCTGGATGAATGACTCTCCTGCGGTTATTGTCAACATACAGCGGCAGCCTGGCTCAAACGTGATAGAAGTCGTCGACCGTATCAAGAAGCTGTTGCCACAGCTGCAAAGCTCACTGCCCGCTGCAGTGCAGGTTAAGATCCTGACAGATCGCACCACGACTATTCGCTCCTCCGTCGAAGACGTAGAGTTCGAAATGCTGCTGGCGATTGCGCTGGTTGTCATGGTTATATTTTTGTTCCTGCGCACTTTTTCGGCTACTGTCATCCCCAGCATTGCGGTGCCGTTGTCTCTGGTAGGCACCTTTGGAATTATGTATCTGTGCGGATTCAGCCTTAACAATCTTACCCTTATGGCCCTCACTATTGCGACTGGCTTCGTAGTGGATGACGCAATAGTCATGATCGAGAATATCTCGCGGTATATCGAACAGGGGGAGCCCCCGCTTCAAGCCGCGCTAAAAGGTTCACAGCAGATTGCCTTTACGATCCTGTCTCTTTCGGTCTCTCTGGTCGCAGTGCTAATCCCGCTGCTGTTTATGAGCGATGTGGTAGGCAGGCTCTTCCGCGAATTCGCCATCACACTTGGTGTCACTATCGTCATCTCGGCATTCGTCTCATTGACTCTGACACCGATGATGTGTGCGAAACTCCTGAAACACAAACCTGAGGAGAAGCAAAAAAAACTCTTCGTCAAATCACAACGCATATTAGACAATATAATTGCATTCTACGGTAGGACTCTCAAATGGGTACTGGACCACCAGACGGCGACTCTGCTGGTTGCTGTTGCGACACTTATTGCAACGGTCCTGCTATATATCGTAATCCCCAAGGGATTTTTCCCGGTACAGGACACAGGGCTGATCATGGGCATTTCCGACGCGCCGCAATGGAGCTCATTTTCGGCGATGGCCGATAAACAGCAGGAGCTTGCTCAGGTCATCTTGAAAGACCCTGCGGTCGCTAGCCTTTCGACGTTCATAGGGGTGGATGGCACTAATACGACTCTCAACAGCGGGCGTGTTCTCATTAATCTGAAGCCTCTGGGAGAGCGCGGGCTAAGCGCCAGCGAGGTGATTCGCCGCCTGCAGCCCGAAGTGGCTAAACTCCAGGGGATCGCGCTTTTCATGCAGCCGGTGCAGGATCTTACCGTGGAGAGCCGCGTGAGTCGCACTCAGTTCCAGTATAGTCTGGAAGATCCCAACTTTGACGAGTTGAACATCTGGACCCCGAAGCTGGTCCAGGCCTTGAGTACGCTGCCAGAGCTTCGAGACGTAAGCAGCGACCAACAGGACAAAGGATTGCAGGCAATGGTCACGATCGACCGTGATACAGCCTCGAGACTTGGAATCACACCACAGCTGATAGACGACACTCTTTACGATGCCTTCGGGCAGCGGCAGGTCTCCACTATCTTCACTCAATTGAACCAGTACCGCGTAGTCGAGGAAGTTACGCCCGAGTACATGCTAAATCCGGGTAAACTGAAGGACATTTACGTCCGCAGCGCGAGCGGAGGGCAGGTGCCTTTGAGCACCTTTACCAAAATCACCCAGACGACCGGTCCGCTTATCATCAGCCATCAGGGCCAGTTCCCTGCCACTAACCTGTCGTTCAACCTGGCACCGGGCGCGTCGCTTGGAGATGCGGTAAAAGCGATCGATGCGGAGACGCAGAAAGTTGGGATGCCGGCGAGCATCAGAGGCAGCTTCCAGGGCACAGCTCAAGCCTTCCGTGCGTCGTTGTCAAACGAGCCGATACTTATATTGGCGGCATTGATCACGGTTTACATCGTGCTCGGCGTTCTCTATGAAAGCTATATCCACCCAATTACGATTCTCTCCACACTTCCCTCTGCAGGTGTCGGTGCGCTGCTCGCGCTGATTATCTGCCGGACGGAGTTCAGCGTTATTTCCCTTATAGGTGTCATTCTGCTAATTGGCATAGTGAAGAAAAACGGTATCATGATGGTCGATTTTGCACTGGATGCCGAACGCAGGGAGGGGAAGAATCCTGTTGACGCAATCTACCAGGCTTGCCTGTTGAGATTCAGGCCGATCATGATGACTACAATGTCTGCGCTACTGGCGGCGGTACCGCTTGCACTCGGTTCCGGAGTCGGATCGGAGCTTCGTCGACCACTGGGAATCTCGATTATTGGCGGGCTGGTCTTCAGCCAGGTGCTCACACTCTATACGACTCCGGTCATTTACCTCTGGTTCGACCGGTTGGCGCGCCGCTTCGGAAAAAAGAATCCTGACTCCGCCATGGATAACGGCGGTAATCTCGATAATGCGTCATCGGGATCTGCACCTCAATCAACAGGGTTGGAATGAATCTTTCAAGGCCTTTCATTAACCGACCGGTAGCTACAACCCTCCTGACGATAGGGATGACACTGGCCGGACTAATCGCGCTGCGCATGTTGCCCGTGTCCCCTCTGCCACAAGTAGATTTCCCGACTATCTCTGTGCAGGCAGGGTTGCCAGGGGCAAGTCCCGAGACAATGGCGACGTCTGTTGCGGCACCGCTGGAACGTCAGCTCGGCCATATCGCTGGCGTGACTGAAATGACCTCTACTAGTACCCTTGGGGCAACGTCGATTACTCTGCAGTTTGAACTTAACCGCAATATCGATGGGGCTGCACGCGATGTTCAGGCGGCTATCAATGCGGCGCAGACTTATTTGCCGGCAAACCTTCCTTCTCACCCGACCTATCGCAAGCTCAATCCGGCGGATGCTCCAATCCTCATCATGGCACTCCAATCGGATACGATGAGTAACGCGCAAATGTATGATGTGGCATCTACCATATTGCAGCAGAAACTTTCCCAGGTAGAAGGTATCGGTCAGGTGGTTGTCGGCGGCAGTTCGCTGCCGGCTGTCCGAGTGGAGTTGAATCCGGATGCATTAAATAAGTATGGCATAGGCCTCCAGGATGTGAGGAGCACGATCAGCACTACGAACGTGCAACGGCCCAAGGGGCAGGTGGAGGACTCAAGCAGAACATTTGAGATAAAGACCAATGACCAACTTTACAAGGCCGAGGAGTACAAGCCTCTTATCGTTACCTACCGAAACGGAGCGCCAGTCAGACTGTCGGATGTGGCCAGCGTCGAAGATTCGGTAGAAGATGTGCGCAATGCGGGACTTGTAAACGGCAAGCCGGCAGTGCCACTTATACTTTTCAGGCAGCCGGGCGCAAATATCATCGATACTGTCGACCGGGTTAGCAACATGCTGCCCCAGTTGAGCGCTTCGATCCCCAGCGCCATTAAGATGTCGATAGTCATGGACCGCACAACGACAATCCGCTCCTCGCTGGCGCACGTCGAGATCAATCTCGTCATCTCCGCTATTTTGGTAATTCTCGTGGTCTTCGCCTTTCTGAGAAATGCTCGCGCGACACTTATCCCCAGTATTGCCGTCCCGGTTTCGCTAATCAGCACGTTTGGGGTTATGTACATCTTTGGCTATAGCTTGGATAACCTGTCCCTCATGGCCCTTACTATCGCAACAGGGTTTGTCGTTGATGATGCTATTGTGGTCCTGGAAAACATTACACGGCATCTCGAGGAGGGCGTGTCGGCCACCCAAGCCGCCATACTGGGGGCAAAAGAGATAGGGTTTACTGTCTTCTCTATCAGCATGTCACTGGTTGCGGTTTTCATCCCTATTCTGTTGATGGGCGGGATGTTAGGCCGTCTGTTTCGTGAATTCGCGGTTACGCTGTCGGTGGCCATTTTGATTTCACTCATCATATCTCTCACTACGACCCCTATGATGTGCGCTACTCTGCTGAAACCGGAAAGAGGCCGCTCGCACGGCTGGTTTTTTCGAGCGGGTGAGCATGTATTCAACTGGCTGCACCGACACTATGAAACTAGCCTCTCCCGGGCCTTGAAGCATCCGAGACTGATGATTGGCGTGACATTGACAACTGTTGTGGTCAGTGTATTGCTGTTCATCATAATCCCAAAAGGTTTTTTTCCACAGCAGGATACGGGACGGCTCATGGGAATGATACAGGCTTCGCAGGATATTTCGTTTCAGGCCATGAAAGGTAAATTGCAGCGGATTGTGGACACGATTATGCGAGATCCAGCTGTGGATACCGTGACGGCATTTACCGGAGGCGGCGGGTCCACAAGGAATACAGGCAGGATGTTTATTGCGCTGAAACCTATCGAACAACGAAAACTCACTGCTGATCAGGTGATCGGACGGCTGCGCAAAGGTCTCAGTGAGGTGGCTGGTGCGCCGACATTTCTCCAGGGAGTGCAGGATGTTCGTGTCGGGGGAAGGTTGAGCGGAGCACAATACCAATATACACTGCGTGGGGACAGCCTTGATGAGCTAATGATGTGGGCCCCGCGTGTGGAAGCACAACTGCGGTCGCTTCCCGGGGTGGTCGACGTGAACAGCGACCGGCAGGACAAGGGGCTGCAGTCTACGATAGTAGTGGACCGCCCTACGGCGTCGCGATTCGGCATTACCCAGCAACTAATCGATAGCACCCTTTACGGCGCCTTCGGCCAGAGCCAGGTGTCGATAATGTATACCCAGCTCAACCAGTACCATGTAGTAATGGAAGTCGCGCCGGAATATTGGCAGCGTCCCGAAACATTGCGATATATCTACGTTAAGACGCCGACGGGCATTGAAGTCCCGTTGAGCGCCTTCACCCATTACGAGCCAACAGCTACCTCTCTGGCCGTCGCACACCAGGGGCAATTCCCTGCGGTGACGCTGTCTTTCAACCTGGTGCCGGGTCTGGCCCTCGGAGATGCGGTGAAGGCGATAAATGCGGCCACACGGAAGATCGGGTTGCCGTCTACCATCCAAGGCAGTTTCCAAGGTACGGCGCAGGCATTTCAGGCCTCCCTGACAAACCAGCCGCTGCTTATCCTGGCGGCCCTTTTTGCGGTCTATATTGTGCTCGGCATCCTGTATGAGAGCTATGTGCACCCGATAACAATCATTTCAACACTGCCCTCAGCAGGTGTCGGCGCGCTTCTTGCACTTTTGATGACGGGCACCGATCTTAGCATCATCGCTCTAATCGGTATCATCCTGCTGATTGGTATAGTGAAAAAGAATGGAATCATGATGGTCGATTTTGCGCTTGAGGCAGAACGGAAAGAGGGGAAAAGCCCCGAGGACGCAATCTTCCAGGCTTGTCTACTCAGGTTCAGGCCGATTATGATGACTACAATGGCAGCACTTCTTGGAGCGCTGCCGCTGGCAGTAACCGGCGGCGTGGGTAGTGAACTTCGCAAACCTCTTGGTATCGCTATCATAGGGGGGTTGATATTCAGCCAGATGCTGACTCTTTACACAACGCCGGTGGTGTATCTATATCTGGACCGTTTCAGGCTTTGGGTGGCGGCAAAAAAAAAAGGAACGAAACGATTGATTCTACAATCGGGAAGGGAATAATCTATGACTCGACCAAATGAAAATTATGCAGTGCGGGTAGTACGGCGTATTCGCTTTGTTGCTATTGTTGCCGGAACCATTATGCTGCTGTCCGCGTGCACCGTGGGTCCGGATTACGTGAAGCCTTCAGTCGAGACGCCTCCTGCTTACAAGGAAGCCGAGGGTGGGGCGAAGTGGCAGATTGCCCAGCCTAAGGACGATGTTATCCGCGGGGCATGGTGGGAGCTATTCAACGATCCGCAACTGAATGCGCTTGAGGCACAGGTAGTGATCTCCAACCAGAATATCGCGGTAGCTGAAGCCCAGTACCGGCAGGCTCTTGCATTAGTGCAGGCAGCCCGTGCAGGCTACTTCCCGACGGTTGGAGTTAATGGCTCGGCTACTCGCTCTAGGACTCCGTTTACTAGTGGTGGATCATCGGGTTCCTCTAGAACCTCATCGAGCGCGGGAGCCGTCAACAATTTCCTGGTGAGCGGAAATGCGTCCTGGGAACCGGATATTTGGGGCAAGGTCCGACGGACGGTTGAGGCGAACGAGGCGAGTGCACAGGCAAGCGCAGCAGACCTAGCGTCGATCCGCCTCAGCGCTCAGACGGCACTTGCACAGGACTACTTTCAGTTGTGTGCGCTCGATGCCCAAAAAAAGCTTTTTGCCGCAACGGTCAGCGCTTATCAGAGATTCCTTGATTTGACAAAGAATCGATATGCCGGTGGCGTCTCATCCAAAGCGGATGTGCTTCAGGCCGATACACAGCTCAAGACCACGCAGGCCCAGGCAATCGCCCTCGGTGTGCAGCGGGCGCAGCTGGAACATGCCATCGCAATGCTGATTGGCAAATCAGCATCCGTCTTCTCTATTCCGGAGACGCCGCTTTCGCTGACACCGCCGACCATACCTGTAAGCGTACCATCGGTGCTCCTGGAACGCAGGCCCGATATCGCCGCAGCCGAGAGGCTTGCGGCGGCTGCAAACGCCCAGATAGGGGTGGCAGAGGCGGCATATTATCCGAACATCAGTCTAACCGCAACAGGCGGCTTTGAAGGCTCACAGCTATCCAACTGGCTAATATGGCCGAATCGGTTATGGTCCATCGGAGCAGCTGCCGCCGAAACTGTGTTTGATGCAGGGTTAAGGTCAGCACAGACCGCACAGGCGAGGGCAGCTTATGATGCAAGTGTAGCGTCCTACAGGCAAGCTGTACTCACCGGATTTCAAGAGGTGGAAGACAATCTTGCAGCACTTCGACTCCTTGAGGAAGAAGCCATGGCGCAGGATGAAGCTGTAAAGTCAGCGAGGCAATCATTACAAGTGAGCATTAATCAATACAAGGCCGGTACTATCAGCGCCCTCAACATCATAACGGTTCAGACGATTGCGCTTAACGATGAACAAACGGCTGTGGGTATAGCTGGGCAGCGCATGACCGCCAGCGTGCTGCTCATCAGTGCCTTGGGAGGCGGCTGGGATACGTCTGAGCTAAAGCGCGCCGGGGATGGAAGATAACACTACTTTTTTGATTCCCAAAGTAGGATAGCGATCTTCTTCCCAATGCCCCAACGATAACCGCCGATGGCGCCTGTTTTCCTGATAACCCTGTGGCAGGGTATCAGGAAAGCTACTGGGTTATGCGCAACAGCATTAGCAACTGCGCGTACAGCCTTCGGTTTGCATATTGAGGCAGCCAGGGCCTCATACGAAACTACTGCGCCCTGCGGTATCTTAAGGAGTGCCTCCCAGACCTTAATCTGAAAATTAGTCCCTTTTACTTGCAGGGCGGGCCGCGATTCCCTTATCCGGTCGCCGAATATCTTTTCTAAATAATCCTTGGTAGCCTTTTGGTCTTGTATGATCTGGGCGTATTCCCATCTCTTCTTCAAGTCAGCCACGGACACATCGCTAGCAGCGTTTCCGATAAATCCGAGGCTGCAAATGCCCTTGTCTGTGACTGCGATGAAGCATTTACCGAACGGGCTTGGATGGAGACCGTAGCGGATAGTGAGAGCCTCACCACGCTTCCGGAATTCTCCCGGCGTCACTGCTTCCATATTTACAAACAGGTCGTGCAGACGGCTCATGCTCGAAAGGCCACTCTCATAGGCCACCTCGATAAGGCCTTGACGATTTTGCAAGAGTTCTTTTGCATGAACGACGGTAACGAACTGAAGAAAACGTTTCGGGCTGATCCCGGCCCAACGCTTAAAAAGTCGTTGGAAATGGTGTTCACTCAGGCCGACTGCCCCGGCTATTTCCCGAAGAGTCGGCTGGCTCTTAAAATTCTTTTCTATGAAAAGTATAGCGCGTTCGATGCGCTGGTAATCATTCTGTAAATCCATCAATGTGAACCTCCTGTTGTCATCATAACTGATGGAGACAGCAGGATCAATCCGATTCTTGCTGCCGGCAGAATGATTCTATGTGTTGCGCTTGTAGAACAGGAGAAGACAAAGCCCTATAATGATGATGCCGATAAACGGTACGGAGATGATCACCACCTTAATTAATTCCACGCCCGCTGCGTAGAAGGCTTCTTCCACGCTGAATTGCCGGGGAAAGAAAGTCTTCAGGTAATGGATCTCTTCCACAGAATGCCAGCAGACGGCCGAGATTACGAATAAACTGATACCAACCGCCGATAATATTGTCGCACGTAAAATCCGGTTCATATCAAGTCGCCTTTAATCCAGTAACGCGCTGTCGGTAATCGCATCAGCCAGAGTTTG
>PMYY01000068.1:0-144 GCA_003170655.1 Nitrospiraceae bacterium
CAAATATCCGGAAGCTCCCGCCTTTACGACTTTATCAGCATACTTCTCGGAAGAGTGCATGTTTAAAATGAGGACTGGAAGGGACGGAAAAGTGGTTTCAACTCTTTTAGTACTTCAAACCCGTTTTTCATAGGCATTGTAACG
>PMYY01000068.1:172-5845 GCA_003170655.1 Nitrospiraceae bacterium
TCGATTTCGATATTTTCTTTGCTACCGCTATGAGAGACTGAGAGCATGATGCCGATACCGATCGCGATCGCGATTCCTATCAAGGTCCATGTCGTACCAATTCTGGCCAGAATACCCATTTTCCAGAGCGCAGCTAGAATACCGCCGATCAAGATAACAAAACCAACAAGATAAATACCTGTCCATTTCATGACAAATCTCCTCATTCCCAATAGTTGATTACCAATTGATAACTTACATTATTTTTAAGTTTTTAGAAAGCGCATGCTTCAGGAGGTTAAGAATTCATAGCCCTTTAAGCTTAACCTGGTGTTGTGTGCGGTTCTACTTTTCCGTTAGTTGCATGTAATATTAATAGCACAGCAGTAACGGTCATAAGAATGAACGTTGCGAATCCAAGAATGTTCGAAGTTTTTCCGTTTGTATCCTTGCCCATTATTTTCTTGTCGTTGGAAGTGTGAAGAATGATCGCAATTAAGACAGGTGCGGTCAACCCATAGAGAATGGCTGAATATTTCAGCGCTTTAATTGGGGAGATGCCAATGTAATTTAGAGAGTAGGTTGCAATGCCCGAAGGGTCATCATCGCTTGGACCTGTAACTAGTCCAGGTCCAAGTATTTTCCAAAAACGGTAAAGTTTAGATGAACTCTTTTTTTCATTGGCCATTTTGATATCTCCGCTAAAATCGCCGGTAATTTGCTGCCTCCTGCCACTAAATGACTTCGCTAACGACTTTAAGAATGGCAAATATTCCGCCGTTGGATCGGCCTGTCGCGAATCATTGTGGCACAGATTTTCTCATCTTCTTTTTCATTTCGATCCTTTCGATAAATGCTCACACTCTTTTGATTCACCTATTGCAGAAAAAAAAGAGAAACATGAGTTAGTGTTTGTCAGTGTATTGAAGAGCATGATGCGTGCCAAGATTGTTATTGATTGATGGGAGTTTCTATGCTATTGAAAACAATGAAACTTCAACGAAGACTACACCAGGCGAATTATACTATAAAAGGTATTACTTCTGATATATCAGGAGTCTCCTGATATATCAGAGAAACAGTGCCTTTATCCGTATGATTCCCAATCACAGTCTCGGCTGATATTAACATATTTTCAATGGCATAGTAGCTTCTGTCCCGGCAACAACAATCTGGCACGCATTGTGCTCCTCAATACACTGACAAACAACAACGCTTGTTCTTTTTGTGTCATCGATGCATCAAGCGGGTGCGAACACTTATCGGGAGAAGAAAAATGCTAAGAGAGCTGAGAAAGTTGTGTTTATTGGCGATTGGTGCTCTAGCTCAGGATAAGGACATGACGATGGACAAGGCCGAGACAGCGTTCTCATCCTCATCGGAATTGTGGGATCGTTTAGAAAGGGATGAGTAAAACCTAAAGATATGGAGTCTACGATAAAAGACTATTCCTTCAGGACTTTTTTTGATTATCTCGGCAAGCGAACAATTAAAAGCATAAACAATCTCGGCACTATAGTAATCTTCTTTACGCTGGCATTCGTAAAGATCTTCCGCCGCAAACAGATACGGGAGCTTATCCAGCAAGTTTATTTTATCGGAGCCAAGTCCGCAAATATCGTTATGCTAGTAGGCTTCTTCACCGGCATGGTGCTCGGTCTTCAGCTTTTTTATACACTGACAAAATTCGGCTCTGAAGGAGTCCTCGGCTCGGTCGTCGCCCTAACCCTCATCAGGGAACTTGGCCCTGTCCTTACTGCGATAATGATAACCGCGCGTGCCGGTTCTGCCATGACGGCTGAAATCGGTATTATGCGCATCTCTGAACAGATCGATGCCCTCTATACCATGCGGATAGACCCCTTGCGCTATCTAATCAGTCCACGCATAGCCGCTGCGATTATCAGCTTCCCCTTGCTGACAGCCTTCTTTGATCTGATGGGTATACTCGGAGGCTATCTCACCGGAGTTGTCCTTCTCGGCGTGGACAAGGGCGCTTACTTTTATAGAATCCATCGCTATGTTGACATCGTCGATATCAGGGGCGGCTTCATTAAGTCAATCATTTTTGCCGTACTCGTGGCAACCATCTGCTGTTATCAGGGATACTTTACCCACCTCCGTACCGACAGCTATGGCTCAAAGAGCGTAAGTATCTCGACCACGTCGGCAGTAGTGATTTCATGCGTCATGATTCTCGTGTCAGATTACGTTGTTACTTCCTTTCTCATGTAGAGGCATATGTGGAAACGCCATTGATAGAGTTCAGAGATGTCACCAAACGCTTTGACGAAAAGATTATCCTCGACAAGGCAAATCTAGCTATTTACGAGAACCAGATTACAACGATCATAGGAAAGAGCGGCAGCGGCAAGAGTGTTCTCCTTAAAAACATCATCGGCTTGTTATCCCCGGATGAAGGGAGCATACTCTTCAGGGGTAAGCCGGTCCGTGAGATGAAGAAGCTCGAATGGAACGGCTACAGGAGCCAGATCAGCTATATGTTCCAAAATAATGCCTTGTTCGATTCAATGTCGGTCTTTGAGAACATAGCGCTGCCGCTTAGGCAGACCACAAATCTAGGCAAGAAAGAGATCGAAAAAAAGGTAATATCGAGGAGCGAACAGATGGAACTTGCGGACGCCCTTCTCAAGTATCCTTCGGAACTCTCGGGCGGAATGCAGAAGCGGGTAGCTCTGGCCCGGGCCCTCGTAACAGATCCAACCATATTGCTTTTTGACGAGCCTACGACCGGCCAAGACCCTATCAGGAAGAACCTTATCCTGAGCATGATTGCTCATTACCGCAAACAGTTCGGGTTTACAGCCATCCTCATCAGCCATGATATCCCCGACGTCTTTTTTATCTCGGACCGAATACTTCTCCTATGGGAGGGCAAGATCGCTTTTCACGGGACTTATGATGAGTTGACAAGGCTGAAACATCCCATGATAGATGAATTTCTGCAGAGCCTCTCAGGACTCCGGGATGAGCTCACCGGACTGCTCTCCAAGGAGATGTTCAGAGCCCGGTATGCCTTGACACTTAGTGGAGGACGTGTCGACACTAAAATCTCGGCGGTGCTTTTCAGCGTCCATTTTGAACATCTTGCCGATGCGTTTGGACACCAGGTTGCATTGAAAGTCCTCAAGGCCCTCGGGGAGTACGTAAATAAATATTTAGGCCCACTGGGAGGATTCTCGGCGCGACACAACAGAGACAGGATTCTTACCATTTTGCCGCACATAGGAATTGAAGAAGCCGGGCAAGTAGTGCATGATCTTGCTCAAGNNGCTTCGAAATATCCGTTACTGCCGGGATAACTGAGGGCAGCTCCGCTGACGACATTGAACGGATCATGGAAAAGGCTGAGGCGAATCAGAATATAATTGCAAGATATCAATGCGGGAAGGAGAGTGCGCAATGAAAAAATACTCGATAGAAACTATCGTCGGCATCTTCGTGGTGATTGGTCTTGTCTGCGTAGCATACATGACCATAAAACTCGGGAAGGTCTCTTTGTTGGGAGACAATTACTATTCTCTCTATGCAAATTTCAGTTCGGTATCGGGCTTGCGGGTCGGTAATCCTATAGAGATTGATGGAATCGAGGTCGGCCGGGTGGAAAACCTAATCTTTGATCAGGAGAAGCAGACAGCCGTGGCAGTATTGAAGATCAGGAAAGACATCAAGGTATACGATGACGCCGGTGCGTCAATTAAAACTGCTGGCCTTATCGGAGACAAGTTCATCAATATCGAGCCCGGAGGAGGCGGTCAGATACTGAAACCGGGAGGAAGGATTTCTGAGACCAATGCACCCATCGATATAGAGGAACTGATCAGCAAATATGCATTTGGAGATATAAAGAAGGACGATAAAAAGGACGCTAAATAAGACTGTGAGTAAATGATGGGTCATCACGTGGTAGCCGATCCTCTTCTCCGGTTAACAAGGTGATGTTCCATTTTAATGATAAGTTGTACTTCTGGGGAATCAATCCTGTTACCCAGATCTATTCTCACGTCGGACTTGAGGAAAAAGCAGCGATCTTCGCACGCGAGAAAGTAAACGATACCTCATTCAAGATCTGAGATTAGGAGTCCTTATAGAGAGGCAGCAGTCGATCCGTATATTTCGATGCGCGATGCCTTCGTACAGAACCAGCAGAAAAAGGTGGAAGACTCGAAGCAATAGTTTTCAGACATGAAAAGTCGCATTTCCGCGACTAAGAAGGGATATTTATGAGAAAGAATTTGCTTTGTGTTGAAATAATATAATGATAATCGTCAAGCCTTTCCTTTTGTTCTTTTTTCTTATATGTATCTTGAGCTTCAGCAGCGGATGTGCAACCTTGCCAAACGTCTCTGAAAGGATTGATGAGGCGCCGACTGCACAGAAATCTCCTGAAATAGCCTCGTCTAAAGGACTGTTATCTGCCCAGAAAAGCAAGGCTATCATGGAGCGACTGAAGCTATCTGTTGACCCTACGGATATTCTGGAACGCCACAATGCTGTGGTAGAATCGGTCACCGAAAGCCCCCTGACGAAGGATAACAAAGTCACACTGATAGCCAATGGTCAGGCTGCCTATGCAGCAATGTTCAAAGCGATACAGAATGCCAAAGACCATATAAACCTTGAAACCTTTATCATTGAAGACGATGACGTGGGCCGAAAATTTGCCGATCTGCTATTGCAGAAACAGTCGGAAGGTGTCTAGGTGAATCTCATATATGACAGTATTGGCAACTACAGCACCCCTACTGCATTTTTTCAGCGCCTGCGGGACGGGGGAATTCAGGTGGTCGAATTCAATCCNNCTGATCATCGACGGGAAAGTCGCCTTTACAGGTAGCATCAACATCAGTTCGGTTTATTCAAGCAGGCTTTCCGGCAGGGAGAAGTTGAGGGAGCGCCGCTGCCATGGCGTGACACCGACGTTCAAATTGAGGGCCCTGCGGTGGCTGAATTCCAAAAGCTTTTTTTCGAAACATGGCAGAAGCAGCAGGGACCGGAACTCTCTGGACGGAACTATTTCCCTGATCTGAAAGAAGTGGGGGATGCCTTGGTGCGAGTGGTTGGCAGTACGCCAGGAGAGAACAACCGGATCACTTTTATTGTATATGTATCAGCAATCACTTTTGCAGAGAATTCTGTGCATCTTACCAATGCTTATTTCATCCCCGACGTCCGTACGTTAGATGCCTTTACTGATGCTGCCAAGCGCGGCGTGGACGTAAAGATTATTGTTCCGGCAAAAACCGATTCGAAAATGGCATTGCTGGCACAACGATATACTTATTCCGAGCTTTTGAAAGCAGGAGCTAAGATATACGAACGCCGGAATGCCCTGCTGCATGCAAAAACTGCGGTTATTGACGAAGTCTGGTCCATAGTCGGTTCAACCAACATGGACCTCTGGAGTTTTTTAAGCGATGATGAGGTTAATGCGGTTATTCTGAGTCGCGAGTTCGCTTCCGAAATGGAGAAAATGTTTGATGCGGACCTTGCCGAGTCTGACCAGATTCAATGGGAAGAGTGGCAAGGAAGACCTTTGTTACCGAGGATCGAGGAATGGTTTGCCCATTTATTTGCACATTGGTTGTAACCCATCGTCGAAGATCGGTTTATTGCAGTAGTGGTGAATCATGTGTTTCAGAGGCATAAGATCAGAAACTTTCTGAAATTCTT
>PMYY01000254.1:0-155 GCA_003170655.1 Nitrospiraceae bacterium
GGGAAAGCGGATTACGGGAAAACTGTATGATCCGTTTGTTCGAGCGGACAGAGGGAGGCCTTATAGCCAACCTCTTCCGACTCCACAGCTGCTTGCATGGAGCGAAGGGCTGAACGAGGAGGAAAGCCGGAAGTTATGTCTCTCAAACGTGCATG
>PMYY01000254.1:238-20968 GCA_003170655.1 Nitrospiraceae bacterium
GGTGTGGGAGGGGCAACGCCCTAAGGGGCGTCCCCTATCCCGATCATGTGGACTTGAAGGAGAAACTCTTTTGGAAATTATTATCAGTGAATAGCCGGCTTTGTATATTTTCGGTGCAGTCATAAATAGTCTGATCGATGCTCTTATTATCAACACGCAGTTGGCGTAACCTGCCACAATTCTTATATAGGATTAACGCTTTTAAGGTTTTCATAAGATGAAATCGACTGATCTACTAATATTTCTATTCTTATTTGCATTGCCAATCAATCCTCCGGCGTTCGGATCGGACAGGGACACTGTAATCTTGGGGACAGCAACAGCTGGGGGCGGCTTCCCAGTGTACGGTGCTGTCCTTGCTGAAGCTATAAATAAGATGGATCCCTCTCTTGAGGTACAGACTCTCAACACGAAAGGGAGTACCGAAAATGTGCCGCTGCTAGAATCAGGGAAACTAGATATTGCGTTGGTGCAGGGTGAAGTATTTTTTGAATCAATTCCCAGCGTAAATCGATCACCCTTAAACTCAAAAATAATAGCAGCAATGTATTCTCCTGCAGGCGCATTCGTGGTTCGCGCTGACAGTTCTTATCATATAATTATAGACCTGAAAGGGCTACCCGTAGTTTTTGGTGCCCGTGATTCGGGGCTTGTATTACTTGCAAGGTATTTACTTGATGGAATAGGACTTGATATTGACCGGGACTTCAAGGCTATTTACGTTGATCGGGCAAGTGAAGGGCCGATGCTGGTAGAAGATGGCAGCATTATGGGGTGGCGGAATCAGCTGGCCAGGGTTCTTGTCAGTGGCTAAATCAAATAGGGGGGCGTGGTTCTTAACCCCGGAAGCAAATGAAATCGATCAGATCATCGCTTAACGGCCTTCTTTGCGTTGCTTGAGGATTCCTGCAGGCAGCTATCCAGGACAGGATAGGACCATTCATTCAGTTGGCTCATGGAGCTTTGTGCTGGCACGTACAACTCTTTCTGACGATGTAGCATATCGACTCGCTCGTGCTATACATCGTTCGGAGGGGTTTATGGGAACTCGGCTGCTGCAAGCACGCGAAACTACAATGTCGAACACCGTTGCAGTATCTCCTCGGTTAGATTTGATCCATCCTGGAGTCCTGCAATATCTTCGGGGAATCGGATTAATTCCAATTAAAGTTGAGAACTGCTACCGTGCCAAGAACGTTGACTGACATTTTTAATGAATTTCCAAGCGTTAAGGTTATTGAAGTAATCGGTCACCAGGATTGCAGAATCTTAGGTTTATCTTCCGATGGGCAGAAACTCGGGATTTTTGATGATGAATTTGCACGTCAGCTTGTGGAGTTGCCAGATGCACGTACTGCATATGGGCACATTACCACCGAAGGTTATCACATTTGTGCATATTATTATATTATTCATGACTCCCATAAGGCGGTTGTTTATCGGCACGACAAAAACAACCAATAGAACCAAAGACTCAGATTTAAGAAATATAGTGACGTCTTATTGAGTATTCCGTAGCATTGCGGACATCTATTCAGAAGTACATTACGGACAATGATTGCAGAGCATTAAAGAGACTGCTACTTATTCCTATCACCGTAGGGACACGGCTCAATACTCAAGCTTTCTTTCGAAAATCGAGACCAGCGCTCGTCGGTGGAGACTGATGGTATCACCTAAGAGCAAGGATTTTGCCAAGATCGGGCATTTGGTGATTTCTGAAAGAATATGACAATCTCAACAGCCACGGGCTGGTATGTCATTCTTGAAGGGGTGTTATAATTAAAATATTGCGTGTGGTGATTGAGTCTTCGGATCGTGACGTTAAGCGACTTTTGCGGAGAACACAGAGTTAGCAATAAAATTGTTTAGCAAAGGTGGGGTATAATGTCCGAGCCTTCAGTAATCCTGCCTAAGTGGCTTACCGATTGGATGGAATTGCACGATATTTCCCTGTGGGGTGCGTCAGAACTTAAGGATTTTCTGACGCCGCAGGATGAGACAGGCCAAAGATTTCCTTTTGCTATTTCATTTGCTATTCCAATGAAACCACAAATAATGGTCAGCATCTCAACCGGTCCTAATCAAGCATACGCTGATGAGTATGCCAAAGTGAACAATCGTATCAACGAATTATCAGAGGCATTAGCAGCCGAAGTCAAAATCAGAGGATTTAGATCCAAACCGCTAGCGGCTTCGCTTCGTACTGATACGGTTAATATCAAAGGGGACTTTCCCCAGAAGACGGCAGCAACAAGAGCAGGGTTAGGCTGGATAGGTCGTCATTGCCAACTTATCACGCGCCAGTTCGGATCATGGGTTCGGTTGGGAACCGTTTTCACCGATATGGAACTACCATGCGGGCCGCCGCTGGAGAGAAACTTCTGCGGAAGTTGTACCCTCTGCGTGGAAGCCTGCCCTGCAAAAGCATTGAAGGGTAACGCGTGGCATCCAGGATTGTCGCGTGAAGAGATACTGGATGTTCGGATATGTGATCGATGGAAAAAGGAACATTACTTTCAATATCACAAGGGACATAACTGCGGAATTTGTTCAGCAGTCTGTCCCTATGGGTTGAAAGTTCTGAAAAGGAAGCCAGATAAAACATAAGATTTTGTGCGGCAACAAATATGCTAGTCGCCACGAATTGAGTGTGATACTTCCTACCCGACACATCAAAAGATAATGCTCAGCGCCAGCAAGGGCATGCTATAAGCCGCTCTTCTCCCGTAATCTTGCCTTCACCTGACTATCATTGAATTTGTCAGTATCACAATTTAGATTGGTTCCCGAAAGAAAGCTACCACAATCGGATTCTCAATTCCCACTAAATTTAAGAGGTTATATTTTCCCGACCGCAGCCAAGTATATTACGAACTCGTCGCTGCCATCGACATGCACTAGCCTGTCCATTAATTCCTGGTGATAAGCTGCGATAGCGCATGTGCCTCCCGTGATTGCCGCGCACGCTAGGTATAGATTCTGGCAGACATG
Organism: Nitrospiraceae bacterium; assembly: GCA_003170655.1. Taxonomy (GTDB): domain Bacteria; phylum Nitrospirota; class Thermodesulfovibrionia; order Thermodesulfovibrionales; family Dissulfurispiraceae; genus Fen-1308. The sequence continues at coordinate 3,233 of PMYY01000254.1, forward strand.
GCCTGCATCGAGCGCGATGACCTTATGGGCAGCAATGTGATAGCGCCATTCCATGCGATAGGGTATCGCCGTCCAAATAAATGTAACAGCAGCGTTTCCGGTAAAAGGCTGGTTAAGAGTGGCTACCACGATATTGTTCTGCAATTCCCTGTCAATAGAGACGATGAGAAGCTGATGCTCTATGGGAAGATAGCGGTATATCCCCTTTTCTAGACCCGCCACGTTAAGAACGCACAAATATGTTTCGAGTGCGTGACGGCAGCCAGCCGAAGGGACTGTGCGAAATGTAGCGTAGTCATTCGTCTTAGACCTTATCCCCTGCGTTGCCCAGAGCAAAAAAGATAACTCCTTCAGCGTCAGGGGCAGGTCTCTAAAATGTCGGTGGCTTTGTCTCCCTGCGATCGCCCGGAAAAGGTCAACAGTGAATGTGCCCTCCAGATCCTCTTTGCGGGTAAGGTCGATACGTATGGCGTCCGCAGGGAATGGTTTCTCCAGCGGAGGCGGCTTTACGCCACGGCTCTGGTCTGTTAAAGCAAAGTCGATCGTCATACGAACGCTGTCCTTAAGGAAGTACCGATAACGCTCCATCTGTGCATCCACTCCCGTCAGTCGACGAACGCTACGTGAGACACCACATCGATATTGATACTTTTGACCTCCGGCATGCCCTTTGCCGTCTGGGCTATCTTCCCGATGAGTTCTTCGTCTCTGTATTCCGGGGATGTTATCTTTAAATAAACAACGCCACCTTTGGCGTCAACTTCCCTGCTTTTAGTGTAAGAGCTTCTCGAGATCGTGTCTATAGACATTGCTTGCCTCCAGTGCTAAGTTTAACTTCTATCATATAACATTGCCTATGTACAAAGTTATAATGAGAATTATAACTTATTTATGATTGTGCTTTAAGGCAAAAGTAGAACCGATGCGGCTACCCCCTATTGAAAATCAAGAGTGCCACGATTGTCGGTAATTGAGTGATTTTGAAAAATAATCATAGAACCCGCGTCATCGTGTTCTACTCCTACACCGCAGAGACACGGCTTATTACATAAGATTTCTTTCGGAAGTCGAGGCCAGCACTTGTCGGTGGAGGAGTTTATGCCTACTGTGAACTAGGTAGATAGCCTCAATCTGAATAAACTAGAAACAAAAACTATGCTCGACCTTAAAATAAATCCTCATAGATCGGCAATACCTGCAAAATAATGCGTACAATAGTTCACGTTTCCGATCTTCACTTTGGACGCACTAAACCCTTGCTTGAAAAAGCTCTCAAGGCTATAATTGAGAGGCGATCCCCAGATCTTGTAATTGTTTCTGGAGACATTACCCAACGGGCGACCGCGTTGCAATTCCACTCGGCACATAAATTTTTTTCTTCTCTCCCTTACCCTATGCTTGTAGTTCCAGGAAATCACGATGTCCCGCTCTATTCAGTGTGGCGACGTTTTTTTCTTCCCTATACGCTCTATAAAAGATATATTTCGGAGGAGCTCGATCCGCAATATGAAGATGCTGAGATGCTTGTCGTTGGAGTAAATACTGTGCGCATTTTCAAAATAATGGAGGGGCGTGTAAGTGGAAAGCAAATCGCTCGCGTGAAAGCCCTTTTTGCGGTAGCTTTGCCTGGCAAAATAAAAATACTTGTATCTCACCACCCTTTTAATATTCCTGTGGGTCATAGAAAAAGACCTCTTGCCCACGCCCGTCATTTTTGGAAAAGCCAAATAAATACGGGGATTGACATTATCTTATCGGGTCATCTGCATGATACACTTGGGGTTTATTCGGATAGGGCGTACAAACTTTCTACTCCTGGGCCTCTTCTCATTCAAGCGGGAACAGCTATTTCTACCCGGAATAGAAAGGAAGCAAATTCGATCAATATTATTACTCTCTCCACTAGCCATATTGCGCTGGATCGATACGAGTATGTACAACACAAACAAACTTTTACAATTAAAAAAACCGAGTTCTTTGTTCGACAGGGCAAATCGTGGATACGAGATATCGATCGATCGAGACGTACATCAAGACCATGTCATGGCACAGGATGTGAGATTTTGAGCCGCCGTTGTGAGCTGTGTGATTGGCAATCGGAACTGCACATATCATAGACGAGTGTTATTCGAATCTTGAATACAAAGTCGCAGATGGGAATATGGTAGCCAAGTATAACCTCTTTCTCATCGAGGTGCTCAAGGCGTGGCCTCCGACATGTAATCGAGATCGTCAATTTTCTGCAGGTGAGCGCAATTATGATCTGAAATAATTATGCCTCAAGAAAATCTAAAATCACGGTTTGACGAGGAAGCAACTGGTATCAAGTCATAGAGAAAATATTGTTCACTTGTACAGCTATAAAGTAATCCTGTAATTATTTTGAGGGTAAAAGGTCACCGTCACTCGCGAACTGCAATGTCTCGGGGAGGCCAATTTTCTCACATCCATAAGTCTGAAGAAATGCTGTCGCGTTGAGCCATAACTCCTCAATCTGCAGAGTGTTGCGGATCCTCGCGACTGTGATGTCTTTATCTGGCTTTCCCTCTAATCCCCGAAATGCCCATTCTATTGCATCACGGTCACTACCCGGAAAAGGGGGACAAAAAGCCCTTTCCCAGAAGCCGGTCGTCCGAACATTCATCAATGTAGCCTTCCAATCAATTGCCTCAACAAGTTTGCGCGTAGTCAGGTCTGCGAGACCAAGCCCGTTGGCATTGCCGTCAGAGGCCTTCGACAGTCTCAACACAATAATGCGCGCGATCCTTGGTGAATCCGGTTCGGGCAGGTCTGCTATTTTCCATCGGCCGATTATGTTCGTATCCATGCCCGTACCGCTGAAGTTCTTGCCCATTTCCTCAATTATCAGAATGTCGAGTTGCCTGAGGGGCAATCCCGGCAGCAAGCTATTGGCATATTTCAGCAATTCCATTTCACGGTCTTCCATCTCCGAAGGCAGAAGCAATTCTATCACGGCGGTTTCTTCGCAGCCGTTTTCGATAATTGCAAGTCCACCAATAACCGGAAGCTTATCAAGGGCCTGCCGCCCCATCTCTATGATCGCCTGGTACATGCCAGCCGAGCTTAGTCTATGAACCTGGGTTGCTCCGGGCACTTTTCCTAACCCGACAGTGAGCATTTTGAACAGACCGCTTGCAAGATTGTCCCGAAAGGCTGTGTGTGGCTTAATTCTGTTCACCGGCAGAATGGCATCGGCCTTGGCTGCTTCAGCATCGAGGTAAAGGGTATGACCACTAGGCGTATTGCCGATTTCCACGGCTTCGGACGTTATCCTAATGTCGGCCCCGGTAGACTGCTCTGTGATACCCAGATGGTCGAGAACGTGTCTCTGACCTTTTATCGTACCGCTTCCGTGACTGCCCATGGCAGAAACAATGAAGGGTTTGGCACCCATCGCACTCAGTGCCTCGACCACAGTACGGAGTATTACCGGAATTCCAGTGATTCCCCTGCTGCCAGCAGTAACAGCCACGGACATGCCTGGACGAATGGAAGACTTGAGTCTGCGCAATTGTTCGATGATCTCAGTATCTATTTCTCCGATGAATGGGCGAGGGAAATGTTGTTTTACTTTTATCAAGGAAATATCTTTCATAAGTAAGCACTTTCCTTTCGCCGGTATGATGCCTGAATCCCTTAGGATTGGAAGCTCCATACTGTGTCCGAACATGCTGATCTTAATATATATATTATAGCGGGCGATGACAAACATTGCAGCTACGAAGTGCTATTTTGAAAGGTTGCGATAATTTGTTTCCGGCAATAACCAAAATTCAGGACTGATTGGCACTCAAGGAGGTGGAACATCTTCATTCCTCAGCTAGTCAGATCAAGGCGTGTTATTAGTAAACAATCCACGACGGATCAATAATATTTCTTAATCATCGATTTTGCAATACTGCGACTACGCGTGATTTTCAGTAACAACCAAGTCAACAGCCTCGATGCTGCCCATGTGTGAATAACGACATGTATCCGGGCTTGCAAATTTATTGACAATGGCGTCTGAGAGCGAAAAAGAACAATTGAAATCAATGGTCAGTGTCAATTATTCATGGGATAAGGTGATTGTATTGGATAGTATAAGTGGAAATAACATACTGGACTGTTGATCGGCACGGCCATGTTACCCACTTTTGGGCCAAATCGGCGTTCAACTCTGCCCCACCGAAGAATATCTTAATATGTTGTTATTAAAACAGCAGTATCGACACTTCGCGGGTCAATATTCGATGCCGATATACACTGAGCTGCCGAGAGAGCTTCAAAAGGATAATACTTAATGAGGAAACAATTCCAACTTTCTCAAAGCTAGGGAGTAAGATTACGATTACAGGAATCAAATCATCATGCAAATGTTTCGTCTTGACGTCGACACTTTCCCCCTTAAAGTGGCAGGTTTGCTCCGAAATCCATGGCAGGAATAATTGGAACAGGCGGCAGGAAAGAGATGAGTGGCAGCAATGGTCCGAAAGATGCACGTGTCAAATGCACACTTATGAACACGAAACCGCGCCAACTCAAAACGGTGCGGACATAAACGATGAAATTCAGAACCAGTATTCCGGGTATTTCCTGCTACGCGCGATGTTGTTGGTTATAAGGGCCACTATAAGCAGCACGAGCGCACCGGCACCGGCGGGCACAAAGGGATAGAGAAAGCCGAGACTGTGAATCTTGTCGCCTCCTATTACAGCGATAAGTGCCGTTGCTCCGCCTGGTGGATGGAGTGTCTTCGTTAGGCCCATTACTGCGATTGCCAACGATACGGCAAGTGCGGATGACAGTATGATGTTATACGGCATGAGTTGAAAACTGAGAACTCCCACCAGTCCTGATATTACATGACCTCCGATCAGGTTTCGCGGTTGTGCGAGAGGACTCTTAATTGCTCCATAGACCAGAACCGCCGATGCTCCCATCGACCCGATGATAAGTACTAGGTCTCTCGGTTCGAAAAAATAGTGGGATAAGAAGCCGCAGGTACCTATGCCCAAAAATCCGCCAAGAAAAGAACAGAGTATTTCTCGCATCGGCATGCGAGGAGGGATCTGCGCACCACCTTTCATCTTCGCGAAGAATGCCTTCATCTCGGTTGAGCGGCCTTTACGATATCTGCCCGTGAGATAATGCCGATCAGTTTACCACTATCGTCGACTACAGGAAGCCGCTTGATCCTCCTTTCAGATAATATCTTGGCGGCCTCTCCGATATCCGATCCCTTGTGAATTGCAATGGCAGGAGCAGACATGATATCGCCGACTTTGTTTCCTTTTCTATGGCCGGCAATGGGCTCGCCCAGCAGTCTCCTGATGATATCCTTGAAGGTGAAGCCGTTCTCCATTCCTGCGGCGCCGAGTATGTCGATCTCAGAAACGACACCAAGGACCAGACCGTCGTTGTCGACCACTGGTAGTCCGCTGATCCGGTTTTCCGACAGAAGCCGTACGGCTGTGGCGATATCATCGTCCTTTCCGACAGACACAACTGTAGATGTCATAGCATCCGCAACCGCCACCGATGCTGCAAGTCTTTGGCGGGCGTGCTTAAGGGCAAGGGAGTATATCTTTTTCAGGTCCTCTTCTGTGACGTCGACGTACGATCCTAAATCATTCAAGGCTTCTCTTAAATCCTCATCGGTGAACTCGGAACTGTCCGGCATGTCGCCCCCGCTATGAATTGTTTATCTACAGAATATCAAGACAGTGGCCAATTTGCTATGATGTGAATCATATCCTATACTTTAAAAATGCAAGGTGCCGATAATTAGCGGGACCTGAGAGCGCGAGGAGGAGCAATGCCTAACAGACTGGCTGAAGCAAAAAGTCCCTATCTGCGGAAGGCCGCCGGACAGCCGGTAGACTGGATTGAGTGGGGTGATGAGGCCTTTGAGCAGGCGAGAAAGCGAGACTGTCCCATACTCCTGTCGGTCGGAGGAGTATGGTGTCACTGGTGTCACGTTATGGCCCATGAGAGCTTCGAGAATGAGGAGATAGCAGGAATAATCAACGAGCATTATGTGCCGGTCAAGGTCGACCGTGACGAGCGGCCCGATATAGACAGGCGTTACCAGGATGCGGTGATGAGGATTACAGGCAATGGCGGATGGCCACTCACAGCGTTTCTGACCCCTGAGGGCAAGATATTTTTTGGCGGCACATACTTCCCGCCGGATGACCGAGGGGGAAGACCGGGGCTTAAGACTCTTCTTCTCAGACTCTCGGAATTACACCACAATGACAGGGAACGTATTGAGGAGGCCGCTGACGAGCTTTATAAAAATATGCTGAATGAGGCTTCGATGGACATGAAATCCGAGTCTGACGAAACGATCATCAAAAGAGGTGTTGACTCGACACTCTCCGTGTTGGATGCGAACTACGGAGGTCTTGGCAAAGCCCCTAAATTTCATCACGCCTCAGCTTTCGAATTTCTTATCAACTACAATTTTTTTGCGAACGACATGTTGATCGCAAAGGGTATTACCGATGCTCTTGATGCTATGGCAAAAGGGGGTGTTTACGACCACCTCCTCGGNNTATGACAACGCCGAATTGCTTAAGCTATATTCGACCGGTTACAAGGTATTCGGAAAGGAGCTCTATCGTTCTGCAGCTCATGGCATACTGAGCTATTACAAGAAATGCGGCTGTGATGCCGACGGAGGGTTCTATGCTTCACAGGATGCGGACATAGGCGTGCTCGATGAGGGTGGATACTATACCTTCTCCCCAGCAGAATTGACGCCGATCCTTACGGCCGACGAGTTAAAGGCGATCATTCATTACTTCGGAATCGGGACTATCGGAACGGTGCACCACGACCCTTCCAAGAATGTCCTCTTTCTTGATAAGGAGCCCGATCAAATCGCAGCAGCTATGAAACTGCCTGTTTCGAATGTGCCCGGTATTATACAATCGGCCAAAGATAAGATGCTCAGGTATCGCGAGGAGAAGAGGGAGATGCCCTATATCGATAAGACAATTTATACGAACTGGAACGGAATCATGATCGAAGCCCTCTGTATTGCAGGCAATATGCTCGGTGCTGATGAATATACCGGCATTGCAGAGAAGGCCGCACGACGTATCCTTGACGATTACTATGCCGATGGCAGGATAATGCACCGGCAGGGAGTCAGCGGTTTCTCGGAGGACTATATCTTTTTTGCGTGCGGCCTTCTGGAACTATTCCAATCGACCCAGAAAAAAGAATATGTTCATATTGCGAGGACGCTGATCGACGAGGCGATAAAATTATTCTGGGACAATGAACACTGGGGTTTCTTTGACGCCCAGCCGGGAGGGCATGGCTATCTCGGGATAGGCATCAAGAACATCCAGGATTCGCCAGTGCAATCCGCGAACGGCATAGCACCGCTTCTGCTTATGCAGCTGACTGATGCAACCGGAGATGACCGGTTTCTCGAATACGCGGACAAGACTCTCAGGGCATTTGCAGCCCTGGCGGAAAGCTACCCCACGCTTTCTTATTCTTATCTGAAGAGCAGGCACGCGTTTCAAATCGGCACATTCAAAGTCGAAACATCGAAGTTTTTCGGGCAGGCACTAAAGGATTTCAGACCTTATAAATTCGTAATAAAAAAAGAGATCGATGGGGTTCTCATCTGCGAAAAGAACACTTGCAGGAAGTATGATACGTACCCGGCCGGTAGATAACGCAAAGAGGCCTCAGTGCGGGCGACTCTCTCCGGTTATCTAGACTCTCCTGAAAATATGTACATGACTGCGGCGTAAAGCCTCGTCTTTTAGGCGGGGCTTTACGCCGTTTCTTTACAACCAACCTTGACAGTTCTACCGCAGTATACGAGTCAGGAATGCTCAGAGTGTGGGCGGGTAGACGCAGATAACAGGCCTTCGCAAGCAGTATTCCACTGTCAAAGTTGCGGTCACACAGAGAACGCAGATACGAACGCGGCAAAGGACATACTAAGGGAGGGACTCTCCCGGTTAGCCTGTCCCGAAAGGGGTGCCGCTCAGATAGGGCACGGAGAGACGGTGCAGTCAGACCGCGCGTTGAAGCAGGAAGTAAGGTCTCGGCTCGTTGCATAAGGCGCTCCGACCTTGGGAGTGCCGGAAGCTGAGAATCCTCACCTTTCGGGCGGGGAGAATGTCAAATTATGACACTTGAAACATTCATCTTTCGGTGGATGTTCCGGTTTCTTTGGGAACTTCCCTTTTGGGCCATGGCAGTCGTTGCACATTATATCCCCTGTAGCACTGCGATGTGCAGAATCAGATGGCATCTGTGGATATTTCTTGCCTGAAATGAAATACAGGATGCCNNGTAAAAAACCTGCTGTGGTAGAATACAACATGAACATCACACGGATAAAGTTTATCAATCAAGGAATTATTGCGCTAATTGTCATATTTGTTCTTTTGTGCTCTAACAGTATGTCTGCCGACCGAAGTTCTGATTCTTTGCGCCAGGATGACGGACTTAGCTCACTTATTAAACAGAGGATAATTGAATGGAAGTTCCCTTCAAAAATAAATGTCAGAGGAGAGCGGATATATGCTGCCGTTCTGGTGGAAAGCTTCTATAAGGGAAGAACCTATCTGCCAGCATGGAGCCAGAATGGACTTATGGTGCAGGTTGAACCACTCATAAGGGCGGTTGAGGACGCTTATGGCGATGGGCTGACACCCGATTATTACCATCTTAGCCTCATAAGATCCCTTGTGGAGAAGGTGGGGCAAGAATTAGCTCCTGACCCTATACTACTGTCTGATCTCGACATCCTCCTCACAGATGCATTTCTCGCTCTGGGTTGTCACCTGTCTGCTGGGTGCGTCAACCCGGTGACTATTGAAACCGAATGGTTTGCAAAAAGTCTCAAGGTGGACGTTTCCGCTGTTCTTGAACAGGCACTAAATAAAAAACAGATACGGGAAGCCTTGATGGGTCTCCGTCCTCAAAAGGACATCTACGACAGACTTAGGCTGGCCCTTGCTTGGTACAGGGTACTTTTGTCAAAGGGCGAGTGGCAACTAATTTCGACCGGCCCCAGCTTGAAGAAAGGTTCAAAGTCCGACAGAGTTGTAGAATTGAGAAAGAGGCTTACCGCTTCAGGTGATTTGCCCACTGATGAGGGAACGGTAAGCGATGTTTTTGATGAGAAAGTGGAGCAATCGATTATCGTCTTTCAGAAATGCCATGGGCTAGAGTGTGATGGAATTGTTGGTCGCAACACGTTCAATGCCCTCAATGTCCCATTGAAGCAGCGGATACGTCAAATGGAATTGAATATGGAACGACTGCGTTGGATACTTGGCAATATTGAGGAGCGTTTTATCGTCGTCAACATTGCAAATTTTCAGCTTGACGTTATTGAAAACGATAAGTCCATCCTTTCGATGAAAGTAGTTGTAGGGAAGCCTTATCAGCGTACGCCAATATTTACATCTAAGATGACCTACATTGTGATCAATCCTGCGTGGAATATTCCTGACAGTATTGCGCGGAAAGAGATACTCAAGAAGATCGAGAAAAATCCTAATTATTTGGCCGAACAAAACATTAAGGTCTTGGAGGAGGTAAAGGGATCCCGGAAGGGTCTACCATATCGGTTTCGTCAGGAGCCAGGACCTCTGAATCCCCTCGGGACGATTAAGTTTATGTTTCCCAATGAATACGATGTTTACCTCCATGACACGTCCGCTAAGCGTTTGTTCTCTGAGAATGTACGTACCTTCAGTCATGGGTGCACCCGCATTGAAAAGCCGCTTGAACTCGCAGAGTATCTGTTTCGAGATGACCCTCGCTGGTCGCGGAAAGAATTGGTTGCGGCAATAGAGAAAGGTACTGAGCAAACCGTCATGATTCCACATCCCGTGAATGTCCACTTCCTTTATCTCACGGCTTGGGTTGATGAGAGTGGTTCTGTTCAGTTTAGAAATGACGTCTACGGAAGGGACAAGAGCCTTGATGATGCCTTGCGCAAGAAACCTTCTCTTCGATAAGCTTGATTAAAAGATATAATTATCTTTAATATGCTCAGTTTTATATCTTCGTCCAACACTATCCCATCGATCTTTGCGCGTGTGAAATTTGAGCCGGCGAGTTTAGCGCCTCGCAGGTCAGCATCTGTGAGATCGGACGCAGTGAAATTAGCGTTAATCAATTCAACGTTTTTTAGATTTGAGCCGGACAGATCGGCCGCTGTAAGGTCGGCGTTACGGAAGACTGAACATGAAAGGTTGGAAAGGCTGAGATTGGCGCCTGTAAGTATGGCCGCCCCGAAATTCGCACCGATGAGTGTCGAAAAACTGAGGTCGGTCATGGTGAGATTGCATCTATTAAGCACAGCCCCGGTGAGGTTTGAAACGCCCAGGTTTGCTGAGATGAGTTCGCTGCCGGAGAGATCGGTCCTGATCAACACAGCGTTGCTTATATCAGCACGGCTGAGATTTGACCGGATCAACTGCACGGCGCTGAGATCCAATTCGCTCAGGTTTGTCCCTGACAGGTCGCAGTCGGATAGGTCTCCGTTAGAGGCTACTATTTCTTTGGCCTGGTTTCTGGATAGCATTTTCATATTTGCTCAGTAACATTATATCCGGGCTGGCGTCTAGGTTCAATAGCCACTGGTCAATAAACATATTGAAATCGACATCTTAGGAGTTATAATAGAAAATATATTCTCAATATGACTGCTGATTGGCTGCGAAAATATGCATTGCTCAGAATTGCTGCGGGGAGAGATAATGATCAGAACATTCAGGATGCGACTCACTCTTATCTACACCGTTTGCTTTGTGGTGATTTTCTTTCTTGTCGCTTTTGCCGCATATACCGAATACAAGCAGCGGCTCTATGAAACAGTCGACTGGTCGCTGATACGGTTAGCCAGGTCGATGACTGAGAGCAAGGTGGATGCCAATCATCTGGAGAGAGGTCAGGAGATCATTACAAGATTCGGCACCGATTACCACCAGACAGTCCGCCGCGATGGCACGACCGTTGTGGGTTCCATAAGCAGCGTCTCGCAGAGATGGCCGGTAAGTATGGAGAAACTGCAGAAGGCCCTTGACGGACGGCTGGTTTACGACACCGTTAATTCTCAGGGAGAGAAGTTCAGAGTCCTTTACTTCCCATCGGGGAAGGATGAAGTACTGAGAGTCGGCGCATCACTTGAAGAAGTCAAAAAGCACCTGGAAAGTCTGAACCGTCTTATCATCGTATTCCCTGTTTTTCTCATTAGCCTTGCATTTGTTATAAGCTGGCTGCTTGCAGGCATTGCGGTTGCCCCTGTCATAAAACTGCGAAAGCGCGCGGAAGAGATCATTCAGTCCAGAACGCCGGAGAAGATCGATATAGGCTCCAAAGGAAAAGAGATCGATGCTATTGTAGTGATATTCAATAATATGCTTGAAGATATCCAGTCGTCTCTCGAAGCGCATAGACGCTTCACCTCCGATGTCGCTCACGAAATACGCTCCCCCCTTACTTCACTTATCGGTAATACCGAAGTGACTCTCAGGAAAAAGAGGACAGTCGAAGAATATGAGGAATTACTGCGGAATAATCTTGCCGATATGGTGAGACTGTCGCGCATAACGGATAATATCCTGTTTCTTACTAAAGTGGACAATCATATACTTGAGCTCAGGAAACAGCGCTTCGACCTCAATCATTTTCTCACGAACATTGTGGACCGCTTCAGGTTCAAGGCTGAACGAAGTGTTATAACCATGAGTGAGCAGTACGGAGAGACGCCGATTGAGCTTTTCGGAGATATGAATCTTCTGGAGCAGGCCTTTTCGAACCTCCTCGACAATGCGATAAAATATACTCCGCGCGGTGGGATGGTGACAATAGGATCGGCCATGGACGAATCTGTTATCCGCGTGACTATAAGCGACACCGGCGTCGGCATACCCGAAGGCGAGATACCGCATATCTTCGACAGGTTTTATCGCGGCGAAAAGGAACAGGTGAAGTCGGTCGGCACCGGGCTCGGGCTCTCGATTACTCAATGGATCATAAATGCCAACAGCGGTAAGATTCATGTGAAGAGTAAGGTCGGTGCGGGAAGTGACTTTATGGTCATATTCCCGGCCGCAGAGCAGCGATAATAAAAGGGCCTGGGTTTATGGCTGAGAGTTTTTCCAGTACGGGTTTGAAAGGTCTTCAAAAGCGGTGAGCGCGGCGACAGAGGCCTGTCCAACTGCCACGACTATCTGTTTTACCCCCCCTGTTATGTCACCCGCCGCATAAACCATCGGCATCGAAGTCCTCTGTTCCTCGTCGGCTTTCACATAGCCATACGCTTCGACCTCGAGCCCCAGTAACCGGGCAATCTCATTGTTCGGTTTGTATCCGATGGCTACGAATATCCCGTCCACCGACATCTCGGTTATCTTGCCGCTTTGTTTGTCCGCAATTTTCACAGATTTGACAACTCGGTCACCCAGTATCTCAACGACGTCGCAGTTCCAGAGAACATGTATGCCTGACTTGGTAATGCTGTCCTGCAGGCGCTTTTCTGCCCTCAGCTGGTCCCTTCTATGGACGAGAGTTACCTTTGCGCCCAGAGTGTGGAGATAAAGGGCATCAGTCGCCGCGGTATTCCCTCCACCGACGATAATAACGGATTTGCCGTCCTTGAAGAAATAGCCGTCGCATTCGGCGCAATAGCTGACTCCGCGGCCCCAGAACCTCTTCTCGCCTGGGATGTTGAGCTCCCTGCTGCTGACCCCGGTAGCGATAATAAGCCCGCGGGCAATATAATAAGCCCGGTTCGTCTTTATATGGAATCTGTCTTCTTTCTTTTCCAGTTCCTTGATCTCTTCGGAAATGTGGATGTCTACATACTGAAGCGCCTGCTGCGTTATCAGGTCTACNNGATACCTGTCCGCCAACATTCGATTTTTCGACTACCACTGTTTTCAGTCCGGCACGAACTGCATAGATCGCGGCAGTGAGACCGGCTGGTCCGGCCCCAAAAATGACCAGGTCGGTTTCGACCGGCTTGTCCGAAAATATTTCAGTTACAATTTCGGGTCTCTTAAGGGTAAGCAGAGACTCGATGAAGAACTCCTCCGGCTCGACGCCGGGAGATGTAAGTGTCCCATTGATAAATGTCTGGGGGACTGAGATTATTCCCTTTTCTTCAGCCAAGTCTTGGTTCTCAAATATCTCGATGATCTCCGCAGTCACCAAGTCGGGCCGCGCCACGGCCGCAGATATGGCATAAATAACTTCCTGGGGACAATATGGACAGGTGGGGCTGACGAATACCTGGACGGCCCGCTGTTCCTTGAGTTCTGAGATGCGGCGCAGCGACTCTTCGCTCAGGACCACGCTGGCAGTGGAAGCCATGATTATTGCAACGATGAAAGACCGTCCTTCTTCTCCGAGCGGCGAGCCGGTATAGCGTATGGCGTATTTATCCGGTCCGAGAAGTATTGTCGGCGATCTGGATATTACACGCTTTCGCGAAAGCTCATCCCCTATTTCATGAAAAGTAGGCTTGATCTTCGGCGCTATCTCAGCGAGCGACTTGATAAGACTTATTGTGGCTTCATTGAAGGCATTGTTTTCATCTTTCCTGGTGAATACCTCAATGGCGACATCTTCCTTCAATCCCTTGAAGGTGTCGCGGAGCATCTTTTTGATATCTTCGGTAATAGGCTCTTTTTCCATAAAACAAGTTTAGCGGAAAGAGGGCCGATTTCAAAATCCCTGTCAAAGTGAATTCTGTGCAACGGGCCTTGCAGCTAAAAAAAAGGGAAGAATGCGTTTGCAAAAAAAACGACCCAGCCCAGCACGGTGCCAAGGCCAAAATACCAGAGCGGTTTTTTTTTAGTAATGGCGGCAACCGACGACAGCACTATTGCGATCTGCAGGAATATTAGGCTATAGCTGAGATTGGCCGAAATGTTCTGAACACCGATCTTCTGTCCTGCCAGTTTTTCGGCGCCCACCTTGATCTCAGCCTTTTCCTTCTCATAGCGCGTAATGTTTGCGCCAAAATTTGCAATAACATTCTTGTATTTATCTACAGCAGAGGCAGGCATCTTCATCTGTTGAGCAGCGAGTTCCAGTTCCAACTTCTGCTTTTGGATCTCATAAGTATGACCCTTTATGCTCTTTGCCTGGTAATAAGCCCACTGATCCGATTCTTGGCCCTGTATGAGGATCGCGCGGTTGGAATATTTGCCCATGAACATAGTCGTAACTGCAGCAAATACCGCCAGAAATGCCGTCGTCAGAGCCAACCAGGTTATCCATGTCTCTTTTTGTTGTTCAGCCATGCAAATATTATAACGGGCAGGGTGGTGAGACTTCAAATAATGACCCGGTCGGACAGTAATCCCGAAAGAAATCCTACAATTTTGAAGACGGACAATATTGTATGCATTGACATTTATGTAGCATCACTGCAGCAGCATAATCCCAAAATAACAATAACTTGTAAGCTGGCACGTTTTTGGCTAGTCAGTAAGAATCAGTATTTAACGAGGAGGAATAGTATGGGTTCACTCAGGGCAAAGGTGACCGAGATAGAAAAAGATGAAATTACAAGGGCGCTTGCGGAAAGTAGCTGGATCATGGCCCGGGCCGCCCGGCTGCTCGGCATAACTGAAAGGATGATAGGTTACAAGATTAAAAAATACGGCATTCAAAAGGAGGGGGGAAGGTCATCAAGGGAAGTGCGCAACGGCGCAGTTTAGTGAAGAATGCGGGCTTGCAGCCCGGTAACATTAATAAAGGAGGAAATCAAGGATGAACCGTTCTAAATCGGTATTGGCAACCATATTTATTTTATTTGTTTTTGTGACCGGCGTATATGCTGAAGAGCAGGCACCGGCAGCTGCTCCCGCTCCGGCGACAGCAGCGGCTCCGGCAGCTCCGGCGCCCGATGTAACCGGCAGTGTTTCATTTACTGGATTAAACAAGTATATCTTCAGGGGTGCCGAAATTAGCGCTAGAAGTGTAGTGTTAGAGCCTTCCGTAACAATCAATTATAAGGGATTTTCTCTTAACGTATGGGGTAACATTGACACTGATCAGCATGCTACACAGGTGTTTGTTCCCGGCAAAGACGGCAGCGGTGAAGGACACAAGAGCTTCAATGAAACCGACCTTACCCTCAGCTATACATACAATATCGACAAGCTGGCCCTGACCGGCGGTTATATTTATTATGGAACTGAATATGCACAGCAGACCCAGGAGCTGTATGTCAGTACAACGTATGACATGATCGCGCATCCGACGATCTCTATCTACCGCGACATCGATGCCAATCCAGGCTGGTATGTCAACCTTTCGTTTTCGCAGTCTCTGCCAGTCGCCAAGATGCCGAACGGTGACATGACCGTCGATCTCGGTGCCTCATTCGGTTACTACAATATCAGCAGCCTCACGCCTGCTAATAAAACATACAGCGCTCTTCATGACGGCATGGTAAAGGTCGGTCTAACGGTTCCCGTAGCCAAAAACGTAGTGGTGCAGCCTATCACCCAATACTGGTTCCCGCTTTCCGGCAAAGCCCACCACGATCAACTTGTCACCGTTGATGGCAGCATTTTTAATAACAACCCGGCAGCTCACATCGACAATACATTTGTCTTCGGCGTCGGCGCAACATTGAGCTTCTAATTAAGAGATATCTATTGAGGAGGATATGATGACAAGGTTTCTAAGTATAATTTTGGTTCTCGCCTTACTCTGCATGTCAGGTTTGGCCATAGCAGCGGATGAAAAGGCCCCGGCAGATGCGCCTGCGGCGGTCCAGTCCGCTCCAGCTGCCGCAGTGGCACCTGCTCCCGCTCCAAACAAGATAGACACTGGTGACACCGCATGGATGATCGTTGCTACGGCACTCGTCATGCTGATGACTTTACCTGGACTGGCCCTGTTTTACGGCGGTATTACAAAAGGCAAGAATGTCCTTAATACATTAGCGATGTCTTTTGTGACATATGCCATAGTCAGCATCCTCTGGGTCCTGTATGGGTATACATTTGCGTTCGGTACCGATGTAAGTGGAATCATCGGTAGCGCCGAGAAACTCTTTCTCTCGGGAGTCGGACCAAACAGCATAAGCGATCTTGCAAAGACGATCCCTGAGCTTATCTTTATCTGCTATCAGCTAACTTTTGCAGCTATCACTGTTGCACTGGCCAGCGGTTCATATGTCGAGAGAATGAAGTTCTCAGCATGGGTGCTTTTCTCGATACTCTGGCTCACCTTTACGTATTTGCCTATAGCCCATTGGGTATGGGGCGGCGGTTTTCTTGCACAGCTCGGGGCTCTCGATTTTGCGGGCGGAACTGTTGTTCATATCAATGCCGGTGTCGCGGGCCTCGTCGGAGCTATCATGCTTGGAAAGAGAAAAGATTCAACTTACAGACCAAACAATCTACCCTTTGTTGTAATCGGTGCAGGATTGTTGTGGTTTGGATGGTTTGGATTTAACGCCGGCTCGGCCCTTGCCGCAAACGGCCTTGCCGGTGCTGCATTCCTTAACACCAATACAGCGACAGCCGTAGCCACAGTGTCATGGATGGTCGTAGAGTGGTTGCATGCCAAGAAACCGACAGTCCTGGGCCTTGCCTCCGGCGCGGTTGCCGGTCTTGTCGCAATAACTCCTGCTGCCGGTTTTGTGAACGTAAGCGGTGCAATTATAATTGGTATAGCAGCCGGCGTTGTACCGTATTTTGCAGTTGCTTTCCTTAAACCGAAACTCGGCTACGATGACGCCCTCGATGCTTTCGGTGTTCATGGTGTCGGCGGGACCATTGGAGCAATTCTTACCGGTATCTTTGCTGATCCGGCAATCAATGACGCCGGCAAGGGCCTCCTTTACGGCAATCCCGGACAGCTGATTACCCAGCTTATTGCTGTGGGCACGACTATCGCCTATACTGCCGTAACAACCTTCGTCATCTTCACGATCATCAAGGCGGTGGTGGGTATCAGGGTCGATATTGAGGAAGAAGTCACCGGGCTTGACGAAAGCCAGCACGGTGAAAGGGCATACAACTTATCATAGTGGATGCGGGGCCTTCTTGCGGAGGCCTCTTCTCCTCGAAAATATATTAGGAGGAAGTATGAAGAAAATAGAGGCGATTATAAAACCGTTCAAACTTGACGATGTCAAAGACGCCCTGAATAAGATAGGGATTCAAGGCATGACCGTTACCGAAGTGAAGGGTTTCGGCAGGCAGAAGGGCCATGTCGAGCTGTACCGGGGCGCCGAATACGAGATTTCTTTTGTTCCCAAGGTGAAGATCGAGATCGTCGTGCCGGACGCAATGTCGGAAAAAGCGCTAGCAGTTGTGACCGAAAATGCCAAGACCGGCAAGATCGGCGATGGTAAGATATTCGTCTATACTGTCGAGCAGGCTGTCAGAATCAGAACATCAGAGGTCGGCGAGGCAGCGCTTTAAGAAAAAAACCGCGGTTTTGATAAAAGATAAGAGTTAAGCCGGGTATAGCAATACTTGCGCTTGAAACAAGAAAAAGCCCTTCGGGGCTTTTTCTTTGTTTCAAGCCTTTATGAACGATTATATTAATGATCGGCTGAGTCGCGGGCGCAACGATGAGCCGCTAAGATATAAACGTCGAAATCTGAGGTTTTATCTGTTACGCCAAAATGATAATGTCCTATAGTGCCAAAGTGAAAATGTCCTATTGATGACGGTGCTATACTGCTTTTTTCAGTTAAGGGGGCAAGAT
>PMYY01000113.1 GCA_003170655.1 Nitrospiraceae bacterium
ATAATGGATGAAGTAGGCAGAGGGAAATTGAAAGCCATAATTGCACGGGCGGCAGATTTCTATGGACCCAATACGCCACTCAGCTTCGTAAATGTCATGGTTTTTGACAATTTCAAAGAAGGGAAAAAGGCCCAGTGGCTGATAAATGATAAGTTGAAGCATTCTCTGACTTACACTCCCGATGCCAGCAAAGCAACCGCCATCTTGGGCAATACCGAGAGTGCCTATAATCAGGTTTGGCATTTACCGACAGACAGGAATGCTTTAACAGGCAAGGAATTTATAGAAAAAGTAGCTGCAGAGTTTGGAGTATCACCCCGTTACAGGGTTCTTCCTCGCTGGATGGTTCAAATGGTCGGACTTTTTAACCTAAAAACGGCAATTGAACTTTAAAAACTCAGTTGCGAAATTCAAAACACGCTGTCAAATAAGGGAAAAGAGACAGATAGGGCAAATGCGGAGCAGTTGAATCTGTCACCAAACAGGGGACTCAAATTTCAACGATATGAACATATTTTCAATAAGTTGCCGAGTTCAACTGCGTTTTTTAGGTTTAATGGGGCAGTTCGAGAAAGCGTGGAGTTGCTTTATCAGAATGATTCAGACTATCTTTTTGACAGTAGTAAATTCGACAAGGCATTCGACTTCAAGGCAATTTCATACAGTCAAGGGATTCAGGAAACAGCGAAGTCTATGAAATAATACTGGACGTTTCAGGCTTACAAATGTCAAAACAAATTAAGGTCTACCTTACGAAGGCTGGTTTGGGAAAAATGAGGCCTCACGATCTGCGCCATAGCCTGGCTAGTCATCTTCTAAAGCAGGGAATCGATCTTAAAACCGTCTCAGAGCTTCTAGGGCACTCAACCCCGCTCGTGACCAGTTTAATCTACAGTCATGTACTCAAATCCCACGCTCAAGAATCCATTGCAAAGCTTCCTTACTAATTTCTTCAATCTTTGTTTTAATCCTCAAACTGGGTGCAGACGGGTGCAAATTGCACCCTTTTTTGATACTTAGTGACACTTTATGATACTATATAGGCACCACGAAGTATCTGATTTACAAGCAAACCCTTAATTGCGAGAGTGGCGGAACTGGCAGACGCGCTGGACTTAGGATCCAGTGGGGTAACCTGTAGGGGTTCAACTCCCCTCTCTCGCACCAATCATCTCAACGGATGAGGGAACGCATAGGGCGGGAAAGCCCGCCTCTGCAAACAAATTATGCTGCGTGCTGAATCCTTTTGAGGACTTCTCCCCTGATCCCGATTATTACCTCTTCCATCGGTATATTCTTACCCGATATCGCCATCGCCTTTCTTACGATTATCGGCAGCTTGGAGCAGCACGGCAACTCCATCTCTGCAACGGTGACCGTCCTAATGTCCGCATTTTTGAAGATCTCGACAAACTTGCGCAGATAGTCATCGGCATCGTCGAACTTCGGGCACCCTATCATCAGGGCCTTTCCTTCCAGTAGTTCGCCATGAAAACTGGCATAGGAGTATGCAGTGCAATCGGCGGCCACGAGCAGATCCGCGCCTTTAAGAAATGGCGCCGAAGACGGCACCAGCCTTATCTGGACCGGCCAATGAGTGAGAGATGAAGCAGCTTTTCCGTTATGGCTGACCGGTTTGTTGGCGTCTTGGCATGGGGAAGCAAAGGTATGGAGCCTGCTGCCGGGGCAGCCTGTCTGTACAGGGGCCGGTACCTCTTTCTTTGTCTGCTGTTTTAACAGCTCCTCGACCGCATGCTCGTCGAACTCCTCGGCTTCCCTCTCTATGACCTTCAACGCGCCCTGGGGGCAATGTCCGAGGCACGCGCCCAATCCGTCGCAATATATTTCAGCTATCACCCGCGCCTTGCCGTCGATTATCTGTAACGCGCCCTCAGCGCAATTCGGCACGCAGTCTCCGCATCCATTACATAGATTTTCGTCGATCTCGATTATATTTCTGACTGTTTTCATTGTATCCTCCAAGGTATTTATTCTCTCGTCGTTATTAGTTTAAAGCAGTCCAGCTATTTGTGCCTTGACTTAGATCAAGAACCTTTAACCTCCAATGCATCTATCCCGATCCGATCGATCACATCGCCGAATCTTTCACCTTCTACGGTATATGTCATGTAATGATCGACGCATTTTTCGACGACAGCAATAGCTTTATCCTTAAGGAAGATGCCTTCCAGTTCCATTCCCAACCTAGGATGCCTTCCGAGCTTGCCGCCTATAAGGATTCGCCAACCGCGTTGCCCCTCCCTAAGAGTGCCGCATGGGCATACCTTGCAGCACTTGCGGCATGCAAGGCATTTGTCATAATCGATGACAGGTCCTGTATCTGCATCCTTTAGATCGATGGCACTTTCCCGGCATGCCGCGACACAGGCGCCGCAGCCGGTGCAAGGAGCATCGGAAATCTCTGGCCTGGCCGCTCCAATGAGACCGATATTGGCAATCTGGGGGCGCGAACACGCGTTGGGACAATCCGAAATGGAGACCCTGAACTCATGATGCATCTTGAGCGGACCTTTCACCTTTTCCTTCAGGAAAAGCCTCAGNNTCCTCTTCCATATTATTCAAATACCGTTTCTGGCAGGTCTGGACATGCTCAATGTTCACATGACTGCTTTCCTGTTTCCCCGCCTCTTCTTCGACCCGTTTTTTTACCCTTTTGCGAACAAAAAATGGAACACGGGAAACCGCATCTTCAGCCTCTTTTGTCCATTTCATAATTTTCCTCCTGCACGTACGGTGCGCTGTTTGCTGCGCCCAAACATAATTTGATGTATTAAACCCTACTTTAGTTTATACCCTCTGCCTGCAAATATCCTTTGACATAAATCAAAAAAACTGTTATTACAACTGTACCTATGGAACTCGTGCAGATGGTCGCCGACATACCGCTTTTCAAAGGCCTCGCCAAGGAGCAGCTAGATGAGGTCGTCAACTCGATCGCTGATCAGACATTCGACCGGGGACAGACGGTGCTTTCAGAAGGCGAGGCCGCAGAGGGCTTTTTCGTACTCGTCCAGGGCAAAGTCAAGATATTCAAACTCTCTACGGAAGGGAAAGAACAGATACTTCACTTCGTTGGTCCGGGAGAATCTTTCGGAGAGGTCCCGATGTTTTCCGGCGGCCGTTTTCCGGCCAATGCAGAAACTATTGAAAAAAGCCGTATTTTCTTCTTCCCGAGGGCGGCGTTCCTCGACCTGATCGGGGCTGATCCCACTCTGGCAATGAACATGCTTGCCGAGCTTTCAAAGAGACTTAGACAGATGACGCGCCTTGTCGAGGAACTTTCATTGAAGGAGGTGCCCAGCAGGCTGGCCGCTTACATACTATATCTGAGCAGTGAGAACGAGTCGGATGATGTCGGGCTTGATATAACTAAAGGACAGCTCGCAAGCCTCCTTGGAACGATACCCGAGACTCTCTCGCGGATACTCGGAAAGATGAGCGCCCAAGAGGTCATTTCTGTCCAAGGGAGGAAGTTGAAGATCCTCGATAGAACTATCCTCGAAGATTTAGCTGCCGGCGGCAAGTTTGTAATTTGACGGAAATTTTTGCCCGCGCGGAAAATTATGCCGGGTTTGATGCCAAAATAATGACACCAGCAGGCCTCCTGATTGCCCTTCTCCCATTATTACCTTTGCATTTCAGTATCTTATCTCAATTTGGCACGCAACTTGCTTTCAGTCATTACAGTAATAATTAGGAGGGAGGGCATATGAGCTTTACATCGATAATCAACGACATTGCAAAATATCTAAAACGCATGATTTTCGTGAACATGTTCTTTTTCAGCCTGGTAATCCCGATCGTCCTGCTCAGCCTCGGGGTAGAGACTTCAAGTGTCGCTATCATTACTGCGCTCGGAGGAATGCTTCTTTGCGGGGCGAACTTTTACTTCATCAACGGCTATTTCGTACGCAAGACCGAATCGTCCCTGACCATGTCTTATGCTTCAATACAAAATGACTATCTCTACGATGACCTGACGAAAGTATACAACCGCCGTGCCGGACTTGTACGACTGAACGAAGAATTCGCCCGTGCCAAGAGAAGCGGCTCCAAACTTTCGATCGCCATGGTCGATGCCGACCATTTCAAGAACATCAACGACACTTACGGCCACCTTGTAGGTGATAAAGTCCTGACTCACATCGCGTCAACCATTAAGACAGGTCTCCGAGAATGCGACATAGTAGTCAGGTTCGGAGGCGAGGAATTCCTTGTACTTCTCCCCGATACACAGGGAAATCATGCATCCCTTCCGCTCGACAGGCTTCGCGAGAGGCTTTCTGAAAACAAGTTCCGCCATAATGAAGTCGACATCCCGACATCGGTCAGTATCGGCATTGCAACAGTATCGTCCTTGGATGGAGACCCTATGGACACGATAGACCGTGCAGACAACGCGCTCTATTTAGCCAAAAGATCGGGTCGCAACAAAGTCGTCTACGACCACAATAGACGTCACCTCACTCCTGTACTAAGCCATGCATAAGTGACATCCTCCCCCGATTGGAATTGGGGGCATCCCCTGAAAGACAACTCAGGGTTTGCTCTTAGCGCTTTATACAT
>PMYY01000079.1 GCA_003170655.1 Nitrospiraceae bacterium
TTTTTGTAGGGGAACATCCGTTGAAGAGAAAGATTCTTGCCTCAACGGGTTTTTTCCGATTCTGCGATTCACCAATACTGCATATGACAAAAGCAGAAGGATAGTAGCATTATAATTTTTAAACTTCAATCGGCGCAGGTTCGTTCTGAAAGCCTTCGCTCTATTCTTGAATGAGTGTTATAGAGCTGGAGGCGTGCACGCTATGCCGATTGTCACGCTTTACAAATCTTTCTTATCAAATCCCCTTTGCTCGGCCCCTCAGGGGCCTTTATCAGAACAGTCTCTCCGGCCAATGCCGAGACAGCTTCTATGCCGTCTTCGTATCGCAATGTATCGACAGCAATCACCTTATCTACTAGTCCAGGAATCAGATACTCGAGCGAGTCGCCGACAGAAATTTTGATCCTGAGCAAAACCCTGGCAAATTGACCCTTTGTATCGAGGACGACACCGGCTAGTTCACTTTCTGGAGCGTAGTTCACGCCAGTGACGTTACAGATCTCGTCTTTATTGTATCCAAACAGGAGGCCCGTCGTATATCCACGCTTGCCGAACAGAGACAGCTCTTTTTGCCATGCCGGGAGCCGCGACTGATAGAGATTTTCATTGCCGATGAGGTCGACCGCCTCCCGGTACACCCTAGTAACGCCTGCGACATAATGGATGCCCTTCATCCTGCCCTCGATCTTAAAGCTGTCGATGCCCGCACGGCTCAGAAACGGCAGGTGCTCGATAAGACAGAGATCTTTTGAGTTCATGACATAAGCCCCGCGGTCGTCTTCGAATACCGGTAAATATTCTCCCGGTCGTTTCTCCTCGACGAGGGCATATTTCCATCGGCATGAATTTGTGCATTCGCCAGCGTTTGCACTCCTCGAAGCCAGGAAGCTGCTCAAGTAACACTTGCCGGAATAAGATAGGCATACCGATCCGTGTACAAAAGTTTCGAGTTCGATTTCCACCGTTTCGGCGATCTTTCTTATCTCATCGATAGAAAGCTCTCGTGAGAGAATCAATCTCTTCGCACCCATTTTCTCCCAGAAGCGGGCCGATTCGCTATTCGTAATGTTTGCCTGAGTGGAGACGTGGATATCGATCTCGGAGGCCTTTTCCCTGAACAGCATGAACACGCCGGGATCGGAGATGATAACACCGTCCGGCCTGATGTCTTTAAGGATACGGATATGGTCGGTAATTGCCGGCAGGTCGCTGTTGTGGGCAAATATATTTGCCGTAACGTAAACCTTGACGCCGCGCTCATGCGCGTATTGGACCGCTGTGGCAAGCTCTTCGGCATCGAAGTTCCTCGCTTTGTTTCGCAGGCTGAACCGCGGATCTCCGAGATATACCGCGTCGGCGCCGTAATGAATGGCGGTACGCATCTTTTCGAAGTCGCCTGCCGGACATAGCAGCTCCGGCCTTTTCATCGCACGGCCGGTCTTCGGAACTTCTCTATTTCCTGTCTCGCGAGTTCATCGCAGCGCTCGTTTTCGACATGGCCGTTGTGGCCCTTTATCCAGACCCATTCAATGTCATGCCCTTTCGAAGCCTTCAGGAGCCTTTCCCAAAGGTCCCTGTTCAGGACCTCCTTCTTCTGCGAGTTGCGCCAGTTGTTCCTGATCCAACCATTGATCCACTCTGTCATTCCCTTGACGATATAGTTCGAATCCGTCGTCACCCTGATCCTGCAGGGCTTTTTGAGGGCTTCGATAGCCGAGATAACTCCCATAAGTTCCATGCGGTTGTTCGTAGTGTGCGGCTCACAGCCGGATATCTCTCTTTCCTTTTCGCCCNNCCATCCGCAAAAATATCCACAAAATGTTTCTTTTCCATAATCTATTATTTTACAGGGAAGGAAGCAATCATTGAAAGTCGGTGCGTTTCGAGAGGCCTTCCTCTGCTCAGTCGGGACTTTATTCTGCAATTCTATTACTTCAGTGTAACCACAGTCACGCCTCGGCCGCCTTCGCGTTGCTCGCCGCTGCGGAAGCCTGCTACCAGAGGATGGCCCTGGAGATGATCCCTTACCGTCCTCATGAGAATGCCTGCCCCGATACCATGGATTATCGCCACCTCACGCAGCCCTGCCAATGCCGCATGGTTCAGAAACGGTTCGATTCGCGACAAAGCATCATCGACACGTAGACCTATTATGTTGATGCTTATCTCTGCGCTTTCAGATACAGCTTGTGGGCGTTCGCCCGTCTGCTTGCCGGAGCCTACGCCCTTGCCTTTTTTCTTCTGAATTCCGGCAAATGGGATCTCGACCTCGATGCTCCCATATTTTACCCTGATCCTCTCATGTCGCCGGTCGACATCCACTACTTGTGCGTCCACATCGATGGATCTTACGTAGACGAGGTCCCCTTTTGTTATTGATTCGATGGAAAGCGAGCCAGCCTCCTCCGGCATCTGAGCTGCAAGGCTTTTATCGATCTCCTGCTTCCTTGTGTCCGCTATCTTCAACGATACCCTGATCTTCTCTTTTTCAGCTTTCTTAGCAGCTTCGAGGAGTTCATAAAGCTCTCTTTTTACGGTACCTGCAAGTTCGGACGACTCCCGGTATGCATTTGCCATCACGGCATCGCGCTCTCGCTTGGCTGTCGCAGTCAACTCATCAAGGACCTTTCTCTTTTCTTCCAGTTCGGACTTCTGCCTCTCGATCTCGCCTGTGGCGTTCTCGTAATATGACCTCTTTTCGGTCAAGTCCCTTATGAGATTGTCGAATTCGGCCCTTACACCTCCGAGTAGTGCTTTTGCCGAATCTACTACCCGATCCGGTAGCCCGTATCTCCTGGCGATCTCGATAGCATGAGATTGCCCCGGTTCTCCCACCCTCAGCCGAAAGAGTGGCGACAGGGTATTCTGATCGAATTCCATAGACGCATTGAGCATACCGGCGGTTCTGTGCACAAATCCCTTTATATCCATAAGGTGCGTTGTCGCAAAAAGGAGTGCGCCTCTTTCCTTTATCTCGTTCAACACAGCGCAGGCAAGTGCCGCACCCTCCACCGGGTCTGTACCGGTGCCTAGTTCGTCAAGAAGCACAAGCGCTTTGCGGTCAGCCTTTTTCAATATCTCGGATATATGAGCTATGTGAGCCGAAAAGGTCGAAAGGTCGTTCTCGATCGACTGTTCGTCGCCTATATCTATCAGCAGATCGCTTATCAGAGGGAAACTAGATGACGAATCGGCCGGAACGGGCATACCTGTGAGGGCCATCAGAGCCAGAAGTCCGATCGTTTTTATTGAGATGGTTTTGCCACCCGCATTAGAGCCTGTGATGACCATGACCGTATCATCCCTGCCGAGCCGCACGGAAAGTGGGACTACATGCCTGCCCGTGCCGTGCTTCTGAAAGCTGAGGGAAAGGAGCGGATGGCGGCCATTGTCAAGATTGATAAGTGCTGATTCGTTGATCTCGGGAATCTCCATCCTCAGGAGGACGGCCAAGCGGGCTATGCAATTCAGCATGTCGATATAAACCAGAAGCTTGAACTGCTCCTCTATCTCGACCAGCTGTTCGCGTATCCGCGCGGAGATGCTGCGCAGAATACGTATTTCTTCAGCTTTCTCCTCGGCAGTCAAATTCTCAAGTTCGTTCGAGAGGCCTATAATCGCAATCGGTTCTACAAAGGCCGTCTCACCCGATTTCGACACATCATGCACGACTCCGGCAACCTGGCCCTTCGAATCCATCCTCACCGGGATGACCCATCTGCCCGACCTCGTCGTGACGAAATCGTCCTGCAGAAATACGGATACATCCGCGCTTCTCGTCATGTCTTCGAGCTTTTTTCTGATCCGGGACTCGAGCCTGCGGATCTCAGCGCGTATGCCGGCGAGGGTTGAAGAAGCCGTATCCAGAATAGCGCCCTGGCTGTCGATGGACTTCTTGAGTACCTTCAGAATATCCGGAAAACCAGTAAGACCTTCTGCGAGCTGTCGAAGGGAAGGGATGTCTTCGCGCAGTCCAAGATTTTCAGCGATGTCCGAGATCAGTTCAAGGACCGGCGTGAAACCTGCAAGTTCGACTCCTTCGAGCACTGACCCCTCAGGCCGCGCCTTTGAAAAAAGCCCTCCGATATCGGAAAACTGCGACAGTCCGAGCGAAACGCCCTGCGATGAGAGCCTTAAGATGTCTCCTGTCTCACGCTGCCTTCGCGAGATTTCTAGTTTGTCGGAGAAAGGTGCGAGTTTCGCAACAGCGGCTTCAGTGGCGCCGCTGTTTGCAAAACCTGCGATGATCCTGAGAAGCTTGTCGAATTCGAGTAAAGAGAGTGTGTGGAGTGATATCATCGGATCACTGGGGGACGTCTAAAGGCCGACCGCCTCCATGACCCTGTTCTTCTGTTTCTCGAGGGCCTTCTGTCCCTGCTCAAGCGATTTGACGATCTCCTTCTTTGCCGCGCCCGAAAGCTCGACACCCCTGTCGATAAGTTCGGTTACCCTGTCTTTTGTCTCGTCAACAAAATCATCAACCCTGTCAATGGTATCTTCGACAAGGTCGACGGCCTCGTTCTTTACCCGTCTTGCCGTACGTTTTAGGTCCTTTCTTGTCTCGCGGCCCGACTGTGGCGCGTAGAGAAGTGCAATGGCCGCGCCTATCGCGCCGCCGACCAAAAATGCTGCCCCGACTTTGACAACATCATCATTCCTCATAATAAACCTCCTTTGATTAACACTTTGAATTTTATATTTATAATATTACCAGCAAATGCGGCTGAATGCTATTTCGGCACGGCATGAAGGACCTTCCGAAAATCTATGTATATTTCAAGATGACTTTTCAATACGCTCCGCTATTGTCAATTTCGGACGAAAGAGAAACACCCGTTGTCTAATTCACTCGACATCGAGCTCAGTATCTTTAATCTTCAAAATAACAATAGATAAAGTAATGTAATGTATTAAACTAACGAAGATGAAAGAGCATTGTATTAAACATCGTTCATTCTTAGCAATATTGGGTGTCATTGCGGCAGTTACCTCATCGCTCGCTCTTGTAGGTTGTGCCTCTACATTCCGTGTTTCAAAGGATTGTTACAGCTCATTCCTCGACAGCGATGAAAAAAGACTATACAGCATGCTCTTCGAAACCGAGGATTTCAGGAAGATCATTTCTGGGGCGGCTATCCAACAGGACAAGAAAGATAGCCTCTACAAAGCCCTATGCAAGGAGCGTTCGGGCGAAAAAGTCGGGAATCTTTATGCCTCTTTTTCAGAACAAGAGAAAGACAGCCTGAAACTTTCATTCCAGACTCAGGGTTACGACATCAACTATAAACCCGTCGAAGCCAGCGGCNNAGCATTTTTCAGAGCGTTTCCCAATCACGCAACTAGTGATAATAAGAATACTTGTTATATGGAATAAGCAGGGGTAAATACTGATCAGGCAACCAGCCTTAATTTCAAGAAGTCGGGGAGTAGAATCACCTTCCTGTCTTCCTTCCGAATCTTGATGCTCTTCTCCTTCCGTAATGCATCGATTGTTCTTGTCACCGTTTCGCGACTTAGGCCCGTCATAGAAGCCATTATTTGGTGAGTTAACCTAATGTTCAATAAAGTCCCTTCCGTAACTGGTTCACCATGAGAGGCGGAGAATTTCTGAAAAAGCATGGTCAGCCGCTGCTCTGAGTTCTTAAAATTCACCATCTGTACTCGTTCACAGGAATCCCTAAGTCTCATGCAAAACATTTGAATTAGATTATCAAGCACCTTTTTCTGTGAATAAATAATGGAAAATAAATCTTCTCGGCTAATAATTGCAGCTGATGTATCCTCTATTGCCACAACCTCGGCAGGGGAAGTCTTGCAATCCAGTAACGACAATTCCCCGAATGAATCTCCAACTGCATGAATTGCGCTGATAATCTCTTTCCCATCTTCGGTCATCTGCACAACCTTGACCCTACCAGACATTATAAGATACATATAAGAATTGGTATCACCTTCCCACAAAATCACATCGTCTTTGCGATAATATTTAACTACTATTTTCCCAACGATATCTCCCATCTCCTCATCGCTTAACGCCGAAAACATCTGCATCTTCCTAAGCTCATCAAATAATCCGAGGACTTTATATATTGCCATGGTACCTCCATTTGCACGCAAATGTTCACTACCACGTCTGCTAGCAGTACAACCTTCACGCCGTATGTGGAAAAGCAAGTCTTATGCCTAAAAGACCCGGCAGCTGGTAAAGAGACAACGTGAAGGGACTAACCGCTTAAAATAAATAGATCTTTCCCGCATTTTCCTTTCCACCCCAAACTTTCTACCTTTCCTTCTAATTTTTTACCTAATACTTATGCGGCAGTATTTTCCAATTTCTTATCCGTCTAAGGAAAGATTTTCCCACAATGCCTGAGGCAGTCAGGAATCCTGTTTGCTACAATATCGGTGAGCAATCCAGTGTTATTTTGGGACCTATATAGTCGCCGCAATAAACTCCGGAATATCCATACCAAGCCTGTTATAATGGTTTAGGTACAGATGGAA
Source organism: Nitrospiraceae bacterium (assembly GCA_003170655.1). GTDB lineage: Bacteria > Nitrospirota > Thermodesulfovibrionia > Thermodesulfovibrionales > Dissulfurispiraceae > Fen-1308. Next base: position 6,505 of record PMYY01000079.1, read on the forward strand.
TCAACATACACATATTCATACTGGGAGAGATGAATGAACGACAGCCGATTATTAACTCATGAAGAACTGAAAAAGGACAAGTCACACAAACTGATCAGAAACGTCAATATTGAACACAAAAAAAGCCTGACTCGCTTGGAGAAGTTCGCTGTCTTGATCACCGACAAGATCGGGTCAATGGGTTTTTTCATAATTATTTGTGTATGGACTTTTGTTTGGCTTGGATGGAACACGCTTGGACCCAAAGAGTCCAGGTTTGATCCCTTCCCGGCATTCGTACTATGGCTCTTTCTATCCAACATGCTACAGATATTTCTGATGCCACTGATTATGATAGGTCAAAATCTGCAGGGCCGACACGCCGAAAAAAGAGCGGAATCAGATTTTGAAGTCAATGTCAAAGCTGAAAAGGAAATTGAAACAATTCTCTTGCATCTGGAACGCCAGAACGATCTCATGCTCAAGATTCTTAATAAATTGGAGAATGAACGCAGGGCAGACAGAAAATAAGATATACTTGAACATTATCTTGGAATTCGACAGAAGAACACTTCCAATGCCAACCAATCGAGGTGAAATAAGATGACTTTGTTAAATATTCTCGTCCTTGCACTGGTTCAAGGGGCCGCTGAACTGTTGCCTGTATCAAGTTCAGCGCATGTTATTATTGCCGAAAGATTGATGGGACTGGACCCAACCAGTCCTGAGATGACGCTTCTTCTGGTGATGCTACATACAGGAACGATGTTCGCCGTCATCATTTTTTTTTGGAAGTCGTGGAAAGATAGTTTCTTCTCTTCACGACGTACTTTCTGGGTGTCAGTAAAGCTTATCATGGGAGCCACATTAGGGACTGGCGTTATCGGCTTGTTGCTCAAGTCCCTGATTGAAAGATTCATTTTAGGGAATGTCCCCCATGCGGAGATTGAACTTCTTTTTGGCAACTTAACTCTTATCTCAGCAGCACTTGCAGCTGTGGGCGTGTTAATCATCTTCGCAGGATGGAAAAGCCGTCTTTCACCCAGTGGTAATGGACCTTTGGACATAAATGGTGCTTTGTGGATCGGAGCGGTGCAGGGCCTGTGTTTGCCTTTTCGCGGATTTTCACGTTCCGGGGCAACCATATCTACAGGACTGCTATTAGGGATCGCAAAGGCGAAAGTAGAGGAGTTTAGTTTTGCTCTCGCCGTTGTTCTTACACCACCTATTATCATACGAGAGGTTTTGAGACTACTGAAAGCACAGCATGCATCCGTGCAGGACATGACAAGCGTGGCAGGTCTTTTTTATCCCAGCCTGCTGGGCATGGCGCTGAGTTTTATTTCCGGCATGTTGGCCCTTCGGTGGCTTTCCAATTGGTTGGAACGCGGCCGCTGGCATCTGTTCGGAATATATTGTCTATGCGCATCTGTTGCCGTTTTTCTGCTCCATAAAAATGGTCTGTAAGAACTGTGAGAATTGGGTTGTTCCATCCGAAGTATAGGCGTCCACTCGCCATCTATTTATCCAGCATGGCTCTGACTTTTCCTAACAAATCTGTAGGCAATACAGGCTTACATATGTAACCAGTCTGCCAGGCGTCCGAACTAAGTCGTAATGCCTGTTCGAACTACTCGGGAATATCTATCCATCTTCTCTCGTTGTTATACTAATACTAACGGTCTTTATTTGAACAAACAGCTGCGCTTTCCCCCTGCTAGGCGACAGCCCGGAGGCGGGTCAAGCAGTGCAGTGGGGGTTGACTTTTCCTAAGTAGCGACATATTAAGAGGGAGCATATGCAAAGCGGAGTCAAA
>PMYY01000044.1 GCA_003170655.1 Nitrospiraceae bacterium
CGAATTGACTCACATAAAATGTTACCGGAGGTGAAAAGAAAAAGTATCGTTGACTCATAATGCATGTTACCGAGAAAAAGCATGCATGGTAAGGAGGTACTATGAGTCCGCGATCCAGAAAAGAATATCTCGAAGCCATATATGTTCGATACAAAAAAGCTTCTCGGAAAGAGAAAGCCAGCATTCTCGATGAATTCTGTGCCGCGTGCGACTATCACCGAAAGCATGCGATACGATTGCTTCGTACATTCAGACGATATCACAAACCGAAGCACAAGAAGAAGGGTAAGCCTCCTGTTTACGACAAAGAGTCGATCCTTAAGCCTCTGAAGCGTATTTGGCATGCGGCAAACCTCCCTTGCTCCAAAAGACTCAAAGCGATCCTTCCTCTTTGGCTGCCAAGTTATCAAAAGCGGTATGGCACACTGTCAGAAGAGGAAAGGCAGGCACTTCTTAGCATTTCCCATTCCACTATAGATCGTCTTTTCAAGCCTATCAGGGCACGTTATAAAGGGCGTGGCAGATCTACTACAAAACCAGGAACTCTTCTACGTAAACATATACCCATCAAAACCAATCAGTGGGACGAATCGCGCCCTGGGTTTATGGAGGCTGATACTGTTGCTCACTGCGGCAACTCTATGGCCGGCATGTTTGCATTCACCATCGACTGCGTTGATATCGCCACCGGATGGACTGAGCAAAGAGCCGTATGGGGCAAAGGAGAAACAGATGTTCTCAAACAAATAGAAGATATTGAAAAGACTCTTCCCTTTGACCTCAAAGGTTTTGATTCGGACAACGGCTCTGAGTTCTTGAACCATCACCTGCTTAGACACTTCACGGAGAGAAAACAGCCGATCCAGTTTACTCGAAGCAGAGCTTACCACAAGGACGACAACTCTCACATTGAGCAGAAGAACTGGACCCATGTCAGACAGTGGCTCGGCTACGAGCGCTTAGATAATCCTAAGGTCGTCCCGTTGCTCAATGACCTCTACACCACAGAATGGAGGCTCTTCCACAACTTCTTTTGTCCTTCCGTGAAACTCCTCGCCAAAGAACGCATTGCCTCCAAAACCATAAAGCGTTATGATATCCCTAAAACACCGTATCAGAGGGTGATCGAATCTCCTCATGTGGAAGAGTCGGTGAAGCAGAAGCTAAAAAGTCAGATGACAAGTCTTGATCCTTTTGCCCTCAGACAGGCAATTGAGGAGAAGCTAAAAGTGATCTTCAAGATCTCTTCAATTTCTATGAGTCAATCTTCTTCTCTTCGGTAACATTTTTCAATGAGTCAACTGGCCAGTCGCTCCACGTATTGAGCACACCGTTCAAGGTTTAATATTATTAGAAATTCTTAATTTCTGTAAACATGCTTCAAGCCGCTATTTAATAATTTTGTACAAAATTAGTTTCCACAACTGAGGGGTTAAGATATTTAGCAAGCTGGCCTTATATTTAAGTTCATTTTATTAGTTCCAAGCTACTTTGCAGTCGCCGACGGCTTCGTTGAATAGCGCCGCTCCACTTCCTTCAGAATGTCCTCTTTGAGTTTTGCTATCTCCTGCTTAAACAAAGCGTTCGACAATACCTCCTCAGGAAGTGAATCGAATCTTTTAGCAATGACTTCACTCAAACTGCCTTGTGTCGGTTGACTGTCTATTGATTTTTGAAGACTTGCAGTAGCCGCGACCAGGCCCTGGAGTTCATTATTGTTCACAGACAGTTTCTGATCTATAGACACAAGAACATTGATTGCCTGGTCCAACCTATCCGCACTTAACTTGGCAGATACAGCAGAGAACTGACCCAAGTCCATCAACTGTCCTTCGCAATTTCCGGGCAAAGCACTATCTGTTGAAGGCACCCATCTCCCCTGGCAAACCATCCGTCCTGATGCACCGGGTAAAAATGTATACCCCGCATTCTCCTGAGCGTAGGACTGCAGCGGCAATCCCGCCAGAAACAGCATCAACCCAATCGCTGCGGAAAAAATGTCCTTCCTCATACTTCCTCCTTTCATAACAGACGGTTTCATCTGGTCCACTGAACCGCTCTCTGCACTATTTGTGCTTCCCGATTTCAATCTCATACCGCCCAGCAGGCACCGATGGATCGGCCTCGACTGTTATGGCCATTTCGTAGTCCTTCTCCAGGGCAACCAACTCAAGCCTCCTCGTATTAAGGAGTATGTTGGCACTCGCGACCGACAGCCGGCAGACAATCTCCGATATCTCGCCGCCGGCCGCCAAGGCATGCATTTCTCGGACCGCACCCAGTGCCACGAAATCATCCGAATTCACAGACCCTCTACCGTCGCAAAGCGGGCATTGGTGTGTTATGGCCTCCGCATATGCCGGCCTGATGCGCTCGCGGGTCATCTCGAGTAAGCAGAATTTCGACATACCGGCAATCTCGGTATTAGCCTTGTCGGTGCTCAGCCCGTCTGTCATGCGCGTTTCCAGAAGCCGGCGGTTCTTGCTCGATTCCATGTCGATAAAGTCGATGACTACCAGTCCTCCGATATCGCGCAGCCTCAGCTGCCTTGCAACCTCATCGGCCGCTTCGAGATTGGTAGTAAGCGCGGTAGACTCTACGTTGTCCTCCCTTCTGCTTCTGCCTGAATTGACATCAATGGCGGTCAGGGCCTCGGCCCTGTCGAAGACAAGATAACCCTTTGACGGCAGCCTAACTTCACGTTGTGAAAGCCTGGCTATCTGCACCTCTAAGTTGTATAACCCGTAGAGTGGTTTTTTTTCCTTGTAGTGGGTGACATTGATCTTGCGCCAGGGCATGATCTTGCGCAAAAAGGCTTTTGTGGCCGCATACGTCGCCGCGTCATCAATAAGAATCTCAGCCACATCCGACGTGAGATAGTCGCGTACGGTCCTCATAGCGATATCCTGCTCTTTGTAAATAAGCGCCGGTGCCTTTGTCTTGCCGTCATCGGCCTTGATGCGGTCCCAGAGCTTAGTCAGGTATTTCAGGTCCAGACCAAGCTCTTTCTCCAGCGAATCGCTGCATGCCGTTCTCAGTATGAACCCGGTGTCCTTGGGGAGCTTGAGAGAATTGAAGGTCTCCTTCAGTCGGTCGCGGTCCTCACGGCATTCTATCTTGCGGGATATCCCAACCCGCTTCTGGCCGGGCATCATGACAATATACCGTCCGGGGATGGAGATATACGTGGTCAGGCTGGCTCCTTTGGTGCCATGTTCATCTTTCTCGACCTGTACAAGGATCTCCTGTCCCTTGACGAGACCATTTTGTCCGCTCTGCTTGCCCTCCTGGACATCTGCTTTCCCGACCTGAAGAAGCTCAGGCATAACTTCACGATACTGGAGAAACCCATGCTTCTTCTGGCCGAAGTCTATAAATGCGGCTTGCAAACTCGGCATCAGGGAAGAGATTATACCCTTATAGATATTACCCTTGAGATGCTCCCTAGAAGCGACTTCAACATAAAAATCCACGAGAACATCTCCCTCAACTATGGCTACACGTTTTTCGTCAGGGTAGCGGGCGTTGATAAGGATGCGTTTGGTCCGGTCCTTCTGCGACTTATCGGCCAATGGCTCTATTTCGGTTGATTCGGCCGTTTCAGGGCGTTTGCCTTTCCTCGATCTCCGGCGGCGGCGCCTGGACTTTCCTTTCTCCGTCATCGGCACCGCTTCCTTGTCGCCTCCGGTATCGGCTTCGGGAGAAGGCACCTCAATGGGCCTATCGTCCGCAGGAGGATGCGATGTTGGAGACGTTTCCTGGACAACCGTAGCTGAGGTCTCCGCACTGGCTGAATCTTGTTGTTCTGTCAAATCGCGCTTTACTTTGCGGTATCTCGGTCTCCGACGTCTGGGTTTTCCACGCGGAACTGCCTTCTCTTCCGCAGGCTCTAGCGGGACTTTTGAAGGTTCTATCTCTGCACTGCCCGTTGATTCATTCTGTTCGACCATTTGATTATAAGTTCCACCTTTAGTTTCATGTTACCGCTGCACCGTATTAAGCAGCGGGGATTCTTCATACAGTCTACATTGTACACTACCGCCATGCAAAAAAACTCCCGGCTGATGATTGCTGACCTGTCCTCTTGTGCTGCAGTACCTAGAATGATATTCTGTGATAAAGCTTGTTCGAGTATAGAACTCATTTTGAGTCAGAATGATAAAAAATATCACACAAAAAAGGAATGCAAATGAGAAAGGTACTTGTAGCAATCGACGGCTCGGACAATGCATTGAAGGCGGTTGATTATGTCAGCCAGCAGTTTTGTGGCGAAGATGTCCGGATAATGCTCTTCCATGTCCTGCCATTCATTCCCACCGAATTTTGGGATGACGGGCATATACTCACCCAGGAAGAAAAGAATGCAAGAAGAGGCGTTGTCGACAAATGGCTGACCAACCAGAGGTCGAAGCTCGATCCTATATTCAGTGCTGCCAAGAAGTTGCTGACCGCCAGGGGGATAAATGAAGACCGGATAAGTACAAAATGGATATCGGATGCAACCGATATCTCAGCCAGCATTCTTGAGGAAGCCGGGACGGGAGACTACCAAACCCTTGTTATAGGCAGATGCGGCCATTGCGATATCAAAAACCGGATGGGTAGCGTAACGGAAAAGCTTATAAGGCAGGGCGCAGGCACAGCTTTATGCATAGTCGAGTAGCGGGATTCGTGCAGCAAAGATACGATTGCTGTAGCATCAGAGCAGTAGTTTATAGTATGGATTTTCATAGTCAA
>PMYY01000103.1 GCA_003170655.1 Nitrospiraceae bacterium
GTTGGATACCTCTCTTACAAAGCGGCAATGCGTTGTAAGGAGGTCAGAAAATTCAATGAGCGGGGCACGACAAGGACCTGTTCTTGTTACGGGCACGTTATAGCAGAGGGATTATCGCCTTCAGTACGAACCTTTACCTGTCCCGAGTGTGGTTTTAACATACCTCGGGACATTAACTCGACGCTTACTTTTCTGAATATCTACCAGTTTGCTGTGTGGTACAGCCTGAGAGCACTTCAATGCCTCAGTATTGCCCGACTCCTGTTGAAACATTCATCGGGCAAAAACCGAATGGTGTCTTCACTAACCTGTGTCCTGAACTACCAGGATGCTCGTAGTCTCTGACTGCGAGAGGATGTCACACCACTAAATCAACTAGTCGGCACTGTCCTTTGTCTTACCGCTTCATACAGGCAGATCGCCGAGGCAACAGCGACGTTCAGGCTCTCAGCCTTTCCGAGGATTGGGATTCTGACAGCGCCGGCCGCCCGCGATGCCAGTATTTCGGTCACCCCCCTTGCTTCATTGCCCAATGCAAAAGCGACAGGCTTTTTCAAATCACTACTATAAAGAGAAATACTCGCATTGACATCGGTCACGATAAGATCTATGTTCATATCGGCCAGGTAATCAAATAAGCCTGAATAACCCATGTCGATTACGGACACATTGAAGATGCTGCCGGCAGTTGCCCTTATGGCTTTGGGCGAAAAAGGATCGCATGAACCCGGCAGGACAATAACCGCATCAGCCCCCGCAGCGTCCGAGACCCTGATAATAGTCCCAAGATTGCCCGGGTCCCCGACGCCATCACAGACCGCAATGAGCGGCTCTTTCCGCGCTTTCACCCCGAAAAGAGAGGCCGGCAGTTGAGAGACTACGGCAATGATACCCTGTGGTGCCTCTGTATCCGAGATCTTCGCTAGTATATTCGCAGGCAATTCCACGAGTAGCCCTGGCGATGACTTCATTTGCGATAATCGGTCGAGGACCTTTTTCCCTTCAGCCGTACGAATGAAGTCCAGTGTAAAGAAAACTTCCTCTATCGGCGCAGAAGATGCAGCAGCCATCTCAACCAGGTGGGGTCCTTCGGCCAAGAAATAATCTTTTCTGCCATGCCGCCTGGTCTTTGCTGCGACGGCTTTTCTCACGAATTGGTTATCGGCACTTGAGATTTTTTTACGTACCATATTTCAGAAAGTTACATTGAACGGAGCCGGGACAAATGTAATAAAAAAGATGACAAGAGAGATAATCCCTGTTATCCGCCTTCTGCCGTCGAGCGGCTCTTCCCAATACAGGACCGGCGGATGCTTGATTCCGAGTATCAGCATCAGGCCGGCCCAGATCGCCCACCCGGGCCAGAAAAAAATTGCCATGACCCCAAGTGTCACAATCAGGAAGATCGATAATTTCTTGTGCCTGTCACCCAGAAACGCATATGCGATATGCCCCCCGTCGAGCTGACCAACAGGGATAAGATTTAGAGAGGTGATGAATAGCCCTATCCAGCCGGCAAAGGCAATTGGATGAAGCAGTATGTCTGCATTGTCCGGAGTGATGCCTATGATTATTCCAGAAAGAAGCTTAAACAAAATGGAATCTCCAAGGGTCAACATGCTTTCTGCACCCGTAATCGGTATAACCTTAGACAAATAAAGTCCTGCTGCGCATGCTATCACCGATACGACAAATCCCGATATGGGACCTGATGCGCCTATATCAATAAGCGCCTTTCTGGTGATTATCGGGGATTTCATCTTGATAAATGCGCCCAATGTCCCGAACCCCACCGGCGCAGGGATAAAATATGGGAGAGTGGCTTTGGTACCATGCCTATTAGAGGCTATGTAATGCGACAGCTCATGAACAAGGAGGATAATCATCAACGTCCCGGCAAAAGGAAATCCCTCGAATATCCTTTGGGGTTCCTTAAGCAGATCGATGCCGGCCCAGGAGGCCCCTGCCGCGAGTGTTGATATTGATGTTGCGATGAAGAGGGACAAATGAAGAAACGGAAACTTTTTCATTCTATGTTATGTCAGCCTGCCTTTTAAATCGTAATCGTACGCATCAATAATTTCCACGTCGACAAATTCACCAACTTGCAGGGGCACGGCATGACGTGCCCCTGCAGCCGATTTTTCAATGATAACCACTCCATCTATCTCTGGTGCATGAGAGTACAATCTCACAATTACGACATCCCCATCGATTTCATCTACGATTGCTCTCAACTTTTTCCCGACCAATTCCTTATTCTTTTCGAGCGAAATGGCAGCCTGGCGAGTCATGATTTCATCGAGTCTCCGCCTCTTCACCTTTTCAGGCACCTGCTCTCTTAATTTAGCTGAAGGAGTGCCCTCTTCCTTTGAAAAGGTAAAGACCCCAAGCCTGTCGAATCTCATCTCTTCGATAAAATCGACGAGGTCACTGAAGTCCTCCTCGGTCTCGGAAGGGAAGCCTACGATGAAAGTCGTCCTTAAAGTCACTCCTGGTATTTTTCGCCTTATAGTCCTGATGAGTTTCGTGTACTCCTTGCGTGTACCTCGTCTGCCCATAAGCCTGAGCACCCTGTCTGCAGAGTGCTGCAATGGGATATCGAGGTATTTGCAGATCTTTTCTTCGCCCTCGATGAAGTCGAGAAGTTCATCGGTTATTTCCGTCGGGTATAGGTATAAAAGCCGTATCCAGAAGTTGCCTTCTATTGCCGCCAGATCCCTGAGGAGTTGGAGGAGGTCGTAATCTTTCCACTCTTTACCATAGTTCAGAATATCCTGAGCGACTAGGATCAGCTCCTTCACTCCGCCCCGCACATGCGCCCGAGCCTCTTCCAGGATAGATTCATGGGCGGTACTCCTGAATTCCCCCCTGATCGAAGGGATGACGCAGAATGTGCATTTCTTGTCGCATCCCTCGGCGATCTTAAGATAGGCGAAAGAAGTACCTGGGATCGGAAGCGCTTCTTTCTTTTTTTTCCCTTCCAATCTTCCGAGCTTCCGAGTTTCTACTCTCTCTTCTAACCTTTTGCAGTATTCAATTATCTCTTTTTCCTGGCCCACTCCCCATATGCCGTCTATCTCTGAAATTTCTGTCAGGAGATCATCGCGATATCTTTGAGCAAGACAGCCGAACACCAAAAGCTGTCTCGATTTCTTGCTGCCCCGTCTCTTGTAACGGACTAGCTTGAGTATTTCCTCAATTGACTCCTCTTTGGCATCCTTTATGAACCCGCAGGTATTTACGAGGATGAAATCGGAGTCCACAGGGTCTTCGACGGCAACAAAGCCTTCGGATATTAAAGCCTCAAGCAGGTGCCTCGAATCTACCATATTTTTGGGGCAACCTAAAGTAGTTAGATATACAGCGCTCATTTATTATTTCCCAACCTTCTTTGTCTGACCACAGAATGATAGATCACGAGATACCCTGCAATGCCGCTGACAAAACCGAGAAATACCGACCCAACAATGAACGGCAGCAATATCGGCTCGAGGTCCCTGATCAGATCCATTATCCCTGCATTATGCCAATCGATTTCAGGCAGAATATGTTCCATACCGAGAATACGTCCCCCAAGCCATGTAGCGAAGGTATAGATAGGGACGATCGTCCACGGATTAGTAACATATACTCCAACCAGTGTAACAAATTTATTAAGTCTGCATATCCAGGCGACAAGAATGCCGAGAACAGTATGCAGTCCCAAGATCGGAGATATGCCGATAAAAACACCCAACCCGAACGAGATAGCGATCTTGCGGGGCGAATCCTTTACTCCGACGACTTGCCTTATTTTATCCCGGAGGGCCAAAGTGCTGATATCCTTCCGCTTTCAGCGGCTTTTTTCCGCCTAAACTATCGATGATATTCCTTTCTTCCCGTGTAATTTCTCCGATGCAGGATACTTTGATATCGTGGGTACGGTTGTATTCGTCCAACGGAAAATCGCGTGATGTAAAAAGAAGCTCGTAATCCTCGCCACCAGATACCGCAAGATGGATAGCGTCCAATCCCAGCAATTCGGAAGCCACTCTAAGCTCTGCTGAAAGAGGTATCTTGTCCTTGTATATGGTGGCACCGGTGCTGCCCTCATCACAGATCCGGCAGAGGTCGATGAAGAGCCCATCACTCACGTCGAGCATCGATGAGGCATGAGGCACAATGTCCCGTGAATCCCTCGCCACCGGCATGAGATGACGCATTAGCAAAGGCTCGGCGATCCTCCAGCTTATCCCGATAATTTCGCTTCCCTTGTTCACTGCAAGTTCACCAATTTCTTCAGGCTCCTGGCCTTCGATTCCTGTGTCCACACGGGCTAAGCACCGCATCGCGCCTACCGTTTTTCTTATTATTTCCTTTGTTTCCTTGTTCAATCGTTTTAATATCTCCAAGCCGCAGGCCGAATCCCCGGTCGATGAAGTGATATATATTTTGTCCCCCGCAGAGGCCCCTGCCCTGGTGATTATCTTCTCGCCCTCGCCGATCACGGTCGCAGAAAGGACTGTATCGTTCCTGGCCGAACAGAGGTCACCACCCAGAAGCCGCACGCCGTATAGAGACAACGCATGTTCTATGCCGTCGTAAATATTCCGGAAGAAATCATCGTCGGCATCCGGCGTGAAGGCGAGATCGAGAAAGAGATACCTGGCAACCCCCCCCATAGCCATAATATCGCTTACGTTGACCGAAACGAGTTTAAATCCCAAATGGAAGGGCGAGGTATAGTCTAGATCGAAATGGACGCCCTCATTCATCATATCGGTGGTGACTATAATTTTTTTTTGATGAGGGGCGATCACAGCAGCGTCATCGCCGATTCCGACGATGACGCTTTTTTCTTCCGGATCGAGTCTAAACCTTTCTCTTACTTCTTTGAGAAGCTTTAACTCTCCTGCTTGAAAGAGTCGCATTCCTGGTAGCTGCTATTTTTATTTTTGAAGGGCCCTTGCTGTTCCCGGATTGAGAGCGGCCCGTTTTCTTTGAAATTGAACCGGATGACACAACCTTCTTCGGTTCGACTAAAGTCGTCTTGAGCACCGCATCGACTGTATCTACTATCACGAAATTCATGCCTTCCTTCACATATTTCGGGAGGTCATCAACGTCCTTCTTGTTCCTCTTGGGTACAACTATCATCTTTATCCCCATCCTCTTGGCGGCGAGGGCCTTTTCCTTTAGGCCGCCGATCGGCAGGACCCTGCCCCTGAGGGTAATCTCTCCTGTCATGGCAACATCACGTCTCACCGCCCTGCCGGTGAATGCAGAGGCAATGGCGGTCGCCATTGTGATTCCGGCTGAAGGCCCGTCTTTTGGAATTGCACCCGCCGGCACATGGATATGCAAGTCATTCTGAGAAAATGCATCAGCATCGATACCCAGTTCTTTTCCCTTTGACCTGACGTAGCTCAATGCGGCCTGGGCTGATTCCTTCATTACGTCACCGAGCTGACCGGTCATGGTGAGTGTTCCCTTCCCCTTCATCAGCATCGCCTCAACGAATATTACATCGCCACCTGCTTCTGTCCAGGCGAGCCCAGTCGATACGCCGACTTCGTTTTGCTTCATCTCCTCTTCGGGAAGGTATTTGGGACTACCGAGATATCTGGAAATAGTATTTCCGGTCACATCAAAGACCTTTGCCT
>PMYY01000251.1 GCA_003170655.1 Nitrospiraceae bacterium
GCGGTCTGCGTAAAGGTCCTTGCCTTTAAGAAAACGGTCGATGGATTCGGCAGCCTGGATGCCCGACGCTATGGCCTGGATAACGGTGCTCGGTCCCGATACTCCATCGCCGCCGGCGAATACACCCTCGACATTTGTTGTAAAGGTGATGGGATCTGCCTTGATCCTGCCGTTGGGATGAAGTTCGATTCCCTCGACTCCCTGTTTAAACGAAGTATCAACGCCCATGCCGATGGCGAAGATGATCGTGTCGGCCTCGAAGAAATTGAGTTCGCAGTCGTCGTACTTCGGACTGAAGCGTTTGTTTTCGTCGAAGACAGATACGCAGCGCCTTACATCGAGTCCCTTGACCGTGCCGTTTTCTACACGTATCTTGTTCATGCCCCAGGAGTTGTCAATGGTGATGCCTTCTTCGATTACCTGATCGAGCTCCCATTTGTGGGCCGGCATCTCGTCGCATTTTTCGAGGCATACCATTTTCACTTCTTTTCCGCCGAGCCTTTTTGCAGAAAGTGCAACGTCGACGGCCACGTTGCCGCCTCCGATCACGACGACTTTGTTGCCGACTTCGACCTTCTCACCCATCTTAGCCTTGCGGAGAAAGTCGAGGCAATCGTATATTCCCTTGGGATCTCCCTCAACCGGCATCTTTATCGCCTTGTGAGTCCCGACGGCTATGAAGACTGCCTTGAATCCTTGTTTCTTCAGATCTTCGACAGTGAAATCGCGTCCTAAAGCCTGATTGTATTTGATGTCGACATCATAGGCCAGGATGGTATCGATCTCTTTCTTTACTACATCATTCGGCAAGCGATATCCCGGAATAGCTACGGCGAGCATGCCGCCCGCTATGTCGGACTTTTCGAATACGGTTACCTGGTATCCTTTGAGTGAAAGGTCTCGCGCACATGTCATGCCCGCGGGTCCGCTTCCAATGACCGCGATCTTGCCGAGCTTTTCGGCCGGAAGCTCAGGTTTCTTGAAGCCGCCGTGGGTATCTTCCCAATCGGTAAGGAACCTCTTCAGGTAGCAGATCGAGACAGGATCGTCCAGGTCTTTCCTGCGGCATCCGCTCTCGCAGGGATGAGTACAGACGCGTCCGCAGGCCGCCGGGAAGGGGTTGTTCCTTCTCACTATTTCGAGTGCTTCGGCAAACCTGCCGCTTGCCGTCATTGTCACATATGCGTGGGCGTTCACCTCAGCGGGGCATTCGATCCGGCATGGAGAAACGCCTTGCTTGTCGATGGCCACAGCGCCGGGGACTGCCTGTGCATATCTCCTGTTGATAGCTGTGCGCTTGGCAAGCTCCTGATTGAACTCGCTTGGAGCTGTGACAGGACATTTCTGGACGCAGGCCTCGCAGCCCGTACATTTCTTGGGATCGACGTACCGCGCCTTTTTCCGGACAGTAGCGGTGAAGTCGCCGGCATCTCCCTTTAGTGCGACCATCTCGGAGCATGAATGGATATCGATATTGAGGTGTCTGCCGACATCTACCATCTTTGGCGAGATCATGCACATCGCGCAGTCGCCCGTCGGGAAGGTCTTGTCGAGCATCGACATGATGCCGCCAATGGAGGATTCCTTCTGGACCATGTGGACCTTGAACCCGCTTTCAGCAAGGTCGAGCGATGCCTGCATGCCTCCGATTCCGCCGCCGACTACAAGTACAGAACCTTTTTTTGTTGAAGAAGATTTCTCGTTCATAGTAATTTCAAACCTCTCAAGAGTTCCGTTGCCTCTATAAAATGCCTGTCGAGCTGTAGCTCGGCAGTGCCGATGTCCATAGATACGCCGATCAATTCCGTTATGAAATAGACAGGCAGACTCTGACCGATGCCGTACTTCGCAGCTGCCTTCCCTTGGTATGCGTCCATGTTCATCTGGCACATGGGGCAGGTAGTTACAAAGCAGTTCGCCCCGCGTGCAAGGGCATCTTTCTGGATATTCGACATAAGTCTGATGGCAACGTCGGAGTCGTTTACCGAGGCCGACGCCCCGCAACAGTCTGTCTTGTAGCCCCAGTCTATCGCCTGCGCTCCTAGGGCCTCGCATACCATCTCCATGCCCTGCGGGTTTTCGACATTATCTGTGATCTGAATATCCGCGGGATAGCGGGTCTGTAAACAGCCGTAATAGCAGGCAGGCCTTAGGCCTTCAAGCTTCTTTGTCGCTTTCGCCCCAATCTCTCCAGATTTTGCCTTTTCGACGAGGAGGTCGAGAATGGACAGGAGCTTGATCTTTCCCTGGATCTTTTCCGAAAGCTCTGCGTTGATCTTTTCCCTTAGGTCTGGGTCGCTTTCAAGTGCTTTTTGGGCAAGGACTGTGCGGCTGTAACAGGAAGCGCAGGGGATCACCATTTCGGCATAACCGCTTGCATCAGCAATGCCCAGGTTGCGGGCAGGCATGGCTATCGCCAGAAAATCATTTGTCTTGGCCGCGGAGGTGGCGCCGCAGCAATTCCAATCTTTGATCTCCTTAAGGTCGGCACCCAGTCTGCCGAGTACATCCCTGCACTGTTTGTCATAAAGCGCAGAGGAAGCATGGAGCGAACATCCCGGATAGTAGGCTATTTCCATAATGTATTACCTCGTGTCCCCTCTTTTCTTCTATTAATTTAAGAAAAGGTGAGGGGAATTCTTTATTTTTTCGCCTTTGCAAACAGCCGTTTTATTTCGGCAAGGCCCTTAATTTTATCAATACTAAAATGCATCCTCTTGAGCTTCATCATCTCCTTGCCTAGCTGCATCTGATTCTTCAGTTCCACGATAATTGCCTTGATCCCGCCGCCTTTTTTTAGCTCATTCTGGGCGTTCTTTATCTCGTAAATGCCCATGAACTCCATCTCGTTCAACCTGCCGAAATGGGAGGTCGAGGTGAGAAAGGCGTTGTGGAAGTACGCTACTTTCGGTGTCATAGGCTCAAGGTGCTGCTCCTTCACCATCTGCTTGAGGGTCTCCGTTATCCTGGCTGTGTGTATGTTGTTTGGGCAGCGCGTGCCACATGTATAACAGGCAACGCACTGCCAGACTAGGAGGTTGTTCAGGGCAGCCTCTCTGTCACCCAAAAGGACCATCCGGATCAGGCGGTCTGGGGTCACGCCGGTATCGTCTCCCACGGGACAACCCGCAGCGCATCTTCGGCACTGGTAGCAAGCATTCAGGTTCTGGCCGGATCTGGCAGCAACCTCCTGCGCCAGCGAACCGGCTGTTTCTGTCTCAATAGTGAGGGTCTGTGATGACATAATTTATCTCCTCGCGTGGTCCGATTTCAGTCAGTCATAGGTTCGCGCCTGCAATTTCTCGTGCAAGGTTAAGGATTACCGGCACCGAAAGACATATCAGAGAATTAGTACATTTAGTAGCTCTAGGAAGCGATGGATGCCACGACCTCAGATAGGAAGAATGAAATGAAATCAGTTTGGATAAGTCATGTGATAATAACAGCAGGCTTTTCGCCATCCCAACCTTTAATCTTTGGTCCCGCCCTCTGTCCGGCGAGACGTTCCAGCGTTGATAGTGGACTTCAATCCGTTTGGTTGCGACTTGCGTTATGTTTGCTCCGGAGCATTGTCATGAAATGATATCTCAGGAGATAGACAATGCACTTAGATTATTCTAATCCACAGTTTAGATTTTGTGCAAGGGGAAACATACCATGTTTGCGGTCTTACCTTTCAAGGCAGAAGGATGTTCCCTTGTTTTGTGTCCATTCCATTGATACAATAGGAAGCAACCCTGAGCACCCGGAATCTGGAGGCTTGATTATGAATACTATGTGCATCCGCGTTCAGAAGGAATTTTGTGAAGAGTGTTCTCTTGCCCTGCGGCGTTTTATCGGCGGGCAGGAAGGTGTTGAGTCAATTGATGCTTCTGAAGGACAAATATCGATAGTTTATGATGACAAGACGATTGACGGCGGGCAGCTCTTTGCCGCAGTCTGCGAAAATGTCGAGAGACTCGGATATAAATTACTCGCATAAGGAGAAGACATGATAAAAATGGTGAGGATTGCGACAATTGCCTTTTCTCTATTCATCCTGGCTGCATGCGCCGCCGTGCCGGTAAAGGAAAGCGGGAAGATTGAGATCAAACCTACAGGTATCCATGAGGAATGCGCTTCGATGCATCGTGGGCAGTGGATTGTCTATGCTTTTGAAGCATCTGAGCGTGTTGATTTTAATATCCATTACCATGCGAGCCAGAAGATATTTTATCCTGTTGAAAAACCTGGTATAACTTCAGACAGTGGAAAGTACGCTCCTGAAACAGAAGACATCTATTGCCTGATGTGGACAAACCCGAACAAGATGCCGGTAAGCCTGAATTACCGGTATGAGATCCATGATGAGGTCAAGCCGATAACGCCGGAGCCGTCAACGCGGCCGGGCAGCGTGTATTAGCGGACCGTCAAGTTCTAATACGGTGCAATAACGCCGCCGCCTAGGACAATATCACCGTCATAGAAGACGGAACTCTGTCCGGGGGAAGGTGCCCATTGAGGTTCGCAGTAGTCGACCCTGACCATTTTGCTATCGACTATCTGCAGAGAAGCCCGTTCGTCCTTCATGGTTGATCGCACCTTGACTGTGGCACTCATGTGCCAGCTGTGGGGATCAACGAGCCAGTTTACGCCCTGCACCGTGAACGCACTCATTTGCGCCATCTCCCGCGGCCCAGCATAAATGGCATTTGCCGAAGGGTCTATCTTCACGACGTACATCGGTTTCCCCATAGCCGGTAGGCGCTTCCTTTGGCCTATGGTATAGAGATGTATGCCACTGTGGTTCCCGATCTGCTTTCTTGTCTCAATATCGATGACTGGTCCTTTAGCTTCTTCGGCCAGGCCATCCATAAAGGCAACGTAATTCCTCTCCTCTATGAAACAAATCTCCTGGCTTTCAGGCCTGTTGGCGGAAGGTAAAGAGAGCCTGTGCGCAATTTCACGGACAGCAGGCTTCGTTTTTTCCCCGAGAGGTAAAATGAGCCGGTTGACGATATCGCGGCTAAGCGCATAGAGCACATAGGACTGATCTTTTTTATTGTCGAGACCTCTACACAATTGCGCTCCTGTCCCGGTACTTTGCACACGTGCGTAATGGCCGGTGGCGATGAAATCGAACCCGCGGGTATCGGCGGCCTTGATGAGAGACGGGAATTTAATGAATTTATTGCATAGGATACATGGGTTTGGGGTCAGCCCTTTGGAGTAAGACTCTATAAACGGTCTGATCACCTTTTCCGAAAAAAGATCTCTCATGTCGATATGGCTGTGTTTTATGCCGATAACATCGGCTGTCTTCGAGGCATCCACTACAGCCTTCACCGAGCAGCAAGGTGCTTTTCCGAGGGCCTTGCGGGACTGAGGATCGAAGAGTATCAGGCTGACGCCCTCAACCTCGTAGCCCTGTTCTTTCAGGAGAATGGCCGTGACAGACGAATCGACGCCTCCGCTCATGCCGACGATGACTTTTTTGTTCATGGTCTATTCTGACAGAGGCAGAAGGGGCGAAGCAAGGAGACAGTAACCTGAAGCATCCATCTATAGCGCTTTTGATTAACCCTTGGTAGAGGTGGAATCTTAGCTCCATTCTATTATAGGAGGGGACTAAGGGGTGGTAAATTCCCGGAACCAAGCACCCCTGCCTCTGCTTAAGGCACCTACTGTTCGTCCTTAACCAAGGATGGGAGTTACTGTTTCTTTTTGCTTATCAGCACCACCGTGCTCCTGGGATTGGCTATATATGTGCCGGGCGGATCGATCAATACCTCATCGCCGGTCTCGAGGAAATCCTCGCTGCGCTGCAGGCTCGTGTCTATTACCCTGAACCAGTTCTTTCCGTTCAGTACAGGTAAGTTAACACTCTGTGCTTTGTAATCCGAGTTCAGGACGAGGAACAGCTGATAGTCACCAGCTGTTGAACGTGCTTCCGCCCCGTCGAGCATGTAGCATAATGTTCGGGCTTCGGGGTCATCCCATTTCGGACCACCGCCATCCGGTCCGAACCATGATATATCGGGTATGCGGTTGCCGTCGTCGTCGGTTCCGGCAAGGAACTTTCTGCTCTGGAGGATGGGGTATTCCCGAGTGAATGCAATCGCTTTTTTGAAAAAAACGATCAGGTCCCGCTGCTTCCCGATCTCGTTCCAGTCGAACCAGCTAATTTCATTATCCTGGCAATATGCATTATTATTTCCATTTTGGGTCCTCATGAATTCATCGCCACCCAGTATCATGGGGGTGCCGGATGAAAAGAGAAGGGAACAAGCGAAATTCTTGACGAGCTGCCTGCGCATAGCTGCAATGCCCGAATCGTCAGTATTCCCCTCCCAGCCGCAGTTCCATGAGTTGTTGTCGTTAGAGCCGTCGTTGTTGCTCTCGAGATTCGCATCATTGTGCTTGTAGTTATACGATACAAGGTCATTAAGTGTGAAGCCGTCATGGCAGGTTATGAAGTTAACACTGTTGTATGCAGACCTCCCATCGTCTTCATAAAGGTCAGCCGACCCGGTCACCCTCCAGCCCAGATCTCTCATTTGGCTGTCGTCGCCTTTGCCGAATTTTCTCACTGTATCCCGGAATTTGCCATTCCATTCCGACCAGTCTACAGGGAAATTGCCGACCTGATAAGTGCCCAGGTCCCATGGTTCTGCAATCAGTTTGGTTCGTGTCAGGATAGGGTCCTGAGATATGGCATCGAAGAATGAAGCTGACCTGCGGAACCCTCCATACTCTCTGCCCAACACCGAGGCGAGATCAAATCTGAAACCGTCGACATGCATCTTCTCGACCCAGTACCTGAGAGAGTCGAGGACAAAGCGTATTGTCTGGCTGTTTTCAAGGTCTACGCTATTTCCGCACCCGGTAAAATTCATATAATAGCGGAGCGGGTCGGAGATCGTGCCGGTGAGCGTATAGTAGGTGGGATTGTCGACGCCTTTGAAACTGATCATCGGTCCCATCTCATTGCCTTCGCCCGTATGGTTGAAAACGACGTCGAGGATCACCTCGATTCCCGCCTTGTGCAGTTCGCGCACAAGGGTCCTGAATTCATTGACCTGGCAGCCCGGAAACTGCCGGGAGGAATAGGATGATTCGGGAGCAAAGAAGCCAATGGTGTTGTAGCCCCAATAATTAGTGAGCCCCTTGTTAGTGAGGAAATCATCGACATAAAACTCGTGGACTGGCAGCAGTTCGACNNTTGCCGACTCTGGAAGACTGGTGGGCGGTAAAGCCCTTGAGATGGATTTCGTAAATGATCATCTCTTCGAGCGGTATCAAAGAGGGCAAGTCTCCCTGCCAGTCGAAGCTGTCATCGATGACAATAGATTTAGGTACGATTCGAGTATTGTCGCGTGTGTCGAGTGAAAGGTCTCCTGCTGGTGAAAGGGGATCGTAAGGCAGAAGGAGATTGTCGATATTTCTGAACTTTNNCCGTAAAGTTGCCCCTCCTTCAGACCATGAACAAAATTATGCCAGATATACTTGGTCCGGTTTTCGAGCCTTATGATATCGGTCGGGTCTGCATCGGGGCTGTCGAAAAGAAGAAGAAAAACATCGCTCGCATTTTGAGAATAGATGGCGAAGTTGACTCCGTCAGGAGAGAGAGAAGTTCCGAGTGGATAGAACAAGCCTTTTGATACGCGCTTGCCGGTGTTGTGCTTCAACTCATATGCCATGTCGAAACCTCCCTGGGCATAAGCCAGTCGCTTCATATTTATCTTTACAGTTGTTGTTTGATATATCGAAAAGTATATCAATGGATGCATTAAACCGCTATCGCGGCAGTGCGCGCGCGCAATCTTTACATTTGGATTCGCTGTCCGTTATGCTTTATAATTAAGCCTATGATAGATCTTCATTCCCACACAATATTCAGCGACGGAGTGCTCATCCCTGCTGAGCTAGCGCGCAGGGCGGTCGCAGCCGGCTACGAGGCCCTGGCTTTCACCGACCACATGGACCATTCCAATATCGACCTCATCATCCCGAGGCTAGTGAAGGTTGTCAATGCTCTCAAAGATCATATGCCGGTAGCGTTACTGCCGGGCGCCGAGATCACTCATGTGCCTCCTGCATTGATTGGGGACCTTGTGAAAGAAGCCCGAAAACTTGGCGCCCGGATCGTCATCGTACATGGCGAGACGATTGTGGAGCCTGTGATCGAAGGCACCAACCGGGCTGCTATCGAGGCTGGGGTGGATGTCCTTGCCCATCCCGGACTCATTAGTGAGGACGACCTCCTTTTTGCAAAGGAAAAGGGCGTTACCCTGGAAATCACGGCACGTAAAGGACACAGCATATCCAACGGGCATGTAGCTCAGTCTGCCATGCGTTTGGGTATTCCGCTTACGATCAATACGGACGCGCATGCGCCATCGGACCTGATCAGCCGTGATATGGCAAAAAAGATTCTCCTATCGGCAGGAATCGGCCCGGATAAAATTGATGAAATATTCGCACACTCAAGGAATCTTGTTAAGAAAGCTATTGGAGGAATATAATGCCGAAAATTATTAAAAAACGTATAAGCAAACACGAAGGCTCTGATGAGGGTTTACAGGATACGGTAAACGACATCCGGTCCAGACTTAAGGAGCGGCAGCGTGCGCTCGTCATAGGATTTTCTGCATTTCTCGTCGTGTTGATCGCAGCCGGAGGGTTCTACATCTACAATAAATCTCAGCGGGACAAGGCGACCGAATTCCAGCGAGAGGCTTACCAACTTTTCTACAACGAGAGTCCGACACAGTCGTCTGTAAGCGGAGATAATTACAGGAAAGCCCTGGACCTTTTCACTAAATCATACGACATCAAGAAAAGGGCAGATGTCCTTCTCTATATCGCTTATTGCAAGTACGAACTGGGCAATTATGACGATGCCATCAAAACCCTGAAAGAACTGAATGACAAATTCCCTGACCCCAGGATCATGCCATTGGCATACTTTAAAATGGCCGAGGCCTATCTTAAAAAGGGGGACAATACGGGCGCTCTGGCAACGCTTAAAGACCTTGCAAGCATAAAAGACGGGATATTCCAGGACATGGCGCTTATGGAAAGCGGAAAGGTCCTGGAGTCTCAAGGCAAGAAGGAAGAGGCCAAGTCCATGTTTAAAGATTTGGTTACCAAGTTCCCCAATTCCCCTTTGGCGACCGAGGCTAAGGCGAAAGTCGAAGAATAGATCAGTGCAATAGTCAATATTGGCTCGAGTTATNNACTATTGCTTTTGCTCCTCACGGGACCACACTTTCACCCTGATTATCATTAATATCTTCGATGTATATGATGCTATGGGCTTGCACGGAGATGCAGCCGGGAATCACTGCCAGAAAATCAGGCCTTGCGGGTTTTTGTCTTTGAGCGGGACTTGCCTTTGGCTACCTTATCGGCTTTGGATTTTGAGCCTTTCTTGGCAACTTTGGAATGTGATTTCGTGCCTTTCTTGGATACCTTCAGGGAAGCTTTGTGGGCTGTCATCTTATCATCGATATCTGCGAAATTTTTGCCCTGCGGAGGTAGCTTGATCTTCTCCCCGGCCGAGAGTCTTTCAATGCCCGCGAGTGAATTAAGGGCGAGTATAGTGTTGACAGGCACTCCGCTCTTTGATGCAATTTTCTTCAGGGTTTCATTCTTCCTTACAGTGTAAGTTTCGTAGCTGAAAAGCTTTTCGTCAGGAATATTCGAAAGGTTTTCGATAAAGGCGTCCGCAGTATCGACAGGCAGCCTCAGGGTATACTCACGCAAGTTCGGCGGCGTGCTCCATCTTCTGAGTTCCGGGTTCAATTCCCTGATTTTATCTGAGCTTGTACCCGCACATCTTGCTATGACCTCTAGATCGACAGGCACAAAAAGCGTCACCTCATCGTATTCAAAGGGTTCATGGTAAATTAAGTCGTGGAATCCGTATTCCTCAGGCGTATTGGCGATAATAGTGGCGGCAATAAAATGAGGCACGTAATCCTTGGTTTCCTGCCTGATCTGAGTGGTGCCGAGAAGTGACCAGAAATTGTCCGAATCGGTTCTTTTGAGCGCCTTTGCAATTCTGCCCTCACCGGCGTTGTAAGCTGCCAGTGCAAGACTCCACGAGCCGAACATATCATGCAGATCCTTGAGGTAATCTGCTGCCGCAATAGTCGATTTTACAGGGTCCTTCCTTTCGTCTCTCCACCAGTCTATTACCAACCCGTAACGCGTCGCGGTTCCGGCAATGAATTGCCACGGTCCCGCCGCCCGGGCAGGGGAATATGCCTTGGTGTTGAAACCGCTTTCCACTATCGGCAGGAAAACGAGGTCCTCCGGCATGCCTTTCTCTTTTAGGATGTCCTTCATTATCTCGAGGTATCGCGCAGATCGCTCAAGCCAGAGCGAAAATCTTTTCTTTAAGTTAATTGTGTAAAGGCTGAAGCTTCTTTCGATCGCCTGATTGGCCTTCTTGTCCGTAGGCGAAACTGATATTGATAGCGGAGGTGTTATATTCGAAAACGCGTTCTGCCCGGCAAGTTTAGCCGAATTGCCTGCAGGGACCAGTACCGCCGGCGGCGCAGCCGGAGNNTTAACCTGGGACGTTTGGACTTGCTCCTTGACTGGTTGTAACTGTGGTGTTTCGAGAGCGACAGCAGTGTCAAGCGCTTTGGCGATGATATCATCCGGGCCGTTTCCGGCGCAGTAAGCTGGTGGAATGATACAGAACGACATGAGGGAAAAAAGAACAACCCCCCTTAAGCCATCAAATATTCTCATACCCTATTAGAAACCATCGATAAAAGCAATGTCAAGGACATCGAAGCTGCGTACAGGCGTTAGAGACACTTTTCCAGGGCCTTAGCATACTTGACGAAGGTCTGGAAGGCATAAAGAACTGCTAGCATGAGTCCATGTATACCGTCTTTGAACCCCAGCCTGAGGACATACATTTTCAGAAAGACCGCCGCGGGATTTATTATGAGTGAGCATGATGAAGGCCGTCCTTTTTGGCGCAGGATCTCTTCAGCTGCCAAGGTCGAGTAATGCTCCATCTTCTTCATGTAATCGTTCAGTGTCAGGTATGTATAATGGATCAGCGGGCTTTTCAGATATGCCGCCGGTCCGTTGACGACGACCTTTTCATGCACTTCCCTCGATTCGACATAACCGGAAGTCTTCCGGAAAATCCGAAGGGTGTAGTCAGGCCACCAGCCGCCGCGGCGGATCCATTTTCCCAGAAAGTAATTCTTGCGAGGGACATAAAGCCCTGCATTACCTCCGGCGGCAATTTCACGCATCATTTCATCTTTCAGCTCAGGTGTGACCCGCTCGTCGGCATCAAGGATCATGACCCAGTCATTCTTAGCGTAGTCTACTGCCTGCTGTTTCTGGCGTGAGAAGCCCATCCATTCGTGCTGGTAAATTCTGTCTGTATAATTCCGGCAAATCTCGACAGTCCTGTCGGTGCTGAATGAATCTACAACGATGATGTCGTCAAAATCCCTGACGCTTTCAAGAGCTTCTGCAATATTGCGTTCTTCGTTTTTTGTGATGATTGCAACGGACAGGGGGATCTTGCGGGACACTCTAGCCGCCTATCTTCGACATAGGCTTCAGATGGCGGAAGCTTTTTTCTTGAGAGATGGCATGACTGTCAGGCTTGATTTCGACGGCCAGCCGCAGAAGCCGCTCTATTTCCCTGTCGGGAGCCCCTGAGCGCAGTGCAGATTTAAGGTCTATCTCGGTCTCGGAAAATAGGCAAGGCCGCAACTTACCGTCGGAGGTCAATCTCAACCGATTGCAGGAACTGCAGAAATGATGCGTCAGCGGGCTAATGAAGCCGATTACGCCCGGCGCTCCATCAAACCTGAAATAGCGCGCAGGACCGTTCCTTCGGACCTTTACTGGAATGAGCGGGGCCATTAGTTCGACGCGGTCCTTGATTTCTTCTGACGAGAGATATTTGCCTTCGTTCCAGAATTCCGTATTGCCGATCGGCATGAATTCTATGAATCTGACATGGGCAGGTCCTTTTAGCGTCAGCTTTGCGAAATCCTCGATTTCATCGTCGTTGACTCCTCGTATGGGGACCATATTGATCTTTATGGGATGAAGTCCTGCTTGCTCAGCGGCGGCAATGCCATCCATGACCACTTGAAGCTCTCCGCCACGGGTGATCTCCCTGTAGCGGTCCGGATGAAGAGAGTCGAGACTGACATTTACCCTTTTTAGTCCCGCCTCAGCGAGTGCTGCCGCAAGGTTCTTCAGACGGAGGCCGTTTGTCGTCAGGCTGATGTCCTCGATACCGCAGATGTTTGCAATGGAAGATATGAGATAGGGAAGGTTCCGGCGTATCAGTGGCTCACCCCCGGTGAGCCTGATCTTTTTGACCCCAAGTTCAGCGGCGATCCTGACGATGCGGATAATCTCCTCGTATCTGAGTATTGCAGAATGGTCTAAAGGCTTGATGCCGCCTTCCGGCATACAGTAAATACATCTCAAGTTGCAGCGGTCGATTATCGAGATTCGCATGTAATCTATCACGCGCTCGTACCTGTCTCTGATCTCTTTCATGATGGTATTATCGCGTTAAGACGCAAGATTTGACAATACCCACTCGCAGCTGATGAGCAGACTGCTACTTCTTTTTCTTGGATGTCTGCGCAGGAGTTTTCGCTGATGTGAGGTCTTTAAGTCTCTTTCGTGCAAGTTCGGCTTCATTTGATTTCGGATATTTCTCTATCAGCGTTTCAAGGATTACTTTACCCGTCTTCTTGTCTCCGAGTTCCAGGAAGGAATAACCTTGCTTGAGCATAGCACCCTTGACTTTCTCATGGTTGGGATATTTCTTTAGATAATCCTCATAAGCCAGAATGGCGTCCTCATATTTCTTTTCAGAGTAATAGGTCTCTCCTATCCAGAAATAGGAGTTGGGAGTGAGTCCCTCTTTGGGGTAGTCCTTCACGAAGCGGGTGAACATCTTACGAGAGTCGGCATATTTCTTTTCCTTGAGCGCTATATGCGCTTCATCGTAAAGCTTCGCAGCGCTATCCGGTCCCTTTGCCTCCGTTTCAGACGCAGCTGCCGCTGCCTCTCCGGCAGGTTTCGCTGTCGTTTTTGACTCCGGCGATGTCTGGGACTTCCCTTCCTTGAGCTGATTTTCGAGGGCTGTCACCCTCGCCTTCTGGAGCTCGATTTCGGAGGTGAGGTCTTTGATTGTTTTATCCATGAAGTATTTATTCTCGTCGAAACGTCCCCTTAGCGACTGCAACTCTCTTGAATAGTCGCTGGTTTGCGAGAGGAGATTTGATTGACTCTCCCTGATGGCTGTGATTGCGTTCAGGTCTCTTTGTATGGTCGCCATCTGGTCTTTCAACTGAGCAATTTCTCTTTCGCGACCAGCCGATTGAACCTGCAGTTGAGCCAGGTTGCTCTTTGTAGTCTCCATCTCGGAACCAGTTGCACAACCACACAATGTGAGCGCAAAGAGAGACAGGACGGGAAGCAGGAAACGGCGGACAGCCGCGCAATGCAGCAAAGATCTGAAACCGTGAATCGCCGTCCCTATCTTCCCGCGGTTCATCATTGTTAGCGGCCCCCCTCGGTAAGCACGAAGTGGTCTCTTCTGTTCTTGGTCCAGCACTCTTCGGTGGACTCAGTGCAGGACGGTTTTTCCTTGCCGTAGCTGATGGTATCGATCCTGGCCGACGGAATGCCGAGTGAAATCAGATATTGTTTTGCCGCATTTGCCCTCTTGTCGCCGAGTGCCAGATTGTATTCTTTAGTTCCCCTCTCATCACAATTGCCCTCGACGATCACTTTGGCATTCGATTTTCCCATAATAGCCGAAAGACCTTTAATGGTCGTCTTTGCAGCATCGTCGAGATCGTATTTGTCGAAAGCAAAAAGGACATCACTGACTTTTGTGGCCAGTTCTTTTGCGCCTGAAGTCATTGCATCCTGCTGCACAGAGGGCACCTCTTTTTCGGTGACTGACTCGGGCTTTTGCATGGTCTCCGAGGGCTTGGCTACAGGCTGCTCGGGCGGCGCTGCAACTTTTTTCTCTGCGCATCCAATTAGTGAGGCGATCATTAACACGACGGCAAGAATAAGGACCAGTCTTTTCATCTACGTACCTCCAAATGAATTATTAGCTTCGTTACCTGCTAATTTAACAAATATCGGGGCTCATTGCAAATTAATGACAACCGAAATAAACGGGTATGGGAATGTCGGCCGCTAAAATACGGCTGAGAAATCTTAAGGGATGTCGCTTTCTTACCATCTGATCTGAGCGATGCACTCGACGTCATTTAGTTTTCCTATGATACCCTCGAATTTTACGGGCTCCCTGTGGGAGATCCGGAGACGAAATGTTGTGGTCCCATTCTTTAAGTTATTTGCATGATTTATAAAATGGATGGTTATGTGGGCATGGTCCGATAGGATTTTCCTGATCCTATCAAGGGATTGTACCCGCCATCGCAAATGATTGTAAGTGCGATAAATTCGGTACGAGGTAGAAGCACTTTCATCCGGCGAACGCCGTAAAGATAGAACAGACTGAAAAGGGTGGTAAAGACTGCCGGAACGATATATCCCGTTCCGATTGAGAGGCCTACGCCTGTTATGTGCCACAATCCTACCGGGATCGAGGCGGACTACGGAATCTGTGACGCCCAAGGAATGGACTAAAGTTTCCATGCGGAGCGACAAGAGCATCATGAGACAGGTGCCTATGCAGACAAGTATATTCGTCCGCAGTCCGGTTGCTGACCGTGTGACTCCCTCTCAACCCCGATCGTCGCACCGGTGAAAGTCGTCAGTGCGAGTTTGGCAAGATCACCCAGATATATGGCTTCCATCGCACTTCTGTATCATTACTTGCCTAAAAAATGCGGAATGGAAGCAGGAGGCGGAGACAACCCCCGCCCCGTATAAGTCATTGTTACTTCGTGATCATGTCGATCAGCATGTCGGCTTCGCGGTAACCCGATACGATCCGGCCGTCCGGAAGAACCAGGGCGGGTGTGCCGCTGATGCCGAGTTCGCCTGCCAATTTCGTGTTTTCTTCGATGACCTTAGTATCGCAATCGGTCTTCTCGATCGGCTTTCCTTCAAAGTTGTCCTCGAGAAGATGCAAGGACTTTTTGCAGATAATGCTCTTGGCTTTCCATCCGGAGTCCTTGTGCATGGGGAGAGGGAAGAGTTTGATGAAAAAGGAGATGTCCTTTCTCTTTTCGACCACCTTTTTTAACTCGGCGTGGAGCTTGCTGCAATAGGGGCAATCAGGATCGCTAAAGACGATGACCTTGTATTTCGCGTTCTTGTCTCCGAGCACCAGTGCATCTCCGAGCGGAATCTTTGATACATCGACCTTGTTCTGTTGATCGAAGCTTTCCTGCGTAAGGTTGTTCTTCTCCTTTATGTTTATGATCGCCCCGCTGAAAAAGTTTTTCTTTGAATAGTCGACATAAACGATCCCCTTGCGGCCGCCGGCCTGAATCAGGACTTCCCAAAGGCCTTTCACCGGCCCTTGAGAAACACCGAGTACATTTGCGTCGGGGATCATGTCTTTCAGAATAGAAGCAGCTTCATCGTTCTTAAGGATATGGCATTTAGCACAATCGTGCGCCTTGACATCATGCCCTTTTTCAGGTAAGGCACATGCCTGTGAAGCGAAAACGAGCACCGTCAATAACACCACACAAAATATCTTGCGCATCAAACACCTCCAGTGTTTATAGATATAAAAAAGATAAAATCATCATAACACAAAGGCAGACCGACCGGCAAAAGAGCTGGCCGACCCTGCTGTTTGACTTTACACCCATAGAGTTTGGAGATTTGGAGAGCATGTGTCAATGTCTATATGTCTGATCGGCTGGGAGGGAAAGGGAGAAATATTGACAAACATAACGCCCTTGCTTTACTATTGAAAGCTTAGGGAGCGAATGCTTCTTTCAATTCTTCACTGAGGGGGGGTAAGAAATTGTATGCTTTAGGTACCCATCTATTGGTAGAGTTGAGGGACTGTAATCCTGAGATTCTGAAGGACCTTAACAAGGTCAAAGGCGCTTTGGTCACGGCAGCAAAAGTGGCAAAAGCAACTATTATCGATGTATCATTCCATGAATTCAATCCATTCGGGATAAGCGGAATGGTGGTCATCGCCGAATCGCATCTCTCCGTACATACCTGGCCCGAGTATTCCTACGCCGCCGTTGATATCTTTACCTGTGGAGACGTCATCAAACCGGAAGACGCAGCTCAGTTCCTTATAGGACAGTTCGAGAGCAAGACGCCGTCCATAGTCGAGATGAAGCGAGGAATCCTTTCGTTCAATAACGAGAAACTTCCCCACAAGGTCGAAGAGGTGGCGGAAGTTCTCTCCTGAGTTAATAGCTAGACTAATGCAGACTGACGGGGCGGACCCTTCGCCCCGGGAGATTATCCTGACGGATTTTTTCGACAATCGTGAATCCGATAGCGCGATGCTGTTATTACAGAAGAAGTGATACAATAATTATTTAAATTCTCGGTGATATCTCACGCAGTTATCAATGATTCCCTTCGTCCGGTCAAGCATTGACTCCACAATGCTACTCTTTGCAGCGTCACGCAGTTTTTGCAGATTGCCTTCAAATTCCTCTTGATCCATGTGAATTCTGCCCGGTTCTCGGCATTTTTCTTTAGTGTGACAGTGCCGGTATTGATTGCCGCATAAACCAAATCCATAGTGCGTAAACTGGGGCAGGCGCCGCAAATATCCTTTTGCCATCGCTGACAATCGAAGCCGAAACTATTTCCCTTATTGATTGATCAAGATTGTTCATTGATGGCAAAAGGAATCGATTGTGGAAAGGTCACGCGATATTCCGCACTTTTATAACTCTATATATTTTCCCGCAAATCTGCATGCAACAGATCGGACATTCCCCTCAGGAGGTGGCCAACCGAAGTACCGCCACGGGAGCTGTTGCTGGCACAGCTATAGGAGCGGGCCTTGGCGCGGCAATCGGTGCCGCAGCTGGTCATGTTGGAACCGGAGCAGCCATTGGCGTCGGAAGCGGACTTCTTGTGGGAACTACGACAGGTGCCAACGCGGGTCAGATGTACGGTTATGCCGCGCAACGCCGCTATGACATTGCATACACTCAGTGCATGTATGCTAAGGGAAACGATGTGCAGGGAATGAATGGAACTCAGTATCGTCGTGCTCGGAGAACTGCCCCGCCTCCTCCACCGGATTTAGGCTCTGAACCGCCGATCTATCAAACTCCACCACCTCCAGGGCCATAGCAGTGTGGGCGAGCGGTGTCGATTGATCATTGCACGATTATGATGGGACATAGTTGAGGAGTGAAAAAAAGAGGAGAGCGGTATCACCGTCTCCTCCCTCAGATTATTGCAGATCAGACTATTCTTTTTTGTCGCTCAATGCGGAGATACCCGGCAGGTCTTTGCCTTCGAGCAACTGCAGCGATGCGCCGCCGCCTGTGGAAATAAAGGTGATGGTGTCGCTGACTCCCGCCTTGTGCACTGCGTAATCAGTATCGCCTCCACCGACTATCGTAAGGGCGTATGCATCTGCTACTGAATGGGCTATCGCATAAGTCCCTCGTGAGAACGCATCGATCTCGAAGACGCCCATCGGACCGTTCCAGATGATCGTTTTGGCATCCTGGATTGCCTCGGAAAAGAGCTTCACCGATGCAGGGCCTATGTCGAGGGCCTTCCAGCCCTTTGGTATCTCTTGAGTAGTGACGATCTTCGTTTCAGCTGCTGGCTCGATCGTCTGGGCTATGACGCTGTCGACGGGTATATAGAATTTGACATTCTTCTTTTTTAAATTATCTATTGTTTCCTTGGCGAAGTCGAGCATGTCGGTTTCCAGCAGGGAGTCGCCGACTTCATAGTCCATGGCCTTGATGAAAGTATATGCCATACCCCCGCCGATGATGACCTTGTCGACCTTGTCAGCGAGATGCTGAAGCACGCCGATCTTGCCCGATACCTTCGATCCTCCGAGTATCGCGACAAAGGGCCTTACGGGATTCTCAACGACTCCCTTAAGATACTCAATCTCTTTTTTCATAAGGAATCCGGCAGCGGAGGGGAGGAACTTCGTGATCCCGACTGTCGAGGCATGCGCCCTGTGCGCCGCGCCAAAGGCATCGTTGATAAAAAAGTCGGCAAGCTTCGACATTGACTTGGCGAAGACCGCATCATTCTGCTCCTCTTCAGGATGAAAACGAAGGTTCTCTAGGAGGAGCACATCGCCCTCCTTCATCTTCGAGACCATGTTTTCGACCTGAGACCCGATACAGTCGGGTGCGAAATAGACCTCTTTGTTCAAGAGCCGCTGCAGCCGTTTAGCGACCGGGGCGAGGCTGTAGCGGGGATCGACCTTTCCTTTGGGTCTTCCAAAATGGGATGCGAGGATGACCTTTGCCCCTTCATCGATAGCGTAGTTGATGGTGGGCAGCGCCGACCTGATCCTGCGGTCATCGGTTATGACCATGTTAGCATCGAGCGGGACATTGAAATCTACCCTTATAAAGACCCTTTTCCCTTTGATGGGAAGATCGTCAATGGTCATTTTCCCGAGTATATCTCCTACCTCGTGGGATATACCATTATTTCTGGCCATTGTTAACTCCTCTTGCTGATGTAAATGGCGAGGTCCCTGAGACGTGAGCTGTATCCGGACTCGTTGTCGTACCACGAGATGATTTTGACGAGGCGCTTGTCGATCACCTTGGTCAGCGCCGCATCTACGATTGACGAGTAGCCTGAACCGTTGAAATCGATCGAGACAAGGGGCTCTTCGCAGAATGCCAGTATCCCTTTCATCGGGCCTTCAGCGGCCTTCTTCAGAGCGGAATTGATCTCCTCGGCAGATGTATCCTTGCTCAACTCTGCAACGAGGTCGATAACCGAAACATTCGGGGTGGGGACGCGAATAGACATGCCATCCAGCTTCCCCTTCAGTTCCGGAAGTACCAGTCCTACTGCCTTTGCAGCGCCGGTGGTTGTCGGAATCATCGAAACAGCCGCAGCGCGCGCTCTCCTTAGGTCTTTGTGAGGCAGGTCGAGGATCCGCTGATCGTTTGTGTACGAATGGATGGTGGTCATGAGCCCACGAAGTATGCCGAACTCGTTGTTGAGTACTTTTGCAACCGGCGCGAGACAATTAGTTGTGCATGAAGCATTTGAGATGATCTTGTGAGCGGCCGGGTCGAGCTTCTCCTCGTTCACGCCCATGCAGACGGTAATATCGGGATCTTTTGCGGGCGCCGAAATGATGACCCACTTGGCCCCGGCATCCAGGTGTTTCGAGGCAGACGCCCTGTCCGTAAACCTGCCGGTCGACTCGATTACGATATCAACCTTGAGGTCCTTCCAAGGAAGTTTTTCGGGTGCGGTTTCGGCAAGAACCTTGATCGGCTTGCCGTCGACGATGAGAGCACCGTTTCCGACCTTCACCTCTGCATCGAAGGGACAGTGGACTGAATCGTACTTCAAGAGGTGCGCCAGTGTTGCGGCATCAGTGAGATCATTGATGGCGACGATTTCGATATCGTCGTATCCCTTGCATTTCCTGAAAAAAATCCTTCCGATCCTGCCGAAGCCGTTAATCGCAACTCTTACTGGCATACTATCCTCCTTAAAGCAGTTTTAGAATTTGTTGATGACCATTCCCGTCAGAAGTTTGGGATAAAAATAGGTGGATTTTGGAGGCATCCGCAAATTTGCGTACGCCACCCCCTCGATGTCGTCTACGCCCGTGGGATTCAGGAAAAAGACAGCATCATAGTCGCCGCTGTGAACCTGCCGCATAGCTTCCTTCACATCCATCTCATACGCCACATCGGTAATGCCGAGGTCCCTCTTGAGGATTAGCTCATGCAGCACTACTACATCGAGGCTGTTGAGGGAAGGGTGAAGGTCTTTCAGTTTT
Source organism: Nitrospiraceae bacterium (assembly GCA_003170655.1). Lineage (GTDB taxonomy): Bacteria > Nitrospirota > Thermodesulfovibrionia > Thermodesulfovibrionales > Dissulfurispiraceae > Fen-1308. The sequence continues at coordinate 19,931 of PMYY01000251.1, forward strand.
CCACCCAGGTATTTCAGAATGTACCATTTGCGGTCTGTATTCAGGTAGAGGCCGAAGGTGTGCTTGCCTTCCTCCGAGACCACGCTGCTTATATCGGCGTCGGGCGGAAGCTCTTTAAATGCAAAATCGGCCCCGAGCTTCTCAACGACTGCCTCTTTCCCTGAAATCCCCCTGACCATCCTGTGGGTCGGCAGTATCGTGATCCCTTCATCCGAAATGTTGGCGAGGAACATCAGAACATAGTCCCAGGGCCGGGGCGCATCATCGGTCCTGCCGGTCTTAAGGTCCATTTCTTTCTTGAATTCGACGGCCACTTCGTAGCGGTGGTGTCCGTCTGCGATAAAGATGGCCCTTTCGGACAGTTCCTTTGAAATCAATTCGGTCTTCGATGGGTCCGCAATCCTGAATAGCTTGTGAAAGGCCCCATCGGAATCTTCTGCTGTGAGGTAAGGGTCGCCGCCGATAGAGTCGAGGATTTTTGACGTCACACGTTCGGGACTGTTGTATATCGAATAAATGGGGCTTACATTTGCCATGCAATGTCTCATAAGATCCAGGCGGTCGGCTTTCGGTTTGGAACGGGTCATTTCGTGGGGATAGACGCCATTTCCGAGTTCGACAATCTTCATAAGACCGAAAATGCCCTTGAGCATCTTCCTCCGCCCCATATCCGTGTAATCCATTTCGCAGGCATAGAAGGCAGGCGCATCATCCCTGACGAGTATGCCTGCGCGTGTCCATTCCTCAAGCATGGCAGCGGAACGAGTATACTTGTTGCTGCTTTCCGTATCCCCGGGCAGTTCCTTGCCGAAATCTATACGAACGATATTGTGCGGACTCTTCTTGTAAAGCACATCTTTATATTCGGGCGATATCACGTCGTAGGGCGGCGCGATGACATCATTACCCGAAACCTTTTTGCGGTCAAAGAGAAGGCCTCTGAATGGACTTACTTTCGGCATTAAATGGATTTCCCTTAGCTTTTAATAGTTTATTTGCACAGAGTTATCTGCAGAAGCCATGTATTTTATCATGAAGGGGATGATAATTCAAATTTAAGAGAATGACTTCAGAGCATGGTGCGCCGGCGGGATGGCTTAGGTTATCGATGATGAAAATTGATAAAATAAAGTATGGTGACAGATGAGGCCCATGAGATATCGATTCTAAGAGAGGAAATCAAGCGTCTCAGGGGGTGTCTCAACCGTCTTACGCCTTCACTTTCGGTGATGCTCCGACGCCGCGGGTTCAACATTTACAAGAAAGAGCCACCCGCAGATCTGATTGTGCCCGACAAGCAATTCATCGACGGCTACTATGAAATGCTCAAGAAATATTCCTTCCGTATTTTCCTGCGCGATGTTATCAAACACCAGCCCTTGGTCGCTCTCGCGCAGGTAACGCGCTACGCGACAAAGGAGGTAACCACTGAATATGTCCAGTACCTGGTCAACATTGGCATGCTCATTCCCGAAGGCGAAAACTTTAGGCTCCAGAGGGGGCCGATTAAGAGCTTCGGATCTACCCTCGAGTGGTTTGTCTCCGAGATATTCTGCCGTGAATTCTCGGCAGAGACCATCTGGGGCGTGAAGATGAAGCATCGCACTGTCGGCGGTGATTACGACCTCTTATCAAGGATCGAAGGTGCCATCATCTGCATGGAGATCAAATCATCGCCGCCAAGACAGATCTACCAGAATGAGATAGCATCTTTTTTTGAGAGGACGCACGATCTGATGCCGGAGATGGCGATATTCTTCATGGATACCGAACTGAGGATGAAGGACAAAATAGTGCCAATGTTCGAGGAGGAGCTTAGGAATCGTTATCAAGATACTCCGGAGGTCAGGCGGGTGGATAGGGAGCTATTCGAGATTTCTGCTCAGGGAACGCACGGCCCGAAAAAGTTTATAATGAATGCGAAGGACAGTGTCGTCGCCAATATCGAAAAGGTGCTGGAGAGTCACTTCAGGGGAAGGGCATAAATGAAAGAAAAAGAGGTGTGCATCATCTGCGCGTGGAGGGCAACCTGCCAGAAACAATTTTCCATGAAGGCCCGGACAGAAATGTCCCGATTACTGCAAGGACATGACGCTCAGGGAGCCTGAGGATGCGGCAGAAGAGAGCGGAGAGCAGGGAACGAAATAGTTGCCTAAAGGTATGAATGCATCTTTAACGGGAGGTGTCGCTCATGGCAGAGAACAATCCATTCGCAGGCAGCGAATACGCTGAAGCACATGGCGTTCTTCGCACAATTATCCAGGAGCAAAGATACGAAGACTTCTACAATGGGCTTCAGGTCAACCTGCTTGGCCAGGAGGTCGACCAATCAGACCGAAGAAATTATTACGAGAATTTCGTTTTGCCGTTTGTTATGGATTACGTAATCGGCAAGAGATTGCACGGCGATAAACTGATAAATTCGTGGAAAAGGTTTTTCAAGGAGACTATGTCAGGGAGGTCCTGGGAAGAAAGCATCCTCGATTCTCTGACAAAGGGTGGTGAGGCTTTTGCAGGGGCGGTAAAAGTAATTCAGAAAAATATTGATGAATTCGAGAAACGTAAGGTGTAAGCCTCCAGGCCTGCTTCTATTCAGATTTTGCAAATAGCATTTCAGCTGAGTGATACAAGACGACCTGGAGAACAGATAATGCCGAAACATATTGAAATGGAGAAAAGGTGATATCTCCGGTTTGCCTGAATAACAGATAGAAAGGCATCGTCAAAATGGTGAGGTTGTATATGAAATGTAGCAAAATGCAGACCGACAGCGATTTGGTTTCATAATATAAATATCCCAGAAGCAGGCCCAGAATAAAGATACCGGGATTCGTATCCCAATGCATCAGAGTCCAGATAAGAGAAGAGGTCACGATGACGGATGATTTTCCTAGTTTCTGCCTGAGCGCGTTTACGGAAAAGTATCTGCACACGATCTCTTCGCCCGCAACACCGAATATTTCGGTCAAAATAAATATCGGCAGCACGATGAAAGGGTTGTTGTAAACGGCCTCCAGTATGATTAAATTGCCCGGCCCCAAATATTCCAATCTTCCCTGAAGCGCGCCCACCGATTCGAATACTGTAAATGACGTATAAATGAAGAAGCACAGGATGACGATATAGGTACCCGACCGGCGTTCAAAGCGCGGGAAGAGCAGAAGACTTCTGAACGATGCCCGCAACGGCGTAAATCGTGCAACGGCAGCGATAAGTGCCGTTGTTAAAGCAATATGAACTACTATGAAAAAATAAAATATGACATGTTTATTCGTTTGAAATGCAAAGTATAAATAAAGAATGGCGTAATAGGCGATTAAAACAGACAGGACCGTGCTCAAGTCCCTCAGGTTGAAATCATTATTTGGAGGTTTTCCCTTTATTCTCTCGAGCAATAGAGGAATACTTATGCCAATGAGAATGCTTAAGATGTTAAATAGATAATATTCCATTTCTCCAAATCAGCGGGTGATATGGTTTGCGTTCTTGCTTCCCTCGTTAAATCAGAACAACCGCAGTATATCCGCGGGCCTGTGCATGGAATGATTCTATGCTTGAAGATGAGGACTGTCAAGAAAATCGCGAGAGTATCATTCTGACTCTTTTATCCTGATCTGCTTTCGTCACTCGTCCTAATTTTAGTGAATGTCAACAAATCGGTTCTTTTCGAATTTCAGTACTGAAACTATTTCATAACTGGCGTGCCTATTGTCTACCCTNNCAATGCCACCGAGATCATCTCACCAGTATCGGCCGCATAGACCAACAAAGGATGGCACATATATTTTTTGGTCATAGTAGCCGTGGAAAAAGGTGAGCTGCTGATCCCCATATGTGGGATCGTCGGGGCTGTCGGCATCAATGATGATTCTTCTAGGCTTGTGCTTCCAATTGTGGCGGATATACAGATCGACAAACCACTGCCATATCCGATGCAGATCTTCTTGGGTGACAGAAGTCACCAACGGCGACAATGTCGGCTGAGAGCCAAGTTCTGCGTCACTCGGCATCTTTCCGCAAGCCGCTTTCAACGCAAGATCCGTTTTCAGAAGGTTGGTGTCATCACATTATTCGTAGCATGCCACGATCTGGTATATCCGTTGCTGAAGAAGCGTCAATAAATTCTGCTCTGATCTGCCTGACGCGCTAGCAGAAGTCTGGCATCAGATGTTATTGATCCACCCTTAAAATCTACCGTGAGTTTTCGCTTCCCAAGGAATGAAAATCAAAGCTGTCCTGTGTTACACTATGTCATAATAGCCAACTTCCTTTCTTTGTATTTTTGTTGC